>NZ_JBICSQ010000087.1:0-32758 GCF_043197175.1 Amycolatopsis sp. NPDC049252
GCCCCCCCCGCCCGCTCTCCCTTCCGGGGGGGGCGTCCCCCGGGCCCCCCCCCCGCCGGGGGGGGGGGGGGGTTGTCGGGGGGGCCCCACCCCACCCCCCCCCCCACGACCAGCCGCGGCAGACCGGCTAGTGGACCATCACCGGCGGGGTGATCTCGTCGCCTTCCGAGGTGGCCGGCGCCGCTGGTTTGGTCTTCGGCAGGAAGAACGCCGGAATCAGGCACAGGGACACCAGGACCAGGGACCACACGAACGTCGTCGAGAAGGCGTCCGCCGCCAGGCCCGTTGCGGCGGAATGCGAAGCAGGGTTCAGGATGGCCGCCGTGGCCGCGAGCTGGCCCTGGGCCGTCGGGACGCCGAACTTGCCCGCCAGCAGGGCCGCGAGGATCGTCGCCATGACCGCCGAGCCGATCGCGCCCGCGGTCTGCTGGACGATGTTCGTCGCCGTGGACGCGCGGGCCATGTCCTTCGGCTGCAGCGTCTGCAGCGCCGACGTCGTGATCGGCATCATCGTGCAGCCCATGCCGAGGCCCATCACGAACAGCGCCGACAGCAGGACCGGGTACGGCGTGGTCGCGGTGACCTGGGTCAGCATCGCCATCGAGCCGATGATCAGCACCAGGCCCGGCAGCACGATCTTCCGCGCCCCGACCTTGTCGGCCAGCCGCCCGGTGATCGGCATCATGATCATCGCGCCGAAGCCCTGCGGAGCCAGCAGCAGCCCGGCGTGCAGCGTGGTTTCGCCGCGCACCAGCAGGAAGTACGTCGGCAGCAGCATCATCCCGCCGAGGAACGCGACGAAGAACAGCGACATCGTCACCATCGCGACCGTGAACGTGCGGTTCTTGAACAGCCGCAGGTCCACCAGCGGGTTCGGCACCTTCAGCGCGCGCACCACGAACCCGGCCAGCAGCACCAGCCCGGCCAGCGCCGGCAGCCACACCTCGACGGCGCCGATCCCGCCCGCGGACGGGATCTTCGAGACGCCGAAGATCAGCGCCGCCAGGCCGGGCGAGACCATCAGCATGCCCACGAAGTCGAAGCGCCCGGACGGCTCCGGGGCGTCCTTCGGCAGCAGCCGCCACGACAGCAGCAGCGTGACGACGCCGATCGGCACGTTGATGAAGAAGATCCAGCGCCAGCTCACCGCGTCGACCAGCCAGCCGCCCAGGATCGGGCCGCCGATCGGGCCCAGCAGCATCGGCACGCCCAGCACCGCCATCACGCGCCCGATCCGCTGCGGACCGGCCGCGCGGGTCATGATCGTCATGCCGCACGGCATCAGCATGCCGCCGCCGAAGCCCTGCAGGACGCGGAACAGGATCAGCGTTTCGATGTTCCACGCCACGCCCGCGAGCATCGAGCCGGCCAGGAACAGCACGATCGCGATCATGTAGAGCCGCTTGGTGCCGAACCGGTCGGACGCCCAGCCGGTGACCGGGATCACCGTGGCGAGCGCGAGCAGGTACCCGGTGGAGACCCACTGGATGACGTCGAACGACGTCGAGAACTCGATCGTGAGCTTCTGCAGCGCGACGTTGACGACCGTGGTGTCCAGGATCGCCATGATGGCGCCGAGGACCACGACGGACGCGACCTTCAGCACCCTCGCGTCGAGCGCGTCACCCTGCGGCGCGGTGGCCGTACTTTCCGTTGACATAAGAACAATTCCCCCAGTTGGTGGTTTCCGTCGCGAGGGTACCGGGGGCCACCGACAAAAAACGCCTCGGCAGATGCGGTCCGCCGGAACGGGGTTGGACAGCGGCCGCGGCGGCCAGGTCCGTGGCAGCTCGTCGCACAGTGGGACAAACACCAGGTGGAACGGACGGCGCAACCCCCGGTTACATCGAAGGCCCCCTCGCGAGCACGCGAGGAGGCCTTCGGTGAGCTGAGAACTACTACTTCTTCGCCTTGAAGCACATCGTTCGCGCGGGCTGCGGGTACGCCACGGCGATGACGTCCTGGCTGTCACCACAGGCGTTCTTGTCGGCCTGGCCTTCGACGACCTTCACGACCTCGGCTTCACCGCTCGGGTCGCTGCACGGCACCTTCTTGTAACCCTCGGTCTTGGAGGTCAGGTTCGCCAGGCAGTCCCCCTGCTTGGCGTTGACCATCAGGCACAGCTTGTAGGAGCTGCTGCCCGTGACGGAGTAGGTGTCGTACGGCGACTCGGCGCCACCCGGGCACTCGTCGCTGGCGCTGTCGAGCTTGGCACCGATCTTCACGTTCGCGTTCACGTCGGCGCAGTCGGCCTTGACCGGGTCGTCGCCGCCCGTGCTGAACTGGGTGATCGTCAGGCAGTCGCCGACGGCGGAGCTCCCCGGCGACTTCGCGAAGTTGATGATCACCAGCGTGCCGCCGACGACCACGATCACCGCGACGATCGCGAGGCGGATCCAGAGCGCCTTCGACTTCTTCGGCGCGACGGGCGGCGCGGGCGGGAAACCGGGCTGGCCGAACTGGCCGGGCGGCGGCCCGTACTGGCCCGGCTGCCCCTGGACCGGCTGGCCCTGGGGCAGCGTGCCGTACTGCGGCTGCGGCTGGCCCTGCGGCGGCGTGCCGTACTGCGGCTGGCCGTACTGCTGCTGCGGCTGGCCGCCGGGAGGCGGCCCGTAGGGATCGGGCTGACCCACCGGCTGCTGGCCCCCGGGGGCCGGAGGGGGAACGCTCACTGTGAACCTCACACATGTGAAATAAGAGAACCGACCGGCACATCAAACACGCAGTGTGATCAGTAGCCGCAGCGGGGTCCACGTATGGGGCATTAACCGACAGAAAAGGCGCCCCGTTGATTACGGAGCGCCTTCACTGTAGGACTGTGAGCCAGATTACTCGCGGAGGTACGACAGCAGCCGCAGGATCTCCAGGTACAGCCAGACCAGGGTCGTCATCAGGCCGAAGGCGACGTACCACGCCCACTTCGACGGCACGCCCTCGCGGATCATCCGGTCCGCCTGGTCGAAGTCGAGCAGGAAGCTGAAGGCCGCGATGCCGATGCAGACGATGCTGAAGATGATGGCGATCGGGCCGCCGTCACGCAGCGGGTTGAAGCCGAAGGCCAGCGCGCTGATCAGGTTGAACAGCATGAGGATCGCGACACCGACGACGGCGCCGACGATCCACTTGGTCAGCTTCGGCGTGACCTTCACGGCGCCGGTCTTGTAGACCACCAGCATGCCGATGAAGACACCCATCGTGCCGATGATCGCCTGCAGCGCGATACCCGGGTAGATCGCTTCGAACACGCCGCTCACCGCGCCGAGGAAGAGACCTTCGGCGGCCGAGTAGACGAGCGTCAGTGGCGCGCTCGCCTTCTGTTTGAAAATGATCACCAGGGAGATCACGAGCCCGACGACCAGGCCGCCGAGCATCGCCCCGATGAGCGCGACGGACAGCCGGCCGGTGTCGGCCAGCTGGTTCTGCGCCCAGATCGCGGTGACGATCCCGACGAGCAGCGTGACGCCGAGGCTGATGCCCGTCTTCACGACGACGTCGTCGACGGTCATCGGGCGGTCGCCCTCGTTGGCGGAGACCTGTCCCGGGCCGTACCCGGGCACGCCACCCTGGGGCTGATTGAAGCCCACCGGGGGGCCGTACTGGCCGTAAGTCTGAGTTCCGCCCTTTGGCAGGTTGCGGAACGCCGGGTTGCTACTGGAACGCACCTGATCCTCCTGGATCTGCTGCTCTGTGAATCAACGCTGCGTGAATCAAGGCTGCATAGGGTCCAACGACCGCCGGGGACGCGCGGTTCCCGTCGAGTAAAGACGACTTTACTCGACGGCTGATCAGCGGTCCTCGCGCACACCGTATGCGACGGACGCCACGACCGTTCACCGACAGGCACCCGATGGACGCTAGACATTTTCGACTCCGCGGCGAGACGCTCACCTGGCGTGGTCGGTAACTCACCGAAAGCGTGCCTGGATTGTGATCAAACGTGTGACCTGCGACGACGCCCCCGACGTCGGCGCGGACCATCGAAGGAGTCGACACACCATGGTGTGGTCCCCGAACCACCGCGCGGGTCGTCGCGCGCTCACCGGCCTGGTCGCCGCGGCCCTGCTGGGCGCGCTCTCGGTGACCGTCGGCGCCCCGGCGGCGTCGGCGGCGTCACAGGAGGGCATCGGCTACGAGGTCAAGCCGGGCCAGCCGATGAACCCGACGCCGAGCCGCAACTGGCTGGGCTCCTACATCGTCGGCGGGCAGCAGGTGTTCTGCGTGAGCTTCCAGCTCAAGGCCCCGAACACCGACGAGGAGTACAAGCCGGGTGACGAGCTGCTGACGAAGTGGGGCACGAAGCTGCCCGCGGACCAGGCGGCGAACATCTCCTACCTGCTGCTGCGCTACGGCGACACGAAGAAGCCCGAGGAGGCCGCGGCGCTCGCGCACCTGCTGCACTCCTGGACGGCCGCGCCGCGCTCGGCCGCCGACCTCGACCCGTCGCTGACCGCCGACAAGATCGGCTACGACGCGGACTTCCACCTGGGCAAGCTGCCCGCGGACGCGAAGGCCGCCGTGGACCGGCTGACGACCGAGGCCGAGACGAACCGCGGCCCGTGGACCGCGTCGGTCACCACGCCGAAGGAAGACCAGCACGTCGGCACCGCCGGCGAGTGGACGGTGACGGTCAAGAACGCCAAGGGCAAGGGCGTCGCCGACGTCGACGTGAAGCTGACGGCGACCGCCGCCACCCTCGCCGAGGGCACGGCCGCCACGGCCGACGCGGGCAACTCGAGCCCGCAGGCCGCGGCGAAGGACGTCACCCTCAAGACCGGTGCGGACGGCACGGTGAAGGTCTCGCTGACGCCGACCGGCGACAAGCCGGAGCTGGCCGCGTCGCTCACCGCGCCCGCCGACCGGCCGTACGTGCGGGCGCCGGTGAACACCGGTGTCCAGCGGGTCGTGTCGACCGGCGGCGAGAAGGAACTGACCGCCCAGGGCGTCGTCAACGTCGCGAAACCGGGCGCGGTGCAGGTGACCAAGGTGGACGCGGACAGCGGCAAGGGGGTCGGCGGCGCGGTCCTGCGGATCACCGGCGCGGACAAGGCGACGGCCGCGCTCGACCAGGACGGCAAGCCGCTCAACGGCGCCGACGGCAAGCCCGCCGTCGTCACCACCGACGGCAAGACCGGCGCCGTCACCGTCGAGAACCTGCGGGCCCCGCAGGACGTCTGCGTGGTCGAGGTCAGCGCGCCGCCGGGTTACACGAACGCGTTCGACCCGAAGAACCCGCCGTCGGCCTGCGGGAAGATCGAATCCGGCAAGACGCTGGTGCTGACGGTGTCGAACAAGCCGAACGAGGTTCCGCACGCCATCCCGGCGGGCGGCCCGCCGACCGTGCTGGCCCAGGGCGCGGTCGAAACCAGCTACTCGACGGCCGGTGTCGCCGGGCTCGGCCTGCTCGCCCTGGTGGGGTCCGCACTGGTCGGACTCGCCGCGCGGCGCGCCTCGCGCGGGTAACGCCGTGACCGGAATAGGCAAGCTGCTGGGCGGTTTCGCGGTGGGCGTCGTGACCGTGCTGGCCGTCGAGGTCGCCACCGGCGTGGTCGAGCCCCCGCCGTCGACCACCGTCGTCGCGGGGGTCGCGCAGCCGGTGCCCGCGGCCGGGCGGGCGCCGGGCGGGGCGCCTTCCTCGGCGCCCCAGGCGACGACCGCGCCGCCGTCACCGGCACCGACGACGCCGACGACCGCGGCGGCGCCGGCGGCGGAGACCCCGAGGGCGTCCGCGCCGCAGGAGCCCGGCACCGTCCGGCTGCCCGGCGGCGGCACGGCGACGCTGGTGCGCAAGGAACTCGGGCCGAACGCCGAGCTGCCGATCCCCGCCGACCTCGGCCAGGCGACCTGGTGGGGCGCCGAGCTGGACGCGGCGGGCGGCGCGAGCGTGTTCGCCGGCCACGTGAACTGGCGGGGCGCGACCGGGCCGTTCGCCGAGCTGTGGACCGACCGCATCGGCGGCCTGGTGTCCATTGTGGACAGCACGGGCAAGGCCTGGCGCTACCGCGTCTCCCAGCTGGTCACCGTGCACAAGAACGACCTGCCCGCGCGGGCCGACGACCTGTTCGGCCAGTCCGGCCCGCACCGGGTGGTCCTGGTGACCTGCGGGGGCCGCTGGGTCGGCGGTACCGACGGTTACGAGGAGAACCGCGTCGTCATCGCGGACCCGGCGTAAGTTACTCGTGGGTAACATCACGTCGCGCCACGGTGGTCAGTGACGCCCGGATGCAGCAGAATGCCCAGGGTCAGGCAGGGCTGCGAGAGGTGAGGCGACGATGGCGACGTTCTTGGTGACCGGGGCGACCGGACTGATCGGGCGCCAGTTCACCCGGCGGCTGCTCTCCCGCCCCGACGACGACCGCGTCGCGCTGCTGGTCCGCGCGTCGAGCCGGGCCAAGCTGGCCGCGCTGGTCGACCAGTGGCCGCACTCCGACCGCGTCACGCTGGTCACCGGCGACCTCGGCGAGCCGCTGCTCGGCGTGTCCGAGAAGGACCGCGAGGACCTGCGCGGGCACGTCGACCACATCGTGCACCTGGCCGCGCTCTACGACATCACCGCCGACGACGAGGCCAGCGTCAAGGCCAATGTGGACGGCACGCGCAGCGTCGTCGCCCTGGCCGCCGACCTGCGCGCCGGCTGCCTGCACCACGTGTCTTCGGTGGCCGTCGCGGGCGACCACGACGGCGTCTTCACCGAGGAGATGTTCGACGCCGGGCAGCGGCTGATCACGCCGTACCACCGGACCAAGTTCGAGGCCGAGAAGATCGTCCGCGAGCAGACCGAGGTGCCGTGGCGGGTGTACCGGCCCGCCGTCGTCGTCGGGGACTCCGTGACCGGCGAGATGGACAAGGTCGACGGCCCCTACTACCTCTTCCCCGCGATCAGCAGGCTCGCCGGGCTGCCGGACCTGCCGATCGTCGGACCCGGCCTGGGCGACACCAACGTCGTCCCGGTCGACTACGTCGCCAAGGCGCTGCTGGAGCTGGTGACCAAGCCGGGCCACGACGGCCAGGCCTTCCACCTGGTCAACCCGGAGCCGCAGCCGGTCGTCTCGGTGTACAACGCCTTCGCGAAGGCCGCGGGCGCCCCGACGATCACCGTGCAGCTCAACGAGCGGTTCTCGAAGGGTGTCGTCGGGCTGGTCAAGCTGTCCGAGCACATCCCCGGCTTCACCATCGCGCGCGACGCCGTCCTCGAGCGCCTCGGCATCCCGCCGGTGCTGCTGGAGACGATGGCGTTCCCCTCGGTGTTCTCCTCGACCGCGACGCGCAAGGCGCTCGCCGGCAGCGTCGAGGTGCCGCGGCTGGAGGACTACGCGGCGACGCTGTGGCGGTACTGGCGCGAGCACCTCGACCCGTTCCGCGCGCGCAAGCACGGCCCGCGGGGCGAATTGGACGGCCGTCGCGTGATCATCACCGGCGCGTCGTCGGGCATCGGCCGGGCGACCGCGCTGAAGGTCGCGGCGGCGGGCGGGGTCCCGCTGCTCGTGGCGCGGCGGCAGCACGAGCTCGAAGAGGTGCGCGACGAGATCATCGCGGCGGGCGGCACGGCGTCGGTGTACCCGGCCGACCTGACCGACGAGGACTCGGTGCACAAGGCCGTCGACGCGATGCTCGCCGAGCACGGCCGGATCGACATGCTGGTCAACAACGCCGGCCGGTCGATCCGCCGGTCGATCAAGCTGTCGTACGACCGGATGCACGACTACGAGCGCGCGATGGCGATCAACTACTTCGGCGCGGTCCGGCTGATCCTCGCGGTGCTGCCGCACATGTCCGAGCGGAAGTTCGGGCACATCGTGAACGTCTCGTCGATCGGCGTGCAGGGCATCGCGCCGCGTTTCTCGGCCTACGCGGCGTCGAAGGCGGCGCTGGACTACTTCTCGCGGATCGCGGCGACCGAGACCCACGGCGACGGGATCACCTTCACCACGATCCACATGCCGCTGGTGCGGACGCCGATGATCCGGCCGACGAAGATCTACGACGCGTTCCCGACGAAGTCGCCGGAGCAGGCCGCGGACATGGTGATGAAGGCGCTGCTCGAGCGTCCGAAGCACATCGGCACGCCGGCCGGGCAGGCGATCGGGCTGGCCTACACGCTCACGCCGGGCCTCACCGACGCCGTCGCGTACCAGGGTTTCCGGATCTTCCCGGATTCGACCGCGGCGGGCGGTTCGGGCCAGCTCAAGATCGGACGTGGCGAGAAACACCTCTCGCGCGCGGCGATGGCGCTCGCGCGGCTGTCGCGAGGCTTCCACTGGTAACTCAGAGTTTTCCCGGTACGGCCGTTCCGGCGACGCGCCGCCACGTCCGCGACACGTGTTGGTGATTTGTTAAGCCGGACGGCGGAAGCGCAGCGTGCCCGGGTACGGTCGGGCCCATGGTTCCTGAGCGCGAGAATGCCGCAAGCGCCCTCAACGGCCTGCTCCCCCTCCGTCGCGAGTACACCCAGGCCTGGCACGGCTTCGACCGGAACGAGGTGCGCCAGTACCTCGACCACGTCGAGGCCCAGCTGCGCCGCGTGGTCAGCGACCGTGACGCCGCGGTGGCGCAGACCGCCGCGGTGGCTCGTGAGCTGGAGTCCGTCCGCGGGCAGGTCGCGCAGCTCGAGGCACGCGTCGAGGAGCTCAAGAAACCGCCGGAGCGGCTCGAGGACCTCGACGAGCGGATGCAGCGCACGGTGACGCTCGCGCAGGCCCGCGCGGACGAGATCGTCAAGCGCGCCGAAGCCGCCGCGGAGAAGACGTGGGCGGGCTCGACCGAGGCGTCGACGAAGCTGCGCGAGCGCTACACGCGGCTCGTCACGGAGCTCGACAAGCAGGCGGACCTGCTCCATTCGGAGCACGAGAACGCGCTTGCCGAGACGCGCGCGGAGGTGCAGCGGCTCACCGTCGAGGCGGCCCAGCGGCGGGAACTGCTCGACAACGAGGCGGAGCGCAAGCGCCGGAAGCTCGAGCGCGAGTTCGAGGCGTCCCAGGCGGCCCAGAAGGCGGCGCTGGAGAAGCACGTCGCCGACCAGCGCACGGCGAGCAAGAACCAGGCCGAGCGCCGCCTCGCGGAGGCGACCGCCGAGGCGAAGCGCCGGCTCGACGAGGCCACGGCCGAGGCCAAGCGCCGGCTCGACGAGGCGACGACCCAGGCGGCCCAGCGCACGACGGCGGCGAACCGCAAGGTCGAGCGCCTGGCGGAGATCCGCGAGCAGGCCCGCAAGAGCCTGGCGGCGGCCGAGGACATCCTCAACCGCAGCGAGACGCAGCTGGCCACGCTACCCGAGGAAGCCGTCATCCCGCAGGCGTCGAAGCTGGTGGGCGGCGACGACCGCGCCGAGTCCCCGACGACCCCGGCCGCGCCGGTGGTCCCGGTGGTCCAGCCGTCGGTCCCGGCCAAGACTCCGGTGCCCTCGGGGGCGACGAAGGCCGCGGTTCCCGCGAAGCAGGCGCCCCCGGCCGCGAAGCCGGGCAACAACACCCCGGCGAAGCAGCACGGCCCGGCGACCCGGCCGGCGAACGGGAACGGCAACGGCGCCAAGCCGCTGTCCCCCGCGGCGGGCAAGCCCGGCTCCTGATCGTTTGATGTGCCGTGAAGGCCACCTTGGGGGACTCTGAGTCCCTCAAGGTGGCCTTCACGGCTTTCCGGGGTGTTACGCGCGTGCGGTGCGGGGCCAGGGGTTCGCGGACTCCAGCTGGGCCGCCAGGCCCAGCAGCAAGGACTCTCCGCCCGGGCGGGCCACCAGCTGGACCGACGTCGGCAGGCCCGACGACGGAGCCCGGCTCACCGGGACCGAGATCGCCGGGTAGCCCGCGAGGTTCCACAGGCCCGTGAAGCCCGCCAGGCGCAGCGACGGCACCACGTTCGACGGCCAGCGCCGCTCGTGCCAGCGGCCCGCCTTCGCCGGCCAGTGCGAGAGCGTAGGCGTCATCAGGACGTCATGGTCTGCGAAGAACTCCTCCGCCCGCGCGAGCCAGTGCCGCCGGGTGCGTTCGCGGATGAAGCCGGCCTTCTCGAACAGCTGCCCGAGCCGGACGTGCGTGCGGGTCCGGCGCTGCAGCCGGGAGAAGTCGAAGTCGCGGGCCTGCTCGGCCGGGCCCGCGCACCAGCGGGCCGAGATGCCCAGGATCGCCGACACGGGGTACTTGGGCGCGCCCGGCGCGACCGAGTGCCCGGCCGCCTTCAGCAGGTCCGCCGCCTGGGCGACCGCCGCGACCAGCTCGCGGGGCACCGGTGAGCGCAGCACCGGCACCGTCGTGGACGTCCCGATCCGCACCGACTCGGGCGTGGTGACCGTCGCCAGCGAGGGATCCGAAGCCAGCACCGAGAGCAGCACGGCCGCGTCGGCGACCGTCGTGGCCAGCGGCCCGTGCACCGACATGCCGAACCAGCCGCCTTCGGCCAGCAGGTCCGCGCCCGGCTTCAGCCCGACGAGCCCGCACATCGCCGCCGGGAGGCGGATCGAGCCGAGGCCGTCGGTGCCGTGGGCCAGCGGGACCAGCCCGGCCGCGACCGCCGCCGCGCTGCCGCCGGACGAGCCGCCCGAGGCGTACGTCGGCTCCCAGGGGTTGCGGGCGATGCCGTCCGGGGTGTCGCTCATCGGCCAGATGCAGAGCTCGGGCACGCGCGTCAGCCCGACGAGCACCGCGCCGGCCGCGCGCAGGCGGGCCGCGATCTCGCCGTCCTCGCCGAACGGCGTGGAGGGCCCCGCCACCGAGCCGTGCGACGCGAACTCCCCGGCGATCGCCGTGACGTCCTTGACCGCGACGGGCACCCCGGCCAGCGGCAACGACGCCAGATCGGGCCGCGCGGCGACTTCGGCGGCTTCCGCCAGCGCCTGCTCGGCGCGCACCCGGCGGAACGCCCCGACGACGCCGTCGGCGGCCGCGATCCGGTCGAGGGCTTCCTTGGTCACCTGCACCGGGTCGAGCTTCCCGGCCCGGACGGAGGCCGCGATCTCCGCGGCGGTCGACACCATGATCGCGACCCTAGCCCACCAAAAGGCTCAGATCGCGCCCGCTCGCAGCGCGTAGGCGACGGCGTGGGCGCGGTTGTTGAGGCCGCAGCGCGTCATCAGGCCGTAGAGGACGTTCTTCACGGTCCGCTCGGAGTAGCACAGCTTCGCCGCGATCTCCTCGGTCCCGAACCCCTCGGCGACCAGCCGCAGTACGTCGCACTCGCGCGCGGCCAGCCCGGACAGCGTCAGCCCGTTCGGCTCGAGCACGTCCCGGCGCATCCGCTGGACCTGCGACAGCAGCGCCCCCTGCAGCCGCGGCGGCAGGTTCGCCGTGCCGTCGCCCGCCGCCAGCACCGCCGTGACCAGCTCGGCCCCACCCGTCTCGCGGCGCGGCAGGATCGCCACGACGCCGCTCTCCAGCACCGCCATCAGGTCGCTCTCGCGGAAGTGCTCGACCACCAGCACGACGTGCGACGCCTTGGCCGCGCGGATCTCGCCCAGCACCGTCTCGGTGACGTGCTCCTCCATCACCAGCAGCACGTCGGGCACCAGGTCGGTGATCCGGAGATCCGGATGGGACTCCAGGAGGCTCACCGCGCCGGCGTGCGTGATCGGGTCCGAGGCGAGGACGGTCACTTCGACGGGCTTCATGGAAGCAGTGTGGACGGCGTGTCTTCACGCCCTCCCTATTCCGTCTTCACGCGACTCTGAAGACGCTTCAGGAGCCGGGCTCGTCGTAGCCGCGGGCCAGCTCGCCGAACGCCTCCCGCGCCCGGTCGACGCAGTCCGGCATCCGCTCCGAGGCCTTCACCCAGTCGCGCTTGGCCTGCAGGTACCGCTCCCGCGCCTCGTCCGTCCAGCCCGCCAGCCCCGGCTCCACAGTGGACTCCAGCTCGGCGAGCAGCTCGCCGAGGCCGCCGGTGATCGACCCCATCCGGTCGAGCACCAGGTCGGCGAGGGTGAAGTCGAACCGCTGGCGGGACACCGTCACGTCCCGCCCGGCCCGCCGGACCGCTGCCGCGGCACCCGGCCGCCGGTGGCCTCCAGCAGCCATGCGAGCCGGGTGAGGATCACGTCGAACTCCTGCTCCCAGTCGTTCATCGCCTGGCCGAACCGCACCGAAGCCTCGCCGCGCCACGCCGCCTGCAGCGTCGCCATCTCGCTGTTGACGTCGCGGAGCTGGGAGTTCGCGGCGTCGATGGCGGACGCGAACCGCGCGGCGGCGCGCTTCATGTCGTCCGTCGGCGCGGCTGAACTCATTCGTGGCTCCTCACGTGTCCGGCACCCGAGAGTGGCGTACCGGGCAGCCGAACGAAACCCCGCCCGACGGCCGTTGCCCGAATGTCCGCCATCCTTGCCTGCGGGTTCACGACCGCCGCGTATGCTCACCTCAGGCATCCGGCGCGTGACGATCCGTCAGCGCACGAAGGGAGACCGATGTCGGCTGCGGACAGCGCCGCACCGAGACTCCGCTTGCTGGGCCCCGTCCAGGCCTGGCAAGGCGAAACGGAGCTCGATCTCGGCTCCGCGCACCGTCGGACGGTCCTCGCCGCACTGGCGATGAACCCGAACCGCACGGTCTCGCGCGAGGAGCTGATCGACGCCGTCTGGGGCGAGGCACCTCCGCAGAGCGCGCAGGGTTCGATCTACACGTACGTCTCCGGGCTGCGGCGGGCGCTCGAGCCCGGCCGCGCCAAGGGTGCGGGCCCGCAGCTGCTCGCCTCGATCGGGTCCGGCTACTCGCTCTGCCTGGACGCCGAGGCGATCGACGTCCACCGGTTCGAATCCCTGCGCGAGCAGGCGCAGCGGCAGCAGTCGGCGGGCGACCTGCGCGGCGCCCGCGAAACCCTCGACGAGGCCTTGAGCCTGTGGCAGGGCGTTCCGCTGTCCGGCCTGCCCGGCCCGTTCGCCGCCGCCCAGCGCGCGCGGCTCGGCGAAGTGCGGCTGGCGACGATCGAACGCCGGGCCGAGATCGTGCTCGAATCCGGCGGGCACCACGAGCTCGTGGCCGAATTGACAGCGTTGACACGCGAGCACCCCTTCCGCGAGACGCTGCGCGGCCTGCTGATGCGCGCGCTGGCCCGGTCCGACCGGCGGACCGAGGCGATCGCCGTCTACACCGACGTCCGGGACAAGCTCGTCGAGTCGTCGGGCACCGAGCCCGGCCCGGCGCTGCGGCGGCTGTACGAGCAGCTGCTCCAGAAGCCGGCCGAGCCGCCGGCCCCGAAACCGGCGGCGCCCGCCCGCGTGACACGGTTCCCCGTCACGTCACTTCCGGAACGCACGGACATCTTCGTCGGCCGGGACGCCGAGCTGGCGCTGCTGCGCGAGGCCGTCGCCGGCCTGGCCGGCGGCACCGGCCGGTCGCTGTGGCTGGAGGGCGAACCGGGCAGCGGCCGCACCGCCCTGCTGGCCGAGGTGCTCGCCGCGGCGCAGGACGCCGACGTGAAACCCGCCTTCGCCGTCGCGGACGCGCTGGACCAGCGGTTCGCGCTGCGGCCGCTGCTCGACGCCCTGCACGTGCACCCGCGGGCCACCGACGAACGCCGGGCCGACCTCGCCGTCCGGCTCACCGAGCACCCCGGTGAGGACCCGGTCGACGGGCTGCTCGGGCTGGTCCGCGAGCTGTGCGCGGAAGGCCCGCTCGTGCTCGCGGTCGACGACCTGCAGTGGGCCGACGACACGACGCTGCGCGTCTGGCGGCACCTGAGCCGGGAGACGCGGGACCTGCCGCTGCTGCTCGTCGGCGCGTGCCGCCCGGTGCCGCGGCTGGCCGCGCTGGACGACCTGCGCGGCGAGCTCGACGCCGACGGCACCACCGTGCTCGCGCTGCCGCCGCTGGCCGAGAGCGCCGCGCGGGAGCTGGCCACCGAGCTGGTGGGCGCGCCGCCGGGGCCGGGCCTGCAGCTGCTGGTGTCCTACGCGGCCGGAAACCCGCGCTACGTCCGGGAAGTCGTCGAAACGCTGCTGGCGCAGTCGATGATCGTGCTCGACGGCGTGCACGCGCACCTGGACGGCAACTCGTGCCAGAACATCCCGTCGCCGCTGGGTTCGCGGATCACGCTGTACCTGAGCTTCCTCTCCAGCGGCACCCGCGACACGTTGCGCTGGGCCGCCTTGCTGGGCCGCGAGTTCTCCTTGTCCGACATCGCCGTCGCCACCGAGCGGTCGCCCACGTCACTGGTGGGCGCGGTCGACGAGGCGATCACCTCCGGCGTGCTCGTCGAGTCCGGCGACCGGGTGGCGTTCCGGCACCCCTTGCTGCGCCGGGTGCTCTACGAAAAGACGCCCGCGGCGATGCGCGTCGCGCTGCACCGGCAGCTGGCCGAGGCCTTCGCGACGGCGGGCGCGCCCGCGGACCGCGTCGCCGAGCAGCTCGCGGCCGCGCCGGCCCAGGTCGACCCGTGGGTCGTCACCTGGCTGCTGGAGAACATCGGCACGGTCGCCACCGAAACCCCGCGCATCGCGGTCGATCTGCTGCGCCACGCCGTCACGCAGGGTGCGCTGCAGCCGGAGGCGCGGGAAACGCTTACCGCGACCCTGGCGCGGCTGCTGTTCTGGCTCGGCCGCGAGCCCGAGGCCGAGGCGCGCTCGGTCGTCGCGCGGACGTCGGACAGCAGGCGCGCGGCCGAGATGCGCTGGATCCTGGCCTACATCTACTACCGCCGCGGCGACTTCGCCGAGGCGACGGCCGAGGTGAAGCGGACCCTCGACGACGCCGACGTCCCGGAGATGTGGCGCGGGCGGCACGAGTCGCTGCTGACCACGCTGGAGCGGCTGGGTGACGACCCGGGCGCGGTCCTGGTGCCCGCCGGGCTGCACCCGCTGGACGACGCGGCGCTGTCCGTGCCGAACCTCGACAGCCTCGACGAA
This sequence comes from Amycolatopsis sp. NPDC049252, assembly GCF_043197175.1. Taxonomy (NCBI): domain Bacteria; kingdom Bacillati; phylum Actinomycetota; class Actinomycetes; order Pseudonocardiales; family Pseudonocardiaceae; genus Amycolatopsis; species Amycolatopsis sp. NPDC049252. Next base: position 14,816 of record NZ_JBICSQ010000087.1, read on the forward strand.
GCCGCCGAGCCCCTCGACGCCGCCCGCCGCCTCGCCGCGACCCGCGCGGTACCGGGTGAGATGCACCTGGCCGGCGCGGTGCACTACTACTGGCTGGGCCGCTGGCCGGAGGCGCTGGCCGAGCTGGACGCGGTGATCCGCGACGGCGCGGAAACCGCTTCTTACGTCCTGCGCAGCCCGGGTTCGGCGCTGCTCGTGCACGGCGTCGGCGCGCTGATCGCCGGCCACCGCGGCGAGCCGGAGCAGGCCAGGACGCACCTCGACGCGGCGGGCCGGCAGCAGTGGCCGAAGGGGCTCGAGCCCGACGGCGGGGACTTCCTGCTCGCGGCGCAGTCGTTGCTGGCCGAGCAGGACGGCCGGCCGGAGGCGGCGCTGGCCGCGCTTTTGCCGCTGCTGGAGGAGAACTACCCGCCGGCCGCGCGGCACCAGTGGCTGCCCGACCTGGTCCGGCTCGCCGGGCAGCTGGGCGATCAGCAGCACGCGCACCAGGCGTTGCGGCTGCTCGAACCCGAGGGTGACGTGCCGCCGGCCCACGCGGCCGCGGCCGCGCACTGCCGCGGCCTGGTGACCGGCGACCCGGAACCGGTGCTGACGGCGGCCGAGCACTACCGCGCGGCGGGCCGGCTGCTCAAGCAGGCCAAGGCGACCGAGGACGCGGCGATCCTGCTGGCCGAGTCCGACCGCCTCGACGACGCGCGGACGGCGTTCCGGGCGGCGCTGACGGCGTACACGAGCATGGGCGCGGTCTGGGACGTCCGGCGCGCGGAGTCGCGGATGCAGCCCTTCGGGATCCGGCGGGCGAACTCGGTCCGTTCGCGCGCCGCCGGCGAGTGACACCGACGCCTTCGGTGTCCCACAACGGATCCCTCCTTCTCAACTCTCGATCCGCGCCGTCGGGCACGGTCGTTCCGAGGCCCTGACCTGGGCCGTCTACCAGGGCATACGCCGTCGGCACCGATTCGCACGAATACCCCGCGATTCCGGCCGCGGGGCGTGATCCCGGGCTTGCCGGATCAGTAAGCTCCCCTCCGAGAGTGAACCCGATCGGGTGTAGCCACATCAGTAAGCTCGGCGGAGAAGTCGGTACCGAGAACGGAACGACATGCCAGGGGATGCGGACACCGGTCTGCGGGTGGGCGTGCTCGGCCCGCTGCGGGCCTGGCGCGGGGAGGCCGAAATCGGCCTCGGCCCCGCTCGTCAGCGCGCGATCTTCGCGGTGCTCGCGGTCAACGCCGGCCGTCCCGTCCCGCGCGCCGAGCTGATCGCCGGCGTCTGGGGCGACTCCGCGCCCGCGAGCGTCGAAGGCAGCGTCCACACCTACGTCTCGGGCCTGCGGCGGGCGCTGGAACCGGACCGGTCGCGCTGGTCGGCGTCGAGCCTGCTCGTGTCGGAAACCGCCGGGTACTCCCTGCTGCTCGACGAAGACGCACTGGACTCGGCCCTCTTCGAACGGCACCGCGAACTCGCCCAGCGGCACCTCGACCGGGGTGACCCGCGCGCCGCCGTCACCGAGCTGGACGCCGCACTGGCGCTCTGGCAGGGCGAAGCGCTTTCCGGCGTCCCGGGCGGCTTCGCCGAGCGGCACCGCGAATACCTCGCCGAGCTGCGGCTGGGCACGCTGGAGCGGCGGGCCGAGGCGCTGCTCGCCCTCGGCGGCCACCTCGACCTGGCGCCCGAACTCGCCGTGCTCGCCGGGGAGCACCCGCTGCGGGAATCGCTGCGCGAGTCGCTCATGCTCGCCCTCTACCGCAGCGGCCGGCACGCCGAAGCCCTCGACGTCTTCCGCGACGCCCGCACGACGCTGATCGGCGAGCTGGGCGTCGAGCCCGGACCGGCGTTGCAGCGGCTCCAGCAGCAGATCCTCGCCCAGGACCCGGCCCTCGACGCGCCCGCGGCGGTCGCGCCGGTCCCGGTGGCGCAGCACCGGCTTTTCGGTCGGGAGACGGAAACCTCGCGGCTCGCGGAGCTCGTCACCGACGTCCGGGCCGGGCGCGGCCGGGCCGTGTGGATCGAGGGTGAGGCCGGGATCGGCAAGTCCGAGCTGCTCACCAGCGCCCTGGCCGCCGGCCCCGGGTTCCAGCTGCTCTGGGCGGCCGCCGACGAGCTGAGCACCCGGTTCCCGCTGCAGGTGATGCTGGAGTGCCTGGCGATCGACGCGCATTCGGCCGACCCGCGGCGCGCGCGGGTGGCGAAGGAGCTCGCGGGCGAGGGTCCGGTCCGCCGCAGCTGGGGGCCGGCCGACCCGGTGCTCGGCGCCGTCGACCGCCTGCTGGCCCTGGTCGACGAGCTGTGCGCGCAGACCCCGCAGGTGCTGGTGGTCGACGACCTGCAGTGGGCCGACGAGGCGTCCGTGCTGGTGTGGCACCGGCTCTGCGCGGCGACGCGGCAGCTGCCCCTGCTGCTGGTGGCCGCGACCCGGCCCGCGCCGGACCGCGCCGAGCTGGCGCAGCTGCGTCGCGGTGTCCAGGCGCGCGACGGGGTCGTGCTCGACCTCACGCCGTTGAGCGGCGACGACGTCGGACGGCTCATCGAGGACCAGATCGGCGCGCCACCCGGGCCCGGCCTGCGCGAGCTGGCCGCCCGTGGTGCCGGGAACCCGTTGTACGTCAAGGAGATGGTCGACGTCCTGCTGCGCGCCGGTGCGGTCGAGGTGACCGGCGGCGAGGCCGACGTCGACGATCCCGAGGAGTTCGAGACGCCGCAGTCGCTGGTCGCCGCGGTCGACCGGCGGCTCGACTTCCTGCCCGCGCGGACGCAGGAGGTGCTGCGCTGGGGCGCGTTGCTGGGCATGGAGTTCGCCGTCGGCGACATCGCCGCGGTGCTCGGTTCCCGGCCGTCGGACCTGCTGGAGCCGCTCGAAGAAGCCGTCGCGGCGAACGTCCTCATCGACACCGGCACGCAGCTCGCGTTCCGGCATCCCCTGCTGCGCCAGGCGTTGTACAACCGGCTGCTGCCCGGGACGCGGGCCGCGCTGCACCGGCAGGCGGCCGAGGCGCTGGCCCGGATCGGCGCCCCGGTGAAGCGCGTCGCCGAGCAGCTCGTGGCCGCACCGGCCACAGTGGACGCATGGGTGCTCGACTGGCTGGCCGGGCACCACGCGGCCGTCTCGAACCGGGCGCCGCTGATCGCCGTCGAGCTGCTCGAACGCGCGCTGGCCGACGGCGCGAGCGACGACCCGCGCCGGGAGGTCCTGCTCGTCGCGCTGGTCAAGGTCCTGTTCCGGCTGGAGCGCAATCCGGAATCCCTGGCTCAGCAAGCACTAGAGGTCGCCACCGAGCCGGACGCCGTCGAGGAGATGCGGCACGTGCTCGCGGCGCTGCGGCACCGTCGCGGGGACACCGAGGGCGCCGTCGCGACGCTCGGCGCGTCCGCCGACGACCCGGCCGTGCCGGAGCTCTGGCGCGTCCGGCACCGGCAGCTGCTGGCGAACTTCCGCCGCGGCGACCTGTCCGATTTGGACACCGCGGAGAAGGCCGCGCGCGAGACGAAGGAGCAGTCCGGCGGCGACCGCTACCTGACCGCGCACGCGCTGCAGTCGTTGTGGCTGGTCGACTCGGTGCGCCGCGAGCACGACAGCGCGCTCGAGCACATCGACGCGGCGATCGACGCCGTCGGCGACGAGCACGAGCTGGCCGACCTGCACCTGGACCTGCTCGACAACCGCGTCTTCACGCTGCAGAACCTCGACCGGCTCGCCGAGGCGGGCGAAGCGCTGCGCGCGGCGGGCGAGGTCGCGGCCCGGCACGCGATGCCGGTGGGGCTGCAGGTGTCCGTCGCGGTGCACCGGTACTGGGAGGGGCGCTGGGACGAGGCCCTGGTCGAGCTGGACACCGTCACCGAGGACGGCCCGGCGATCACGTTCTACGGCCTGCGCGAACCCGGCCCGGCGGCGCTGCTGCTGCACGGCGTCGCGGCCCTGATCGCCGGCCGCCGCGACGACCGCGCGCAGGCCGCGGCCCACCTCGACGCGGCGGAGGAGTACGCCCCGGCCACCGGCGCCGAGCGCGAGAGCTTCGACTTCCTGCTGGTCGCCGACGCCCTCGCGGCCGAGCAGCGCGGCGACCGGGTGCGGGCGCTGCAGGTCCTCGAGCCGATCCTGAACCCGACGTACGCGCAGATGATGCTGCGGCACCAGTGGCTCCCGGCGTTCGTCCGGCTGGCGATGGAGCAGGACGACCGCGACCGCGCGTTGCGAGCGTTGGACGTCTGCGAGGAGGAGGCGGCGAAGGAACGCCGCCCGGCGCGGGCGCACGCGGCGGTGTCGTGGTGCCGCGGCCTGATCGAGGAGGACCCGCGGCCGGTGCTGGACACGGCCGAGCACTTCCGCGCGGTCGGCCGCCGCCCGGAACTGGCGTCGGCCCTGGAGGACGGAGCGGTGCTGCTGGCCCGCGCGGGCCGTCTCGACGCGGCGCAAGCGGCGTTCGAGGAGGCGGCCGAGCTGTACACGGCGCTGTCGGCCCGCTGGGACCTGCGCCGCGCGGAGACGCGCCTGCGCCGGCTGGGCGTCCGCCGCGGCGCGCTGTTCTCCCCGATCCGCCCGGGCCACGGCTGGGAGTCCCTCACGCCGATCGAGGTCCGCATCGCGAGCCTGGTCGCGGAAGGCCGCTCGAACCCGGACATCGCGGCGGAGCTGTCCCTGCCCCGCCGCACGGTGCAGGCCCACGTGGCGAGGTTGCTGGGCAAGCTGGAAACCCCGTCCCGCTCGGGCGTCGCCGACGCCTTCCGCCAGCGCACCTGACCCGTGTCGTCCACCCAGGTACGCGTGTCGTCCGTCTGAGTACGCGTGTCGTCCCTCCACGTACGCGAACCGACCGATCCGATACGGCGACCTCGTCCATGAACGGACGACACGCGTACACCGATGGACGACACGCGTACTCAGGTGGACGACACGACTTAGGTCGGGAGGGCGTTGGACTTCGCGATCCGGCCCAGGAAGTGGCCGGAGTCCTTGACCGTGCGGATCTGGGTGTCGAAGTCGACGTGGACCAGGCCGAACCGTTGCGAATAACCCATCGCCCACTCGAAGTTGTCCAGCAGGGACCACGCGAAGTAGCCGCGGACGTCCGCGCCCGCGCGGATCGCGTCGTGGACCGCTCGGACGTGGGCGTCCAGGTAGGCGATCCGGTCGGTGTCGTGGACCCGGCCGTCGACCACCTCGTCCACAAAGGACGCGCCGTTCTCGGCCACCACCAGCGGGAGGCCGCCGGATCGGGTGGAGATCCAGCTCAGCAGGGAAGTCAGGGACGCCGGTGTCTGCTCCCAGCCGAACGCCGTCAGCGGCGGAACGGCCGGGAGCACGTCCAGGCCTCGCAGGCCCGGTAGCGGGCAGTTGCTCGGGCCGAGTGGGTCCGGGAGCGGGGTCACCCGAGCCGGGGCGTAGTAGTTCACGCCCAGCCAGTCGATCGCCGCCGCGATCGTGTCCGTGTCGCCGTCCTGGACCGACGCGGCGAAACGGCCGCCGTGGTGGGCGACGTCCGCCATGACATCGGCGGGGTAGCCCTTGCCCAGCACCGGGTCCAGGAAGAACCGGTTGTGGATGCCGTCGAACTTCCGGGCCGCCTCGAGGTGGGCCGGCGACGAGCCGTCCGCGATGGCCGGGGCGAAGTTCAGCGCCAGCGAGAACTCGTGGCCCGGCTGCGCCTGCTCCGTCAGGGCGCGCGTCGCGAGGCCGTGGCCGAGCAGCAGGTGGTGCGCCGCGACCAGCGCCGTGTCGTGGTCCTGGACGCCCGGGGCGTGCACCCCGCTGCCGTAGCCCAGGAAGGCCGCGCAGAACGGCTCGTTGATCGTCGTCCACTGGTTGACGCGGTCGCCCAGCGCGTCGTGGACCACCGCCGCGTACTCGGCGAACCGGAACGCCGTGTCCCGCGACGGCCAGCCGCCCGCGTCCTCCAGCGCCTGCGGCAGGTCCCAGTGGTACAGCGTCAGCACCGGGACGACGTCGCGGCTCAGCAGCTCGTCCACCAGGCGGTCGTAGAATGCCAGTCCGGCCGGCGACGGAGTCCGCCCGTCCGGCATCACCCGCGGCCACGCCACCGAGAACCGGTAGGCGCCGAGGCCCAGGCCGGCCAGCAGGCCGACGTCCTCGGGGTAGCGGTGGTAGTGGTCGCAGGCGATCTCGCCGGACGCGCCCCCGAGAACCTTGCCCTCGGTCGCCGCGAAAGTGTCCCAGATGGACGGTCCTCGGCCGCCTTCGGTGACGCCGCCCTCGACCTGGTACGACGCGGTCGCCGCGCCCCACAGGAAACCCGCCGGAAACTCGGTCATACTGGCGCCCCTTTCAGGATCCCCCGGACGATGTAGCGGCCGAGCAGCAGGAACAACACGATGACGGGCAGCACGCCCACGGTCGCCCCGGTCAGCATCAGCGCGTAGTCGGTGTAGTAGCCGCTGGCCAGCTGCGACAACGCGACCTGCACCGTCGGCGTCTCGTTCGGGTCGAGTACCACCAGCGGCCAGAAGTAGTCGTTCCACGTCGCCATGAACGTCAGCATCGCGAGCACCGCGGCCTGCGGGCGCAACGCCGGCACCGCCACGTGCCAGTACGTGCGCAGGATCGAGCAGCCGTCGACGGTCGCGGCGTCGACGAGGTCGGCGCTGATCGCGTTCTCGCAGGCCTGCCGCATCCAGAACACGCTGAACGCGCTGACCAGCGCGGGCACGATCACCGCTTCCAGCCGGCCGTACCAGCCGAGGTCGCCGATGACGAGGTAAAGCGGGATCACGCCGAGCTGCGCCGGCACCATCGCCGACCCGACGACGAGCAGGAACAGCGTGTTGCGCCCGCGGAACCGCAGCCGCGCGAAGGCGAACCCGGCCAGGCTGGCCAAGACCACATTGGACACCATCACCGTGCCCGAGACGATCAGCGAGTTGCCGATCGCGAGCCAGAAGTCGACGGTGTCGAACACGCGCCGCACGTTCTCGAAGAGGTGCCCGCCCGGCAGCAGCAACGGCGACGTCTCCCCGATCGCCGAGTTGTCCCTTGTGGACACCACGAACGACCAGTACAGCGGGAAGATCGACGCGCCGAGCACCCCGACCAGCACCGCGTACACCCAGGCGCCCGGGCGCTGCCGGGCCCTCACGCCGCCCTCACGAACCGGCGCACCAGCCGGTAGTTGACCAGCGCGAACAGCGCGCAGATGACGAACAGCACCCAGGTCAGCGCGGCCGCGTAACCGGCGTCGAAATGGGTGAAACCCTTCTCGTACAAGTACATCGTCAACGTCTGGAACTGGCGGTCGTTGCCGCCGGTCCCGCCGGACCCGCCGGCGTCGAACAGCTGCGGCTCGGCGAACAGCTGCAGGCCGTTGACCGTGCCGGCGATGGCCGTGAAGGCGAGCGCCGGGCGGATGCCCGGGACGGTGATCGACCAGAACGTCCGCCACCGCGACGCGCCGTCGAGCGCCGCGGCCTCGTACAGGTCGGCGGGCACGGCCTGCATCGCGGACAGGTAGATCAGCGCGTTGTAGCCGGTCCAGCGCCAGAGCACCATCGACGCCACCGCGACGTGCGACGACCAGGTCGTCGCCTGCCAGTTCACCGGGGCGACGCCGAACCAGCCGAGCACCTCGTTGACCACCCCGTAGTCGCGGCTGAACAGCTGCCCGAACACGAGCCCGATCGCGACGACGGAAACGACGTTGGGCAGCAGGATCCCGGTGCGCCACCAGGTCGCGCCCCGCAGCGGCCGGTCGAGCAGCGCGGCGATCCCCAGCGCCAGCAGGAACTCGGGGACGGCGGCGAGCAGGAAGATACCGACGGTGTTGGCCAGCGCGTTGTAGAACCGCGGGTCGGTCAGCAGCTCGCCGTAGTTGGCGAGCCCGAGGTAACCCTGGTCGCCGTCGAGCAGGTTCCAGTCTTGCAGCGACACCCAGATCGTGTAGAGCAGCGGGAACGCGCCGAACACGATGAACAACCCGAAGAAGGGCGCGATGAGCAGCAACGGCGTGACCTTGCGGTCGAAACGGGCGAGCCGGTGCGGCACTCGGAGCTACTTCAGCGCGGCTTGAGCCTGCTGGACGGCGTCCGCCCAGGCCTGGTCGACGTTTTCGGTCCGGTCCTCGATCCGCCCGAGCGCGCGGCCGAACTCGGGCCGGACGTCGGCGTCGTGCAGGCCCCGGTAGTTGGGCCGCAGGGAGTCGGCCGACGCGGCGAAGATCTTCCCGATCGGCGCGTCCCCGAAGTACGGGTCGGTGTGCGCGACGACCTGCGGATCCTTGTAGACGGCGGGTTCGCTGGGCAGGATGCCGTCGGAGAGGAACAGCTTCTTCTGCTGCTCCGGCGCCGTCAGCCAGCGCGCCAGGTCGTACGCCTGCTGCGGGTGCGCACTCTGCTTCGGCACGGTCAGGAACGAGCCGCCCTGGTTGCCGCTGGCGCCGGGCACGGTCGTGACGTCCCACTTGCCGCTGTTGCCGTCGCCGCCGGCCTGCTTGATCTGGCTGAGCATCCACGCGGGACACGCGATCGTGGCGAACGAACCCTGCTTGATGGCCACGTTCCAGGCCTGTGTGAAGGTGGTCGCGGCCGCCGTCTGGCCCTTCTCGGCGATCCCGCCGGAGAGGAAGAAGGCGTTGCGCACCGTCGGGTTCGTGCCGCCGATGAAGGAGTCGTCCTTCGCCGCGAAGTAGTTCTCGGGCGACTGGTTCAGCATCGCCGTGTAGACGGTCCCCGCGGAGTCCGCGAACTTGACGTTCGGTGTCTTGTCGGTGAACCGCTGGGCCGTGGTGGCGTAGGCGTTCCAGTCGGGGATCAGCTTCGCGACGGCGTCACGGTCCGTCGGCAGCCCGGCCGCCTGGAACAGGTCGCGCCGGTAGCAGAGGGCGAGACTGCCCATGTCGGTGCCGAGGCCCAGGACGAAGTCGCCGTCGGTGCCCTGAGCCCACTTCCAGGGCGCCCACTGGTTTTCGAGGTCCCGCGCGCCGAAGGAGGCGAGGTCGACGAACTTGTCCTTGGCCTTCAGGTACTGCGGGATGTACTGCTCTTCGATCGCGACGACGTCGGCGGCACCGTGGCCGGTCGCGAGCTGGGTCGCCAGACCTTTGTGGTGGGTGTCGAAGTCGGTGACGCGGTTCTGCACCTCGACGTCCGGGTGCAGCTTCTGGTACTCGGCGATCAGGGGCTCGTAGCCGAACTCGCCGAAGGTCGCGATGGTGAGCTTGGTCTTGCCCCCGGCGTCGCTCGGGCTGCAGGCGGCGAGCAGGGCCAGCGCGGCAGCCGCCGCGGCGGCCCGGCGGATGATCGTTCCCACGTGGGTGAGCTTCCCTCAGATCACACCCGCGCGCACGGCGTACGCGACCGCGTGCGGCCGGTTGCGCAGGTTGAGCCGGTTGGTCATGGCGTAGATGACGTTCTTCACGGTCCGCTCGGAGTAGCAGAGCTTGCCCGCGATCTCGGCAGTGTCCCAGCCTTCCGCCATCAAGCGAAGCACATCCACCTCGCGCGGCGTCAGCGACGCCCCGGTTCCGTCGTGCGCCAGGGCCTCGACCTGGTCGCGCAGCGACGTCGTCCGCCCCCGCGCGGCGGACAGCACGCTGTCGGTGAGCCGGTCGAGCGCGGTCCGCGGCAGCACGGCGGAGACGTGGCAGTCGGCCAGCAGGCCCAGGTGCGCCGGATCGACGTACCCGGCCACCAGCACGATCGCGGCGGGCGACTCGGCGGCGGCGGCCCGCAGCGCGGTGATGACGTCACGGTCGACCTGGTTCGCGGCGAACACCAGCACGGCGGCTTCACCGCGGCGGGCGCGTGGCAGGACCAGCAGCTCGGGACGGGACCGCAGGTGGTTGATCAGCCCGGTGAGGGCGATCGGGTCGGACGCCCACGCCGCCACGCGCACCTGGTCCATCGTGCCTCCTGGTAACCGTCATCGATTTTCCTGACGCCGCCCAGTCTGGTGAGACCGCCTTCACGAATTCTCTAACGTCTCTCGCGTCTTCTTCAGAGACCTCTTCACAGGTCCTCTTCACACTGTGAAGTCGGGCCGTCGACTACCGTCATGGGGCACTCCGACGACCGAAGGGACCGATGAACCGCCGACGTCTGGCCGCCGTGGTGGCCGTCCTGTGCATCGTGGTCGTGAGCCTGCTGGTCATCGGCCTGCAGCCGCGGATCGTGTCCGGTCTGGCGATCCCGCGGATGCCGTTGTCCTCGGCCCCTCCCAAGCCCGCGGCCACCTCCGCACCCGCGCCGACCTCGGGTCTCGCGCGTCCCGGTGACTGCGCGTCGCTGGTGAAGAGCCTCGACGTCCGACGGCAGGTCGCGCAGCTCGTCGTCGTCGGCGTGACCGGGGACAACCCGGCCTCGACGGTGTCACTGGTGCGCGACAACCAGGTCGGCGGGATCTTCATCGGGGGTAACGCAACAGCGTTGTTGAAAGATCACTCACTTGACGCGGTGCAGGGCGTCGCGAAGCTCCCGGTGGCCGTTTCGGTCGACGAAGAGGGCGGCCGCGTCCAGCGCATCGACGATCTCGACGGGGAGATGCCGTCCGCGCGGGAGCTGGCCAAGACCAGGACGCCGGACCAGGTCCGCGGCATCGCCGCCGACCGCGGCCGTCAGCTGAAGGCCCGCGGCGTCACCGTGGACTTCGCGCCCGACACCGACGTCACGGACGCGCCGGACGACGACGTGATCGGCGACCGGTCCTTCAGCCCCGACCCGGCCCGCGTGAAGACGTACGCCACGGCGTTCGCGGCGGGCCTGCGTGACGCCGGTGTCCAGCCGGTGCTGAAGCACTTCCCCGGCCACGGCCACGGATCGGGTGATTCCCACAAGGGCACCGTCGTCACGCCGCCGCTCGCTCAGCTGCGCGCGGTCGACCTCGCGCCGTACCGGAACATCGCCGACTACGGCCCGGTCGCGGTGATGGTCGGCCACCTCGACGTGCCGGACTTGACGAACGGCGTGCCGGCGTCACTTTCGCCGCCCGCGTACCAGTTGCTGCGCGGCGAATTCCGCTTCACCGGGCCGATCCTGACCGACGACCTCGGCGCGATGAAGGCGATCACGGCGCAGTATTCGCTGCCGGACGCGGTCCTGAAGGCCCTCGAAGCCGGCGCGGACCAGGCGTTGTGGTCGTCGGGCGGGCGCGTCAACGAGGTGCTGGACCGGCTGGAGAAGGCCGTCGCCTCCGGCGAGCTGCCGCAGACGCGTGTCCAGGAGTCGGTGACGCGGGTGCTGCGCGCCAAGGGTGCCTGCGGCTGAGCCGGATCCTCCCTAGACTCCTTCGCGGCACCTACGGCAAGGAGTGACATGTCCGATCTCGGCGGTACTTTCTCCTTCGGGGGAGAACTTCCCGTGACCCGCATGGGGTACGGCGCGATGCAGCTGGCCGGGCCCGGCGTGTGGGGACCGCCGAAGGACCACGGCACCGCGGTCGCCGTGCTGCGCGAGGCCGTCGAACGGGGTGTCACCCACATCGACACCAGCGACTACTACGGCCCGCACACGGTGAACGCCGTGATCAAGGAAGCCCTGCACCCGTACCCCGAAGACGTCCACCTGGTGACGAAGGTCGGAGCGCGCCGCAGCGACGACAAGGGCTGGCCGGCCGCGCTGTCGGCCGACGAGCTCACCCAGGCGGTGCACGACAACCTGCGGAACCTGGGCCTCGACGCTCTCGACGTCGTCAACCTGCGGCTGAGCGACGCGACGGGCGGTTACCCGGTGGCGATGTCGCTCGCCGAGCCGTTCGGGGTGCTCGCCGAGCTGCGGGAGAAGGGGCTGATCCGGCACCTCGGCGTCAGCCACGTGACCGCGGAGCAGCTCGCCGAGGCGCGGGCGATCGCGCCGGTCGTGTGCGTGCAGAACCAGTACAACCTGGCGCACCGGGAGAACGACGCGCTCGTCGACCAGTGCGCCGCCGAGGGCATCGCCTTCGTGCCGTACTTCCCGCTCGGCGGCTTCAGCCCGTTGCAGTCGGGGATCCTCGACGACTGCGCGGCCCGCCTCGGCGCGACGCCGATGCAGGTGGCGCTCGCGTGGCTGCTGCAGCGGTCGGCGTCGATGCTGCTCATCCCGGGCACGTCCTCGCTGGAGCACCTGCGGCAGAACCTCGCCGCGGCGGACCTGGAGCTGCCGGCGGACGTGCTGGCCGACCTCGACCGGATCGGAGTCATCTGATGGCGGACTGGGGCGATCTGGTCGCCTACATCAGGCAGGCGTACCGGGTGGTGCGCGACGAGCCCGACGAGATCCGCATCCGGCTGGTGTTCGGCGACGACCCGGACACCGAGCAGCGGGCCCAGATCGTGGTGATCGCCCGCGAGATCCTGGACCAGCGCGAGGACTGGGTCCAGATCGCGACGCCGTTCGCCCGGCACGACGAGGTCGACCTCCTCGAGGTGCTGACCGAGGTCGGCGAGTCGACCGTCGTCGGCGGGCTCGCGGTGATGGGCGACCACATCGTGCTGCGGCACTCGCTGCCCCTGGTCAACCTCGACATCAACGAGTTCATCGACCCGTTGGAGCTGGTCGCCGGGGCGGCCGAGCTGCTGGAGCAGCAGTTCACCGGGCGGGACGACTACTGAGCGATGGCGGGGCCACGGTGCCGGTGGTCGTGAGCGGCTGCGAGGGTGCTGGCGGAGCTGCATTTGCCGACCTGCGCCTCGTGCTGGTCGCGGCCGTGCGGGACAGCCGCAACCGAGCCGCGGACCCCGGGCCGGTGGGTGACCGATACTGGTCCGCCCCAACCCGAACGACCACCGGCACCGCACGTCAGGTGGGTTTCCGCGCCAGCACCCTCCCCTGCGGCACCCGCGCCGCCGGGTTGCGGAGCACCTTCGTCAGGATCTCGAAACCCGCGTCGCTCATCAGGTCGCAGACGCGGTCGACCGGGAGCCAGTAGATGTCCAGCGAAAAGCCCTCGTGCCCGTAACCGTCCGATCGGTGGTGACGTCGGTCGCCGACGTGGAAGCCCAGCTGCAGGTGGCCGCCCGGGCGTAGCACCCGGAACAGCTCCGCCGCGACCACCGGGAGGCTCGACGGCGGGGTGTGGATGATCGAATACCACGCCACCGCCCCGGCGAGACCGCCGTCCGGGAGGTCGAGCGCGAGCAGCGAGCCCTCGGAAAACCGCAGCTCGGGGTGGTTCCGGCGGGCGACCGCGAGCATCTCCGGCGTGAGGTCGATGCCGGACACGTCGAGGCCGAGCGAGGCCAGGTACGCCGTGACCAGGCCCGTGCCGCAGCCGAGGTCGGCGACCGGGCCGCCCCGGGCCAGGTCGGCGAACGCCGCCAGCAGCGCGCGGTCTTCGATGTCTTCACGAATCGGCGGCACGAAGTCGTTGTAACTCTCCGCAACGATCGCATACGTGGCCCGGGTCGGGTTCAGGAACAGGTCGTCGGTCACGCCCGGCAACCTAGCGGCGGGCACCGACGGTTTCCGCCGGCCGTCCTAAGTGGACTTTTCGAGGTTGTCCAGCATCATGCGGACGGCCTCGAACTCCCGGACCTCCTGGCGGCAGTCCGAGCACGCCGCCAGGTGCCGCTCCACGCGCGCCGTCTCGGCGTCGTCGAGCAGGCCCAGGCTGTAGGCCCCGAGGTCGGTCCGGTCGTACCGGCCCATCGATCGTGTCTCCGTTTCCGCGTCCCGCAAGGGAACACCCGCACCCACCAGACGTCTCCAGAGTCCTGGGACGTACGGCCAATCGGCGACGTTCCCCCGTTTTCCACCCGATCGGCCGACACCAGGGGTCGCAGTTCCGCCCATGTGAGTGACGGCCTTCGTCACGGATTTCGCCCGGCCGACCACGCAAAGCTTTTGTTGGGCCGACTTCACCGGTTCGGCGTCATGGCTTCCGCCCTCGGTCGTCGAACCCGCGTCAGGTCGGCATTTTCCGGCCTCGACCTGGGCACAAGGCGACCCGAAACGAGGAGAGCGATGACCGTACGGAGCCACCACCAGGCGGAGCACGTCGTCGACGAGGTCGGGGTGTGGCTGGCCGGGGAGTTCGGGGCCCGGCTCCCGGCCACGGAAATCGACCGCGTCATCCAGGTGACGCGCATCGACCTGGAGAACAGCATCGCGCCGGAGGAGCTCGGGGAGATGCTCCACCGGCTCGGCCGGGCCCGGCTGCAGCGGATCGTGCAGTTCACCCCGGCCACGAGGGTGCGGATCCCGCAGGCCCGGTGACCCCGCGCGTGCCGGACACGCCGCCGGGCGTGTCCGGCAACCGGCCTAAGCGTCGCGACGCGGCCGGTAGGTGAGGCGGACGATGCTTCCGCCGACGGTGCGCGTCTCGACCAGCCGCACCGCCTTCGGGGCACTGGTCCGGCCGAACAGGCGCTCGCCCTCCCCGAGCGCGAACGGGCAGACCATCAGCCGCAGCTCGTCGGCCAGGTCGTGCTCGATCAGCGCGTGCGCGACCTGGCCGCTGCCGTAGAGGACGACGTCGCCGGCCACCTCCTGCTTCAGCCGCGAGACCTCGTCCACCAGGTCACCCTTGAGGACCGTCGAGTTCCATTCGAGGTCCGCCGGTGTCGAGGACACGACGTACTTGGGCACGGCGCGCAGCCGGTCCGCCCAGTCGCCGCCGCGGGTCGCCCACCCCTTCGCGACGAACCACTCGTGGGTCCGCCGCCCCAGCAGCAGCGCGTCGGTGGCCAGCGCCTCCTCGAACTCGACCGCGGCCCACGCTGCGCGGTCCTCGCCGTCCAGCCGGTCGAACCAGCCGGCGAACCGGAAGCCCTCCGCGCCGACCGGGTCCTGGACGACCCCGTCGAGTGACACGCTCTCGCTGATGACGATCTTCCCCATGGCGGTTCTCCTTCTTCGTGTTGTCGGCCACCGGAGAGACGCCGCGAAAACGCGAGAGGGGGCGGCCGCCCCCTTCTGCCCCCGGGCGGCGTCCGTACAAGATGAACGGGCGACCAGGCGAAGGGTGGCGAGCGTGGAATCGGCGAGCACCGACCGGATGAGCAGGGCGCGGGCCGGTGACGGCGACGCGTTCCGGGCCCTGACCGAGCCGCACCACCGGGAGCTGCAGGTGCACTGCTACCGGATGCTCGGGTCGTTCCAGGACGCCGAAGACGCGCTCCAGGACACCCTGCTGGCCGCCTGGCGGGGGCTCGGCGGGTTCGACGGCCGCGCGTCGCTGCGCACCTGGCTCTACCGGATCGCCACCAACCGGTGCCTGAGCACGCTGCGCTCGGCGAGCAGGCGCCCGGCCAAGGAATGGGACATCCCCGGCGTCGAACCGCCGGAACCGACCCGGCTCGGCGAGGTCGTCTGGCTCGAGCCGTATCCCGACGTCCTCCTCGACCCGGAAGCTCGCTACGAGCAGGCGGAAGCCGTTTCGCTGGCCTTCGTGACCGCGCTGCAGGTCCTGCCGCCCCGCCAGCTCGCCGTCCTCGTCCTGCGCGACGTCCTCGGGTTCCCCGCGACCGAGGTCGCCGACGTGCTGGACACGACCGTGGACTCGGTCAAGAGCGCGCTCAAGCGAGCGCGCGCCGGCCTGCGGCGCCACCGGCCGGCCCTCGACGACCCGCCGCCCGCCGCGGGTTCCCCCGCCGAGAACGCGATCCTGGCGGACTTCGTCCACGCCTGGGAGGCCGCCGACGTCGGCGCGCTGGTGTCCCTGCTGACCGACGACGTGTTCATGTCCATGCCGCCGCTGCCGTTCGAGTACCAGGGCCGGGACGTCGTGGCCCGGTTCTGCGCCGACCTCTTCGGTGCGGGACGGCGGTTCCGGCTCGTGCCGACGCGCGCCAACGGCCAGCCCGCGTTCGGGTCCTACCTGGTCGGCCCCACCGGCGTCCGCCACGGGACCGGCCTGTACGTCCTCACGCTCGCGGGCGACCGGATCAGCGCCATGACCCGCTTCGAGAACACCGTGCTGCCGTCGTTCGGCTTACCGCGATCGCTGTGACAGGGGAAGCTAGGACGCCTGGACGACGACGGCCGTCGCGTTGTCCTGGCCACCCGCCGCCTCGGCGACGGCCAGCAGCTGCCGGACCTGCTCCTCCGGCGCCGAGGGCCGCCCGAGGATCTCGCGGATCCGCTCGTAGGGCACCTGCTCGGCGACGCCGTCGCTGCACAGCAGCAGGACGTCGCCCGGGCGGAGCGCGAGGCTGAGCACGTCCGGCTCCGGGTGCGCGGGGTGCCCGACGTAACGGGTCAACTGGTACCGCGCGGCCGACGCCTGGGGCGAGTCGAACGCGTACCAGCCGTTGACCGCGCCGAGCCAGGCCATCGTGTGGTCGGTCGTCAGCAGCTCGAGCAGGCCGTCGCGCAGCCGGTACGCGCGCGAGTCGCCGATCTGGACGAGCCAGTGCCCGCCGCCGGATTCGACGAGCGCGGTGAGCGTGCACCCGGCCAGCCCGCCGATCCGCCTGCCGGATTCGTTCACCTCGCGTTGGGCCGCGGCGACCGCCTCCCGCAACGAGTCCGCGGAATCGCCCGCCCGCGCGACGAAGACGTCGACCGCGGTCCGTCCGGCCATCCGGCTGCCTGCACCGTCACCCATGCCGTCGGCGACCACGGCGAGCAACGGATCTTCGGTCAGGTGCACGACATCGAAGTTGGCGGCGTAGCGCCGCCCCGTTTCGCTGCCCGCGGCGGCGCGCGTGACAAGTCCGGTCATGAGCGCATCATGCCAGGGCCGAACGCGCAGACCCGTTGCCCGCGTTGTCAGGGTTTCTTGACTGGACTAGACCAATCTGCTCTAGTGACTGGTGTCACGTTCTTCCGGCCGGATGAGCACCCCCTCTTCGACAACCGGACGCCCCCCACGTCCGGGACCTGTCGTGGCCGAAGGAGTGAGCGAGCCTTGAGAAGACGTCTTGTCGCGGTGATTTCGGCCTTTGCGGCCGCAGCCGCGCTCGTGCTCGGTGTGCCCGCGTTGTCCACCGCCGCCCCGCAGGCCGCCGCCGCGGCGTGCAGCGGGCCCAACTGGGTCGCGGGCCAGTGGTACGACGTCGGCGCGGTCGTCAAGTACACCAACGGCAGTTACTACCGCGCCAAGAACGCGAATCCGGGCTACGACCCGATCATCAGCACCTGGTACTGGGAGCCCTACAGCTGCGACGGCGGCGGTGGCGGGACGACCTGCAACGCGCCCAACTGGGTCGCCGGCCAGTGGTACGACGTCGGTGCGGTCGTCAAGTACACCAACGGCGGCTACTACCGCGCCAAGAACGCGAACCCGGGCTACGACCCGATCATCAGCACCTGGTACTGGGAGCCCTACAGCTGCGACGGCGGCGGCACGAACCCCGGCAACCCCGGCTCGTTCGTCGTCAGCGAGGCCCAGTTCAACCAGATCTTCCCCAGCCGCAACGGCTTCTACAGCTACAGCGGCCTGACCGCGGCGCTGTCCGCCTACCCCGGCTTCGCGAACACCGGCAGTGACACGGTGAAGAAGCAGGAAGCGGCCGCGTTCCTCGCGAACGTCAACCACGAAACCGGCGGCCTCGTCTACATCGTCGAACAGAACACGGCCAACTACCCGCACTACTGCGACTGGAGCCAGTCCTACGGCTGCCCGGCAGGCCAGTCGGCGTACTACGGCCGCGGCCCGATCCAGCTCAGCTGGAACTTCAACTACAAGGCCGCCGGTGACGCGCTCGGCATCGACCTGCTCGGCAACCCCTGGCAGGTCGAGCAGAACTCGGCCGTCGCGTGGAAGACCGGCCTCTGGTACTGGAACACCCAGAGCGGCCCCGGCACGATGACCCCGCACGACGCGATGGTCAACAGCCGCGGCTTCGGCGAGACGATCCGCAGCATCAACGGCTCGATCGAGTGCAACGGCGGCAACCCGGCGCAGGTGCAGAGCCGCGTCGACAAGTACCGCCAGATCACGTCCATCCTCGGTGTCGACCCCGGCGCCAACCTCTCCTGCTGACCCCGGTCGTGGGTGCGGAACAAAGTTATAAAAAAGGTAAGCACAAACCACCCACCCCCCGCGCCCCACGCCCCCCCCCCCCCCCCCCGGCCCTCGCG
>NZ_JBICSQ010000088.1:0-32748 GCF_043197175.1 Amycolatopsis sp. NPDC049252
TGGGCATCACCGACGTCGTCGAAATCGGACCCCACCCCACCCTCACCCCCCTCCTCGACCACACCGGCCTCACCACCCACACCCTGCTCCGCCGCGACACCCACACCACCGAGCAGGTTCTCACCACCGCCGCCGCTCTCTGGACCCGCGGCGCCGGCAAACCCCACCACCTCATCCCACGAACCGCCTCCCAAACAGCCCCGACGTACCCCTTCCAGCACCGTCACTACTGGCTCCACCCCACCCCCGGAAACACCCGGCACGGCCACCCGCTCCTGCGCGCGACCCTCACCCACGCCACCACCGGCCAGCACATCCTCACCGGCGCCCTCTCCACGACGACGCACTCCTGGCTCGCCGACCACACCATGCTCGGCACCACCCTCCTGCCCGGCACCGCCCTCCTCGACCTCGCCCTCACCGCCGGTCGTGCGGTGGCGTTGCCGC
This sequence comes from Amycolatopsis sp. NPDC049252, assembly GCF_043197175.1. Taxonomy (NCBI): domain Bacteria; kingdom Bacillati; phylum Actinomycetota; class Actinomycetes; order Pseudonocardiales; family Pseudonocardiaceae; genus Amycolatopsis; species Amycolatopsis sp. NPDC049252. The sequence goes on from NZ_JBICSQ010000088.1 coordinate 448, forward strand.
GCGTGGACGAGCTGACGTTCGAGGCGCCCTTACCGCTGCGCGAAGGCCAGGAAGTCCACGTCCAGGTCATCGTCGACGAACCCGACGACACCGGCCGCCGCCCCGTCTCGATCCACTCCGCGCCCGGCGACGGCCCCTGGACCCGCCACGCCACCGGATTCCTCGCCGCCGACACCGCTCCGGGCGACCCGCTCGTCACCTGGCCGCCCGCCGGCGCGGCCGAAGTGGACATCGACGGCCTCTACGACCGGCTGGGCGACCAGGGCTACGGCTACGGCGAGCGCTTCCGTGGCCTGCGGGCCGCGTGGCGGCAGGGCGGCAAGCTCTTCGCGGAGGTCGAGCTGCTCGAGGAGGAGAGCGGCTACCTGCTCGCGCCGCCCCTGCTCGACTCGGCCTTGCACACCCTCCTCCTCGACACGGCCGGCGATCCGGCCGGACGGCTCCGCCTGCCGTTCGCCTGGAGCGGTGTGTCCGTGTCCGGCACCGCCGGAAGCGCGCTGCGGGCCCGGTTCGAGCCGGCCGACGGCGGCTACGCGGTCACCATCGCCGACGAGAACGGCCTGCCGGTCGCGACCGTGGACACCCTGGCCCTGCGGAACGTCGAGGCCGCGCAGCTCGGCCGTCCTCTCGACGCGCTGTTCACGATCGGGTGGCGGCCCGGGGAAGCCGGCGGTGCGGCGCCCGACCACGTCGTCGTGCCGGTGGACTCGGTCGCCGAGGCACTCACGGCGCTCCAGAGCCACCCCGACGAGGGCCCGAAGCTCGCCCTGCTGCTCTCCGCCGGCCGTCCGACCGGCGTGCCCGGTCTCGTCCGTTCGGCGACGCTGGAGCACCCCGGCCGGTTCGTGCTCCTCGACTCCGACGGTTCCGTGCCGGTGGCGGACGCCCTCGCCGCGCTGGGCGACGAGCCCGAGGGCCGCGTCCGGAACGGCGTCGTCGAGGTGCCTCGCCTGGAACGCGCCGAGCCGGCGGAACCGCCCGCCTGGACCGGGGGCGCGCTGCTGATCACCGGTGGGCTCGGTGGGCTCGGCGGTGTCGTCGCCCGCCACGCCGTGACCTCCTGGGGAGTGCGGGACCTCGTGCTCGTCGGCCGCCGCGGGATGGACACACCCGGTGCCACCGAACTGGTCGCGGACCTGACCGAACTGGGGGCTTCCGTCGTCGTTCGCGGCGCGGACGTGTCCACGAGGGACGGTGTCGCGCAAGCGCTCGACGGTCTGGACGTGCGGGGTGTCGTGCACACGGCCGGAGTCCTCGACGACGCTGTCCTGGCGGAGCAGACGGCCGAACGTGTCGCGCGGGTGTTCGGGCCCAAGGCCGACGGCGCACAGCACCTGCACGAGCTGGCCGGCGACCTGGACCTGTTCGTCACGTTCTCGTCGGTCGCCGGCGTGCTCGGCGGCGCGGGCCAGGCGAACTACGCCGCGGCCAACAGCTTCCTCGACGAGCTGGCCGTCCTCCGCCAAGCGCGGGGATTGCCCGCGACCTCCATCGCGTGGGGACTCTGGGCCGAAGGCGGGATGGGCCGTGAGCTGAGTGACGCCCACCGGGACCGCCTCGCCGCCCGCGGCATCGCGCCACTGTCCACAAGGGACGTCCAAAGGCTGCTCGACCAGGTCGTCGCCGGAGGGAGCGCCACCGTGCTCGCCGCGCGCCTCGACACCCGGGCGCTGCGCAAGCAGGCCGGCGCCGGAGCCCTGCCGCCGCTGCTGTCCGGCCTGGTGCCGGCTCGGCCGGCGCGCGCCGGTTCGCGGGTGGATCGGCTCGCCGGGCTCGACGCGGGGGAGCGGGCCGCCTTGCTGGCCGGAGTCGTGCACGCCGAGGTCGGGGCCGTGCTGGGCTACGAGCCCGGCCGGAAGGTACCGCCCGGCCGGGCCTTCGTGGACCTCGGCTTCGACTCGCTGACCGCCATCGAGCTGCGCAACCGGCTCACCGCGGCGACCGGCGTACCGCTGTCCCCGACCCTGATCTTCGACTACCCGACCCCGGAGGCGCTCGTCGAGCACCTCGCCGGAACCTTCACCCCGGCGCGGACCGAGGTCACCGTCCCGGCTCCGGTGGACGAACCCGTCGCGATCGTCGGGATCGGCTGCCGGTACCCGGGTGGGGTGCGCTCGCCGGAAGACCTGTGGCGGGTGGTGTCGGAGGGGGTGGACGCGATCACGGAGTTCCCGGCCAACCGTGGCTGGGATCTCGAGAACCTGTTCGACCCGGACCCCGACCACCCGGGCACCGTGACCTCCCGGCAGGGCGGGTTCCTGCACGACGCCGACGAGTTCGACCCGGAGTTCTTCGGGATCAGCCCGCGTGAGGCGCTGGCGATGGATCCGCAGCAGCGGCTGTTGCTGGAGACGACGTGGGAGGCGCTGGAGTACGGCGGGATCGTGCCGTCCACGTTGAAGGGCAGCCGGACCGGGGTCTTCACCGGGATCATGTACAACGACTACGCGTCCCGCCTGCAGCCGATGCCACCCGCGTTCGAGGGCTACCTGACCACCGGCAGCGCCGCCAGCGTGGCCTCCGGCCGGGTCGCCTACACCTTCGGCTTCGAGGGCCCGGCGGTCAGCGTGGACACGGCGTGTTCGTCGTCGCTGGTGGCGTTGCACCTGGCGGGACAGGCGCTGCGGCAGGGGGAGTGCGATCTGGCGGTGGCCGGCGGCGTCACCGTGATGGCCACGCCCACGACGTTCGTCGAGTTCTCCCGCCAGCGCGGCCTCGCCTCGGACGGCCGGTGCAAGGCGTTCGGCGACAGCGCCGACGGCACCGGCTGGAGCGAGGGCGCGGGCATGCTGGTGCTGGAGCGGCTATCCGACGCGCATCGCAACGGGCACACCGTGCTCGGCCTCATCCGGGGCTCCGCGACCAACCAGGACGGTGCCTCCAACGGCCTCACCGCCCCGAACGGCCCGTCGCAGCAGCGGGTCCTCCGTGCCGCGCTCGCCAATGCGAACCTCACCGCGTCCGATGTGGACGTCGTCGAGGCGCACGGCACCGGCACCCGGCTCGGCGACCCGATCGAAGCCCAGGCCCTGCAGGCGGTCTACGGCGCGGCACATGCGCCGGAGTCGCCGCTGTGGCTGGGCGCGCTGAAGTCGAACTTCGGCCACACCCAGGCGGCGGCGGGGGTAGGTGGCGTGATCAAGATGCTCATGGCGATGCGGCACGGCGTGCTGCCGCCCACCCTGCACGCCGATCCGCCCTCGGCGCACATCAGCTGGGACGGCACGGTCAGCCTGCTGACCGAGGCCCGCGAATGGGCACCCGAGGGACCGCGCCGGGCCGGGGTGTCGTCGTTCGGCATCAGTGGCACCAACGCGCATCTGGTGCTGGAGGAAGCTCCGGTGTCTGATGTGGACGGTGCCGTGGGTGTGGTGCCGTGGGTGTTGTCGGGTCGTTCCGCTGGTGCGGTGGTGGCGGTTGCCGAGCGTCTGGCCGAGGCCGGTCCGGATGTGGTGGGCACGGCTCGGATGCTGGCGTTGGGCCGGGCGGAGTTCGAGTTCCGGGCTGTGGTGGTGGGTGAGTCCCGTGGTGAGATGCGCCGGGGTTTGTCGGGTGTGGTGGCCGAGCGGGTGCGGGAAGTGGGGAAGCTCGCGGTGGCGTTCACCGGTCAGGGGTCGCAGTGGGTCGGAATGGGCCAGGCTCTGTACGACACGTATCCGGTGTTCGCGGAGACCGTGGACCGGTTGTCGGCGAAGTTCGGGTTGGTGGATGATCCGGAGTCGGTGCATCGGACAAGGTGGGCCCAGCCTGCGTTGTTCACCCTCGAGGTGGCGCTGTACCGGCTGCTGGGTGTCCAGCCGGATGTCCTGATCGGACATTCGCTGGGTGAGATCACGGCCGCCCACGTAGCGGGCGTTCTCGATGAAGACGACGCGGTGCGGTTGGTGACGGCGCGCGCCGAGCTGATGGATTCGATCACGACTCCCGGCGGAATGGTGGTCGTCGAAGGTGCCGAGGAGGAGGTTCGCGGGCTGCTGACGCCGGGTTTGTCGATCGCGGCGGTGAACACGCCGCGTTCGGTGGTGGTGTCGGGTGATCTTGCGGAGATCGAAGCCCTGGAAGGCAAGCGTCTCCGGGTGTCGCACGCGTTCCACTCGGCGCATCTCGACCCCGTCCTCGAGCGGTTCGCCGCGGTCGCGCGGGAGCTGACGTATCACGAGCCGCAGATTCCGATCGTCTCGAACTTGACCGGCGAGGTCACCACGGATCTGACCGATCCGCGGCATTGGGTGGATCACGTCCGAGAGACGGTGCGTTTCGCCGATGGTGTGGCGACGTTGGCGGGGTTGGGTGTTACGCATGTGGTGGAGGTGGGTCCGCATCCGGCGTTGACGCCGATGGTGGAGCAGTGTGCTCCGGGTTTGGCGGTGGCCGGGGTTCTGCGGCGTGATACCGATGATCGGCGGGCGTTGTTCGCCGGGCTTGGTCGCTTGTGGACGATGGGGATGGAGATCGACTGGGACCGGTTCCTGCCGGCGGCCGCACCCAGCCGGGTGCCGGCGTATCCCTTCCAGCGCAGCCGGTACTGGCTCGATGCCACCCTCACCGATCCGTCCGGCCACCCCGTCGCGGGCCGGGCCACCCTGCTGGCCGACAGCTCCGGCGTCGTGCTGTCCACCCGGTTGGCGCGCGGCTCGGTCCCGTGGTTCGCCGAGCACCGCATCGGCGACGAGATCGTCCTGCCCGGCGTCGCCGTGCTCGACGTCGCCCTGCACGCCGGGCTGCGGATCGGGTGCGGCCGGGTCGAGGAGCTGGTCCTGCGCAGCCCGCTCCTCATCCCGGAAACCGGCGCGCTCGACGTGCAATTCGTCGTCCGCGAGCCCGATGACGCCGGCCGCCGCCGGTTCACCCTGCACTCGCGCCCCGCGGCCGACGAGGCCGCCTGGACCCTGCACGCCACCGGCACCCTCGCCCCTGCCGCGACCGCGGTGCGCGAGGAGTTGCGGACCTGGCCGCCCGAGGCCGAGCCGGTGGACGTTTCCACGCTGTACGACGGCATGGCCGATCTCGGGTACGGCTACGGCGAGCTGTTCCGCGGCGTGCGGGCGGTCTGGCGGTCCGGCGGCGACCTCTACGCCGAAGTGGAGCTACCCGAGCAGTCCGATGTGGACCGGTACGCCCTGCACCCGGCCCTGCTGGACGCGGCGCTGCACCCGCTCGCCCTCGACGTGCTGCGAGCCGGTGCGGACACTCTGCTCCTGCCGTTCTCCTGGCAGGGCGCGACCCTCTCGGCGACGGGGGCGACGGCGCTGCGTGTGCGGCTCGCCAAGACCGGCCCGGACACGGTGGAGCTCACCGCGGCCGACCCCGCCGGAGCCGAGGTGCTGCACGTCGAAGCCCTGACCGTCCGGCCGGCGAAACCCGGCCGGCCCGCCACCCGCGACCTGCTCTACGCCCTGGAGTGGGAACCGGCCACGGCGGACGGCACCGCCGAGGCCGTCGCGGTCGTCGGCTCGCACGCCGCGATCCCGGCGCTCGAAGCGGAGGGGATCGGGGTCGAAGAGATCGCCGACCTGGACCAGACCGCCGGCCCGTTGACCTTGCTGCCCTGGACTCCGGTCGACGACCCCGAGGAGGAGCTGAACCGGCTCCTGCCCGTCCTCCAGCGCTGGGCCGGCCGCTCGGAGGGCACGCTCGTCCTGCTCGTCGGCGACGACGCGGGCGTCCTCCGGGGCGCCGTCCGCTCGGCGGTGACCGAGCAGCCGGGCCGGTTCGCCGTGCTCGAATGGGACGGCGGTCCCGGCCTCGCGGCCGCACTCGGCGTCGAGCCGGACGTCCGGGTGCGCGGCGGGGTCGTCGAAGTGCCCCGGCTCGTCCGGGTGGACGAGGAACCGGCGCCGGTCGAGTGGCGGGGCGGCGTGCTGGTCATCACCGGTGGCACCGGCGGCCTCGGCGCCGAAGTCGCCCGGCACTTCGTGCGGACGCACGGAGTCCGCGACCTGCTGCTGCTCAACCGACGCGGCCTCGACGCCCCCGGCGCCCCCGAACTGCTCGACGAACTCACCCAAGCCGGCGCCCACGTGCGCATCCAACCCTGCGACCTCACCAACCCCCACGACCTCGCCACCACCCTCCACAACCTCGACATCCGAGCAATCATCCACACCGCCGGCGTCCGCCACGACGCCCTCCTCACCGACCAAACCCCAGAAACCACCACCAACGTCCTCGCCCCCAAAACCACCGCCGCCCACCACCTCCACACCCTCACCCGGCACCACGACCTCGACCACTTCATCCTCTTCTCCTCCCTCGCCGCCACCCTCGGCAACCCCGCCCAAACCACCTACGCCGCCGCCAACAACCACCTCAATGCCCTCGCCCGAACCCGCCACGCCCAGGGACTCCCCGCCCTCGCCCTCAACTGGGGACTCTGGGGCGAAGGAGGGATGGCGCAGGACCTGAGCGAGGCCGACCTGGCCCGGCTGGCCGCCCGAGGTGTCGCCCCGCTGTCCACAAAGGACGTCCTGGCCGCGCTGGACGCCGCCATCGGCGGCACGCGCACCGAGGTCGTGGCGGCCCGGTTCGCGATGCCCGCCCTCCGTGAACAGGCGGCGGCCGGAACGCTCGCGCCGGCGTTCCGCACGCTCGTCCCCGCCGTCCGGCGTGCGAACCGGAGCGGCCCGGCCCCGGCCGTGGACGGCTGGGCGGACCGCCTGACCGGGCAGCCCGAGGACCGCCGGCACCAGCTCCTGCTCGACCTCGTGTCCCGGCACGTGGCGGCCGTGCTCGCCTACGAACCGGGCAAGCCGGTCGAAACCGAGCGGGGCCTGCTGGAGCTGGGCTTCGACTCGCTCACCGCCGTCGAGCTGCGCAACCGCCTCGGCGCGGAGGCCGGCCTGACCCTGCCCGCCACGCTCGTGTTCGACCACCCGACCCCGCTCGCCGTCGCCCGCTTCCTGCTCCGGCAGCTGGTACCGGACGCGGCGGACCCGGTGTCGGCCCTGGACCGCGCCGTCAACCAGCTCGAAGCGGCCTTCCGCGCCGACGAGCTGACCGGCGACCACCTCGCCGCCGTCCGCAAGCGCCTCCAGCGGGTGCTCACCGCCGCCGAGGACGAGCCCGAGGTTTCCGACAACGCCACCGACGACGAGCTGTTCGACTTCATCGACCAGCTGGGCGCGTCCTGAGAAGGAGACTCGATGACCACCGAAACCTGCCCGTACGGCCGAGACGGCGAAACCTTCCGCTTCGGCGAGGTCAAGGGCCTGGAGCTGGACCCTCGCTACGCCGCGCTGCGCGACGAGTGCCCCGTCGCGCGGATCACCCCGCCGCACGGCGAGGACGCGTGGCTCCTCACCCGCCACGACGACGTGCGCGAGGTCCTCGCCGACCCCCGCTTCAGCCGCATCACACCGGAGGGACACGACGAGGCGCGCGTCGCCCCGATGCCCATCGGCACCAGCATCATGGGTCTCGACGAGCCGGACCACGGGCGCATCCGCAAGCTCGTCGCGGGCTCGTTCAGCAGCCGCGCGGTCGCGCGCCTGCGTCCCCGGGCACGCCAGGTCGCCGAGGAGCTGCTCGACGAGATGGTGGCCGCCGGCTCGCCCGCCGACCTCATGGCGGCGTTCACCACGCCGTTCTCCGGCATCGTCACCTGTGAGCTGCTGGGCGTGCCCTTCGACGACCGTGGCCGCTTCCAGGACTGGATGCAGGCGTTCTTCGGGCGCAGCGGGCTGCCGCAGGAGGAGGTGCGGGCCCAGCTCGGGCTGCTCAACGACTACCTCACCGAGCTGGTCCGCGCGCGCCGCGGGCAGGAGGGCGGCGACCTGATCACCGCCGTGGTCCGTGCCGCCGACGAGGAGGGCACGTGCACCGAGGCCGAGGTCGTGGAGCTGGTCTACACCCTGCTCATCGGCGGCTACGAGACGCCGGGCTCCCAGCTGGCGTCTTCGCTGTTCGTGCTGCTGCAGCACCCCGAGCAGGCGGACCTGCTGCGCCACCGGCCCGAGCTGATGCCGCGGGCCGTGGAGGAGTTGCTGCGTTTCGTGCCGCTCATCGCCTACACCGGGTTCGCCCGCTACGCGACCGAGGACGTCACCGTCCGCGGGGTCACCGTCCGGGCGGGCGAAGCCGTGCTGCCCGGTATTCCCGCCGCGAACCGCGACCCGGAGGTGTTTCCCGCACCCGAGGAGTTCGACATCACGCGCGGCGACAACCCGCACCTGTCCTTCGGACACGGCACCCATTTCTGCACCGGCGCCGCGCTGGCCCGGATGGAGCTGCAGGAAGCGCTTTCCGCGCTGCTCGTCCGTTTTCCGAAGCTCCGCATCGCCGGCGACGCCGAGAGGCTCGGGTGGGCGCCTGGCACCCAGATCCGCAGTCTCGTCGAACTGCCCGTCGCATGGTGAGGTCCGGACGGACGAACTGCTGCGGCCGGGCCGCGGTGTCATGTCCGACCCGGACGATACTGAGATGGTTACCGTGCTTTCGTGCATGAACTGTCGGAGAACGTGCGCTGGTCGGCAGCACCGACGACGAGCACGAGATCACCGAGCGGCTCGCGGAGCGGTTGTCCGCGCTGCCGGCCATCGACTACCGGATCCCACCCGACATCCTACGGCCGTCGAGCGAGCACCATGTCAACTGCCCGCTCCACATCGCTCCCGACAACAGAACGGAACCTTGACGTTCAGTGCAAAGGTCTTGTCGAACTCTGCCTCGGTGGCCATTCTCGGGCACGACCTGTTCGGCTCTCCGCTCATGACGTCCGAGCGCGGTCCGGTCTTCAGATCAGTCGTTCGCAGTCTGACCTCACTGGTAAAACTGGGTTGCTCAACTCATAGTACCTGCTAGCATGGGTTCATGGTCAACGAGACGAGTGGCCGGCCGAGGCTCACCGCCAAGGGAGCACGCACCCGGGCGCGGATAGTGGAGGAGGCCGCCGCCCTGATCCATGAGCGCGGGGTCGCGGACACCACCTTGGAAGACGTCAAGGTGGCGGCGGAGGTGAGTGGCTCTCAGATGTACCACTACTTCCCCGACAAGAACGACCTCGTGCAGGCGGTCATCGACTACCATGCCGACGCCATCGTCGGTCGCAACCGGCAGGCCCTCGGCAGCGCGAACGGAGTCGAGGTTTGGCGGAAGATGGTGATCGCCGCGGCGAAGCGCACCAAGGCAAAGGGGGGCTGCGCACTCGGCTCGCTCGTTGGTCAACTGGCCGAGAATGACCCCGAGGCCCGGGCGCTCATCGCGGCAGGGTTCGATCAGTGGGCAGCGGCCATCGGCGATGGACTACGGTCCCTGCATGCCGAGGGGAAACTCCCATCCGACGTTGACCCGGACGACCTCGCCATTACCCTGCTCGCCACGCTCGAAGGAGGGCTTCTGCTCTCCCAGGCGCACCGGAGTAGCCGTCCGTTGGAAACCGCGGTCAACACCCTCCTTGCTCTGACCGTCGGGAGATGAGCCCAGGACGGGTTCGTTCACGGCCATCGCCGAGGTCGGCTCACGGATTTTTGGATAGGGCGGTTGCCTGGGCGTGGGCCCGTCTGCTCAAGGCAGACGAAATTTTGAGATCACGTTCACGTCGACGGGCGACGGCACAACGGGTACGGAGATTCAGCTGTCCGGCCTGAGCGCGGACGATGCTGCCTTCTGTCCGCAACTGTTGGAGCGCTACCTTGACCGGATCGCAGCTGCCGTCGCCGGCGCCGAACCGGTGCACTTCCCGGCAACCGACTCGGGGACCTCACCTCCGCCGCCAATCTGCGGCTCGCCAGGTCGCCTCCATGCAATCCACCGGAGCTGAGCCGCGCTAGGCGCGAAGGCGTCCGATGTTGCCGAACTCGGTTTGTCGTCGGTTATTGACGGCGGCATTCGCTGCGCCCTGAACGTCTTCGAGGGTGGTGCCGGCCACGCCGTGCGGGATGGATTAAGTGGGCGGACGCCGCAACGACTCGGGCCGGGCGCGTTCTCCCGTGGCGGTGACGCCACGATCAGGTTCTGAGTTTGACAGCCCACTTTGGGGCTGACAGAGTGGGTTACGCAACTCACTCCTGCTGCGCGTCTTTCGAGGAGAGAACATGAGCAAGTTCGATGCTCAATTCGCCGGTCGGCTGGACGGACAGACCGTGCTGGTCACCGGCGCCGCCGGCAGTATCGGCTACGAAACAGCCCAGGGCATCGGGAACAGCGGAGCGACCGTGCTGGTGCACGCCCGCGCGGCCGACCACGCCCGACGCGCTGCCGACCTGCTGGTCACCAACGGCAACGGCAACGGCAACGGCCGGTACCTGGCCGTTGCCGGAGACCTCGGATCGTTGGCCGGTGTTCGGGGGCTGGTCGACGCTGTGCACGAGGCCGCGCCGAAGGGACTCAACGGACTGGTCAACAACGCGGGCGCCGCGTTCGCCGGCAAGGCACTGTCACCCGACGGGTACGAGCGGACCATCGCCATCAATCACGTCGCGCTGGCGGCCCTGACCGACGGGCTGCTCGACCTGCTCGGGAAGGGCGCTGATGGTGTTGCCGCGCCCTCGCGGGTCGTCAACATGACCGCCCTGGTCGAGTCGCGGGGCAACCCGATCACCGACTGGAGCTACCCGGGTAGGTACAAGCAGATCCAAGCCTACGCCGACGCCAAACTGCTGGCCCTGATGTACACCTACGCCCAAGCTCGCCGCCACGAAGGCGAGGGCCTGACGTTCAACGCAGTCAGCCCGGGCGCGGTCAAAACCAGTCTCGGCAGCAAAGCCGGCGGGCCGTTCAAAATGATCGAGGTGTTGACCAATCCGTTTCTCCCGCGTCCGGAGAAGGGGTCACGCGGCTGCGTGCGGCTGATGGCCGATCCGGGGCTCGCGACCGCGACCGGGGGCTACTACAGCTCCGCGGAGTTGAAGAAGTCCTCGAAGCAGTCCCAGGACGTCGATGCCCAGGAACGCATCTACGCCCAGACCGAACGAGAATTGCGCGCCCACCCCTGAGCCGGCGGTCACCCGCCGACGACGAGCTCACCCAAGGCCCAGTCCATGACGGGGCGGCACTCGCCCCGCCCACATCACCTGTAGGAGTGGCGTCGTGGCGGAATTTCCCGTCCCGGCCGAGGGCATCATGCTCACCCATTTTCCTCGTCTCCGACGATGTCGACCGCTCGCGGGCCTTCTACACCGAGGTGCTCGGTGGCGAGGCGCTGACGGAGGGCGACCGACGATCGTGGCGCTGGCCAACAGCGGGATCATCATCAACACCGGCGGCGGCCCCACGGACGACAAACCCTCGATCACGCTCGAGGCCCCGCACGATCCGGACCGGGTCAGCGCGTTCCTGAACATCCGTGTTGCCGACATCGCCGCAGATCTGCTGCTACCTGCGTGACCCCGACGGTCACCTCATCGAGGTCGGGCAGAGCCGGCGCTGAGTGCCCATCCCCGCCATCACTCCTGACACCCGGAGTTGGATATGCAGGACAAATGATTGCCGTCACTCGTACTTCAGCCGGGGATGTTGACCTTGGCTGAGCTGCGGGGTGATGCGCTGCGGGAGCGACACACACCGACCACCGCGCGGGGTCGCGCGACCCGAGAGCGCATCCTCGATGCGGCCGCGGGCCTGATCCTGCAGCGCGGCGTCGCGGCGGTGACGCTGGACGAAGTCGAACGCGCCGCGGAAGTCGGCCGCAGCCGGCTCTACCACTACTTCGACGACCGGGACGATGTCATTCGCTCGGTGGTTCGTGCCACCGTGGACACGGTGTTGGCCGCGCAGGAACCGCTGCTTCAGGAAGTCGGCTCGCTGGCCGGTATCGACCGCTGGTTCGACGCGATCGTGGCCAACGGGACGCGGCAGGACGCCGGTGGGCGGCTGCGCGATCGGCTCGTTGGCCGCCCAGCTCAGCGGCCAGGACGACCCCACCCGACAGGTGTTCGTGGACGCCTTTGAGCGCTGGGAGGCGCCGCTCATCGCGTGCCTGCGCCCGGACGTGGATGTGACCGAGCTGGCCCACCTCACCATGGCCGCAATCCAAGGCGGCCTCCTGCTGGCTCAGATCCGCCGGACACCGGACCAGCTCCGTCTCGCCCTGCGCGGCGCGCGGGCAGCGCTGGAAGACGCGCTCACCTCTCTGCCCTGAACGCGGTCCCCTGCCGCTCGGTGCAGGTGACCATCCGTCCGTCCTCGGGACCGAGCGCCGGCGCCGGCCCCGCCCATGCCACCTCGACGATTCGGGGTGCTGCCCCCGGGGCGGCACGGCCAGCAGAGCGCCGGTGATCGCCGCATCACGAGCAACCTCAATTCAGCGCTGGTCCAGGTGGAGCGGTTCGCTGAGAATTCCGGTGTGCGGGGTCGGTGCGCCGGTCGAGCGCGCCACGCAGTTGGTTGAGGGGTAGCGGTCGCGGAAGTCGTTGCGGCTGGCGTGCTGCAAGTCTCAGGCGGATCAGCGAAAGTGCACCGCCCCCGGCCATTTTCGTGCCGTCCCCAATGCCACGAGCTGGTTGGTGACCCCGAGGGGGTCGAGCACCTCCAACGTCCGGCGGCTGGATGCCGTTGCCACGCGGACCTGGGAACGGCGCCGGCGCACTGTCCAGCACTGTTACTCGGCGGCCCCGCCGAGCCAGCTCGCCCGCCATCACCAAGCCCGTCGGGCCTGCCCCATGACAGTGTGTACGTGCTTGCCCAGTACGCCGCCGCGTCTGAAGGCCTCGTGTGCGGCGGGGATGTCGGCCGGCGGGTGCACGCGCCGGCGGTGACGTGGTCGGCCAGCTCGTCCAGTACCGCGGAGCCGGGATCGGCGCGTGAACGTGCGGATGCGCCGGGAGCCGTGGATGCTCGACGCCGCGATCGCGGCCGGGGCGGGGTCCGACAGCCCGACGGTGACCATCCGGCCGCCTTTGGCCAGCCTGCTGCGGTAGCAGCGCAGCTCGGAGCCGACCGTGTCGGCGATGACGTCGAACGGCCCGATCCGGTCCGAGGTGGGGTGCCGTGGTCGAGGACCTCGTCGGCTCCCAGGTCGCGCAGGACCGCGACGTGGTGGTCGCGGGCCGGCGCGGTGACGTGGCCACCCGGGAAGCGTTCAGTGTCTGGTCAGGACAATGCGGGGCATCGGGTGGTGGACGAAGAACGTCCACATGACACTGTTGGCGTCAACGGCGTCGGACTGAGGTCCGAGGACGGACGTGAGCTCGGGTGGCAGGGGTGGGCCGCCCGGCCACTCGTGTCCCTCACCGTCGACGGTGTAGAGCTGCACGTCGCCCTGCCCGGCGCAGAGCACGTATGAGGTGAGGCTGTATCCCGAGCCCTCGGTGGTGCGGGGGACGGGGAAGCAACGGTCCTGCTCCGCCCAGTACTGAGCGGCTTGGGGCACCGAGTAGGTCCAGTACTGCTCGCTGTGGCCCTGATACGGATCGACGGGGTCGGCCGTGCCGTGGAAGCTGATCATCGGGACGGGTCGCCCGGCCGGGCAGGGTGAAGGCAGGCGCAGCCCTGCGACGGGGGCGTCCGCGGCGAAGACGCGGGAAGCGTGGCACGCGAGGTAGCTGGTCAGCCTGCCGCCGTCGGAGAAACCGGTCAGGAACACCCGAGACGGGTCGACGCAGTAGGACTGGGCCAGCAGCGTGGGCAGCGCGGTGATGAAGGCTGCGTCGTCAGGCGGGTTGGCCGGCACCGGTGCGCCGCCGTAGAGCAGATCGCCGGGCGTGTACCAGTCGTAGCCGGACAGCGTGCCGATCTGCTGGGGGATCAGCCCCTGCGGGTAGGCGACCAGGAAGCCGTTCTGGTCGGCGGTCGGGTCCATTCCGGAGAAGCCTTGCTGGAGTTGTGCGGTCGTGCCGCTGCCGTGCAGATTGACCACCAAAGGTGTCCGGCGCCAGTCATGATAGCCGGCGGGCACGTGCACGATCACCGTGCGGGCAAGCCCGCCTGACTGCACCGTCAGCGTGGTCGATCCCGAGGGGACGGCGATACCGCACCCGTCGGCCGACGGCCGGTCCGGCGCCGGTTTCGCTACGGCATCGGAGATACCGGCGCCGCCTGAACTCAGTAGAACCACTCCGGCGGCCGCGGTGCCACACCATCTGAGTACGCGGCGCCTCACACTGCTGCTCATCGTCAACCTTCTCTCATCGTGTGCTGGATCGGTCCGTCTCATGTGGACCGTTCGGGGAGGGATACTTCGTCGACGGTCCCCTGACGAATCCGCCACCCGGCCGGAACAGCGGGGGTGGCCGAGCAACGGGCGGCACCGGCCGGTCGGTGGCGCAGTACGCGGATTTCGCCGCCCGGGTGTTCATGATCGGAGGCTGTCGCGCCGGAGCCAGGCCGTGGTGTCGGCCGGCAGCAGTCCCGGCGCGTCGAGCGGTTCGCCGGAGAGCAGCAGCACGTCACCGGCCGGCAGCGGCCGCGGTCGCGAACCGAAGTTGGTGACCGCGGTCCAGCCGCCGCCCCGGCGGAAGCCGACGAGGTCGGGACCGAGGTTCAGCCACTCGAGCGTCTCGTCCTGGATCAGCTCGCGCCGCAGGCGAAGCGCGTGGCGGTAGAACGAGAGGGTCGACGCCGGATCGTCGCGTTGCCGCTCCACCGAGAAGTCCGCGAACCATGTGGGCTGGGGTAGCGGCGGCGCGCAGCCGCCGAATCCGAACGAGACGCCGGTGGAAGTCCACGGCAACGCCACCCGTGCGCCGTCGCGTCCGAGATCGGTGCCCTTGCTGCGGAAATAGGTCGGGTCCTGGCGCCGGTCGGCGGGAATGTCGCCGACCTCGGGCAGGCCGAGTTCTTCGCCCTGGTAGAGGTACATGCTCCCCGGGAGCGCCATGGCCAGCAGCGTGGCCGCTCGCGCTCGCCGCAGGCCCGTGACCCGGTCTTCCAGGGCGGGGTCGGCGCCCTCGAGCAGCCATCGGCGTCCGGACATCCCCTTCGGCAGCCCGAACCGGGTCGCGTGCCGCACGACGTCGTGGTTGGAGAAGACCCAGGTGCTGGACGTCCCGCTTTTCGCGGCCAGGGCGAGGTTGTCGCGGATGATCTGGTGAAAGCTACCGGCGTCCCAGGGTGTTTCGAGGAGGTCGAAGGTGAAAGCCTGTCCCAGATTCTGTTTGCTCGCGTAGCGGACGCGACGTTCCGCGGGGACCCAGGCCTCGGCCACCGCGGTCAACGGCGGTGAATAGCTGTCGAAGACCGCGCGCCACTGCGCGTAGATCTCGTCCAGCTCGTCGCGATCCCACAGCGGGTGATGACCGGCCGGGTAGCGCGGCGGTGCGGGATCCGCCGGGTCCGTACCCCGTGTGAGCTCCGCCCACGAAGGCAGCTCGGCGGGCAGGTCCTTGGCGAGCAGGTGAGCGACGTCGACACGGAACCCGTCCACCCCGCGGTCGCCCCAGAACCGCAGGGTCCGGAGGAAGTCCGCGCGGACGTCGGGGTGGTGCCAGTTCCAGTCGGGTTGCTCGGCGGTGAACAGGTGCAGGTACCACTGCCCGTCCGGGACCCGGGTCCACGCCGGCCCGCCGAAGAACGAGTTCCAGTCCGACGGCGGCTCGGCTCCGCGGGGGCCGGTGCCGTCCCGGAAGAGGTAGCGGTCTCGCTCCGGGGAGCCGGGCGCGGCGGCCAGCGCGTCCTGGAAGAGCCGATGCCGGTTCGAGCTGTGGTTGGGGACGATGTCGACGATCACCTTGATGCCGCGCTCGTGGAGAGCCGTGACCAGGCGGTCGAAGGTCGCCAGGTCGCCGAGCTCGGGGCTGACGTCCCGGTAGTCGTCGACGTCGTAACCGCCGTCGGCGAGGGCCGAGGGGTAGAACGGGCTCAGCCACACGGCGTCGACGCCGAGCTGGTCGAGGTGGTCGATGCGGGAAAGGATGCCTTCCAGGTCGCCGACGCCGTCGCCGTTGGCGTCGGCGAAACTGCGGGGGTAGATCTGGTACACCGTGGCCTGGCGCCACCAGCCGGCATCGCCGCGGCGGCGTTCGATCGCGACCTCGTCGGTGTTCGCCATCGGCTTCGTTCCCTCTCGGATCAGTGCGGCTGCGACCACGACGGGCAAAACCGCCGTTGCGGTGTTTTTGGTGTCTGTCTACACTCCGGCGCATGAGTGCTCACGCGCGCCGGGAACCCCGCGGGCCGTACGCCAAAGGCGTCAGCAGGCGGCAGGAGATCCTCGAAGCCGCGCTGAACCTGTTCGCGGACAAGGGTTTCGAAGGCGCATCGCTGACCGCGATCGGTGAGGCGGTAGGTGTCACGCGGGAGGGGATGCGGCATTACTTCCGGTCTCGTGAGGAGTTGCTTCTCGCCGTCATGGCGGCCGCCGACGAGCGTGCCCGGGAGTTTCCCGTCCCGCCCGAGGACGACACCGTGCTGTCGCGCATCATCGCGAGCGCCGAACACAACGCGAACGTCCCCGGTCTCATCGCGCTGTACACCACACTGGTCGCCGGCTCGGTCGCTTCGGGAAACGCGCGCTCACGCGCCATCTTCACCGAGCGCTTCGAAAACCTGCGCACCGAGATCGCCGGAGCCGTCGAGCAGGGCCAGGCCCGCGGGGAGATCCGGCGGGACCTGCCGGCCCGGGCCGTCGCCTCGCTCATCGTCGCGGCGTCCGACGGGCTGTCGATGCAGTGGATGCTCGACCCGCGGGTCGACATCGTCGAAGGCATGCAGCTGCTGCGGGAACTCATGCTGCCGTGACCGGACACTGTGGACGGCGTGCGCGCCGGGAGTAGCGGACCGTGAACAGTGCGGGCCCGGCGACGCCGATGGCCTGGCAGGTCATCATGGCGGCCAAGCTCGGACCCGTCACGACGCTGAGAACACCGCCGACGGCGCCGACGGTGAAGCCCACGGCCCACGCTGTGCTGATGATCGTGTTGGAGCGGACGAACCCGTGCGAGCCGGCAAGCGGCTCCGGGACGCGCAGCCGTGCGAGGGCGAGGGTGAACGGGCGGCGGACGGCGATGCCGGCCCAGGCCGTCACCGCCAGGACGACGAAGGGCAGCGCGCCGATGTAGGCCTGGACCGGGGAAGCGGGGTCCGAGAACGAAATGGCGGTGAGCGCCGCGAAGTAGAGCGCGGTGCCGACGTCGAGGACCAAGGCGTCCGCAGGCACGCCGCGCCGGCGTTCGCCGGCCACGGAGACGAGACTGACGACCAGCCCGGCCAAGGCGCCCCACTGCCAGCCGGCGGTGGACGCGGTACCGAAGGCGATCCACGGGAGAACGCGCCGAAGGTATCCCAATGCGGTGCGCAGCATGTGCTCGGTCACCTGTTTCCGTTGTTCGGGTTCGATTCTGTGGTCACCAGGTGACGGGGACCGAGCGCACGCCGCCGGTCAGCTGGTCGTGGCGGTGGGCGATGTCCCGGAGGTCGACGGCGAGCCGCAGGCCGGGGAAGCGGCGGATCAGGGCCGGGAAGACGGTCCTCAGTTCGGTGCGGGCGAGGGTCGCGCCGATGCAGAAGTGTGCCCCGTGGCCGAACCCGAGGTGCTGGTTCGGGCCGCGGGCAGGATCGAACTCGTCCGGCTCGGCGAACACCGAGGGATCCCGGTTCGCCGCGCCGACGGCGATGAGCACCCCCTCGCCGCGGGCGATCGTCTGCCCGGAGATCTCGATGTCCTCGCGCGCGTAGCGGGGGACGCCCAGCCCGCCGGGGGAGGCCAAGCGCAGGATTTCCTCGACGGTGTCGTTCACCCGGCCGTCGGGATCGGTGGCGAAGGCGTCGCGCCGGCGGAGGTCCGACAGCAGCATGAGGACGCCGAGGTCGATGCGTCCGGCGGTGGTTTCGTGGCCGGCGAACAACAGGCCGGTGGCGAGGTTCGCGACGTCGGCGTCGGTGAACCCGGGATACGCCTGCTGTGCCTGGACGAGGTCGGAGATGACGTCGGCGCCGGGTTCTGCTCGTTTCGCCTCGGCCAGCTTGCCGGTGTAGGCGGTGAACTCGGTCATGGCGGCGCGGGAATCGTCGGCGTCGTCCAGCCGGCCGATGCGGTCGGACAGCGCGCGGAAGTGGTCCCGGTCGGCGTAGGGCACGCCGAGCAGTGCGCAGATCACGAGCACGGGCAGCGGGAACGCGAGGTGCGCGTGCAGGTCGACCGGCTCGCCGGGGGAGCGGTCGTGCGCGGCTTGCATGTCATCGAGGCAGCTCTCGACGAGGTCGTGCACGTGGTCGCCGAGGGCCCGCATCCGCTTGGCGGAAAAGGCGGGGGCCAGCAGCTTCCGCAGCCGCCGGCTGTCCTCCTGCTCCTGGTCGTGGTCGCCGGTGGGTCCACTCAGGACAGCGGCACCGGACAGCTTGGCGGCGGTTTCCGGCGACGGATGGGACCGGCCCAGCCGAGGGTCACCGAACAGCGCCCGCGCATCGTCGTACCTGGTGGCGAGCCACAGCAGATCACCCGCGGGGGTACGGACCCGCGACAGGGGCGATTCCTCGCGTAGGGCGGCGTAGCGCGGAGCGAGGTCGACGGGGTTCGGCCTGGGGAACGGAAGTTGTGGCGCGGTCATCGAGAGTCGGCCTCCTCGGTCCTGGTCAGACACACTCTAACACGAAAACCACCGCGGCGGTGGTTTTTGCTCGGTCACCTGTCCGGACTGAGGGGTGGCTGGGACTCGGACCACCGGCGGCCGGAAGCCGTAGTCGTGCCGGCCGGGGAGCCTGTCGCGAGGACGTTCACGCCCGTTATGCGCCCGGTAGTGGCGACAGTTCGCGGGCAGCGTATGCGGCCCGGCAGGCGTGCCTGTGGTGAGAAACTCACGCGGTGGATCAGGTAGGCCAACCCGCGCAGGATGTAGCGAGTGCGGAGCAGCCGCGCGATCAGCTCGGCCATCCGTGCCGAAGTCCACGGTTGATCCTCGCCGAACCTGTACGCGGCTGGACGTTGCGCAAAAAGCCGAGCCGGCCGCCGGCTATCCGGCCGTCAAGCTGACCCGTCGGGGCCCTTCGAGTCCAAACGCCGTTAGGAGATCATCGACCGTGCCTGGCCACTGGAGACTTCCGACCGCTTGAGACCACGGCTCCGAGGGGGAGAGGAAATGGTGCCCTGGCAGCAGAAGCACCGGTTGACCGTCGTTGATGGCGAATCGGGCGGTGTCAGCCACGCTGGTTCGACGGATGTGCCTTAGTCAGTTCCTGCGCCGGTGCTCCGCTTACGCCAGCGTTCGACCGGCAGTGTCCCGTTACGTCCGGACTCCTCGACTTCGGCGGCGAGGCGCTCCAACTCGGCAATCAGCTCCGGCAACGGCTCCGAGTCGTCAACCTCGGCGCCCGCGCCCCACCTCCACGGGGACACCTGCGCGTGCCTGCAGCTCATCCCGCCGTTACCACGCCCGATGACGTGCTGCGCGCAAGCCGACCTCGGTGAGTAGCTCGAACGTCGCCTCGCTCGCTCCGGTCTGCTCGAGCCAGGCTGCCGTCTGAATCCGATCCGCTCTTGACCCGGTCTCCAGAGCCAGACGCTGACTTGGACAACATGCAGGAACCTGCATAGCACGTCTTCCTGGGGGCTGTGCCGACCACCGCCGTCCACGCGGCGACGACGCCGCGGAAGCGTTCCCAGGCCTCGACCTCTTCGACGGTGCGAGCCGCGTCTTCGACGGGCATCGCGTGCGGGAGCCTCTGAACCGATCCAGAACCCTGCCCAACGCCGAGAACGTCCGACTTGCGCTCGAACCGGTAGCAAGTACTAAGCGGTCCCGCGCTTCGTCGACAGCTCGCACCTCGATTCGAGTGCGCAATCCATGTGCAAACGCGTCCACCAGTTGCCCGACGCCGGCGCGCAGATCATCCGAACGAGGGGCGAGTCGCAGCCCGCCCTTGGCCTGGACGAGGACGAACCCACCGTCGTCCAATACGACACCAACATCGTCCACCGGCAGGCCGGTTTCACATCCGCCTGCCACCGGCCGCCGCCCTACGCCGCGGCTGTACCCCGCGTCCAGCTCAGCCACGCAGTGCGCCGCCCACCCCAGCCGACCTGCCCCTGGCCGATCTCAACACTCAGCGGATCAAGCGACAGCAGGTGCTCGGAGGCCTGATCAACGAGTACGAACATGCCGCCCTGACTACTGGTCAGGGCCGGTGACCGACTTATGGAACCCACACGTCCCAGCTTGGGAGGCGCAGCAGGACAGCGTCGAAGACGCTACGAGCGAGTGAGCACCAACAGCACGACGAGGGCGGCCACGAACACGATCGGCACCAGGATCACGTTCACCGCTCGCGGTCGGTGGAAATACGACGTCTTCTTGTCGAGCAGCATGATGTGCAATTGGATAATGGCGAAAAACGCGGCCGCGGCGGCCATGACCGACACTCCGCACAACACCAGGAATCCGATAACCGGCCCGTACCCGAACGGACCGCTGAGCACACCGGCAACGCCGGCGAACACGGCGCCGGCCGCGGCGACGCCACCCCAGCCGTATGACTGAATCGCGTAGAAATAGAGCCAGTCGACGTCATCGGCCTTGCCATCGGCCACCCGGCGCAGAATCCGCCCGCTGCCACGAGTCGCCGTTCCCTTGCGGTCCAGCAGCTTCCCGGCCAGCGTCAGGTACCACTGGGGCAGGTACGGAGTGCCCACGCGCACAGCTCCCTTCAACGCCGTGGGGGCCGGGTTGTGGACACAGCCCGGCCCCATCAGTCAGGCTAAAGGATGTCTCGTAACCCGGTGCCGGGCCGGCCGGAGTGGATCGCCCCGTTCGCCGGGCTGGAGCCAGGCCAGTTCCGCAAGCTGGTGCGGCTGGTCGCGAACCGGGGTGGCGACGAGATCGCCGACGGTCGCCCGGGACGGCAGTGGGCGTTGCCACTGGCAGACCGGGTGTTGCTGGTGGCGACGTATTGGCGGACGAACTTGACGGTGCGCCAGATCGGGCCGTTGTTCGGGGTGTCGCATGCTGCGGCGCACCGGGTGATCGACACGATCGGTCCGTTGCTGGCTTGGGCGCCGGTCCGCAGACGCCGGGTCGATGCGGTCGCGATCGTGGACGGCACCCTGGTGCCCACGCGGGATCACCGGCTGGTGATCGCGACCGGCGATCCGCGGCCGGGCAGCCGCAACGACTGCACCGTCTACCGCGACTCCGGCATCGCCGAGCAACTCGCCGACCGGCCGGTGGTGGCTGATGGCGGCTACCGAGGCAACCCCCGAGGTCGTCATGCCCTACCGCAAACCCCGCGACGGCAGCGTACTACCGGACTGGAAAGAGGATCTCAACGTCGCCCACCGCAAGGTCCGCGCTCGCGTCGAGCACGTGCTGTCCCGGATGAAGAACTACCGCTGCGCCGCCAGCACGCTCGCCGACATTGTGTCCGGAATTGCGCACCTGCACAACGTCCTCCTCGAAGCCTGACGCAACACCAGTCCCACCAACCACAACACCAGTTACGAGACAACCCTTAGCGCGGCATTATTCGAGCCGAAACACTGGGGACAACGGGAATCAATGGCGAGGGTTCGTACGATTTGGCTTCTTTCTGGGGCAATACTCGGGAAATCCGCCCTGTGGGGGAGCGCGACCGAGTATTTCTGGGCGAACCGTTTCAGTGGCGGAGTTTGTGCTGCTGCGGCCGCTGTGCTGCGTCGTCACACCCAGGCGCAGAGCCTGCTGATGGATCAGCAGGGCGCGGTGACTTCGTTGCTCGTGTCGCTCATGGTTTTCGGGACCGGCCGCCCGGGCCCGACTGGAGGCCACCATGCAGGTGACCGACCTGGATCGCCGTGCCGAAGTCGCCGCCGGAGATGAGATTCGTCGTACTGGGAACGGTGTTCGCGGGGGTGCTTCGGGGCGTAACGTCCCCATGCTCGTCTGCGTCGTCGCCGAAGCCGTGGACCAGCAGGTCGCCGCTCGGGCACGGGACGTAGAGGTGGACCGTCCCGTGGTACTCCTTGACGTCGACCCGCCGGGCCACGATCACCGATGGCGGCAGCTGCGCGTACTCGGTGAGCACGACGTCCTCGAACACCCGCTGCGACAGCGCCACCGCCAGGAACGTCTGGTCGGGGTCGGAGCGCGTCAGCAGGGTGCGCACCTCGGGGGCATCGAGCAGGCGGTGCGTCGTGATGACCGCGCCGCCGATTGCGGCGGCCGAGCCGGTGCCGGGCCCAGGGTCCAGGACCGGGCCGACGTTCAGGCTGGCCCGCATCCGCAGCCGGACGCGACGGGCTCCGCCGGGAAGCCGGTCGTGCCGCTCCGCGAGCACGTCCTGGAGCTGACCGAAGAGCCGCATCACGACTGCCGGCAAGTGGCGAGGGTCGAACCCGATCCCGAAACCGTCACCGGTGCCGTGCGGGAACAGCGCGTCACGCCAGACGTGCGCGAGACCCGCACGTTCGAAGGCCAGCGCCAGCACGTCGGGAATGGCGTCGGCGAGCACTGCCTGCCCGCGGTCGGAGTGCCCGCCAAACTCCTTGGTGTCCACGACCAGCACAGCACGGTACGGCGGCAATTCGTCCTCGCCTGTCATCCCGCTCCTCGCCTCGTTCTTGCGACGTCGGACAGTATCGCCGCCGAGCGGGCCGTGGCAGTCACCGGACGCGGCTTGTCCTCGAACTGTCACGTCTTCGCGCCGGTATCCTCGGTACCTCGCGCCGCTCGTGGCCGTATGCTGAACTTCGGGCCGAGCGGTCGGCCCCCGTCGGGGAGGATTGCTTTTGCCTGAGCCTGTGCTGGTGTCCATCGCGGCCTCGGTTGCCGCGCGAACCGTGGTTGGGTTGTACAACCTGGTGAAGTCCAGGTTTTCCGCTGACCCTGACGCCAAGGCTGTACTGGAGGCCGCCGAGTGGGCCGCGGAGGACTCGTTGCAGGTGCGCAAGCTCGCCGAAACCCTTGAGGTCGAAGAGGCGCGCGATTCGGAGTTCGGGAGGCAGATGCGCGCCGAATGGGAGCGTGCCTCGGTCGAGCAGCGCGCCGCGACCGGCGGGGTGACCAACCAGATCCTGGGGCACGTGAGCGGGAAGGTAGTCCAAGCCCGCGACATCCAGGGCGGCGTCTCTCTATGAGCGTGTCCTTGGTGGACAGCCCTCAACTGGGCGGCGCGACGGCGGCGCCTTGCGCTTGCCCGCGTGACATCGGCCTGTTGCGCTCTTTGCCGCGAGGGCGACCATGGTGGGTTCGGACCCGGAATTTAACCTAGCAGCGCAGGTCCGAGATCCGGGTATTCGACCTCCTGACAGTGCGTTACCTGAACGGCCTGGCCAGCCGCTGCATTGCGGGCAGGAAGACGTCACCCGGCGGCAAGTAAGCAACGCGATCAGATTGGGACAGCTGCTGCGCGGCCGATTACTGAGCGTCAAACGGCTGCTGACAAGGTTACCGGACGCCGGATTGGGAGCAGGTCGACGCGGCCAGGCTATCGGGGGTGAGGCTGAAGTCGGTGAATTTCCACTGGTGTTCGGATGTTCCCCGCGCGAAGATCGCGATCGCGCCGTGCGGGTGACAATAGCTGAGGCCGCCTTGGTCGGCGATGGCGGCGGTCTCGAGGGTCTGGGCGAGGATCGTCAGTGGGGCGCCGTCGTTTGCGCGTAACTCGGCGATGGCCTCGTCGGCGGTCCGCGTTCCAAACGGATGGTCCATCAGCTCGGCCAGCGTCTCGTAATCGTGCTGGCAGGCCGCTTCGTGCACGACGCGTACAAGGCCGAGGGTATCAACATCTACGGGTCGACCTGCCTGGTCGACGGTCGTGACCGGACCGCACGTCGGCGTGATCTGGGGTGGCACGGGGCTTTGCACGAGGTCGGGTCCGTCCGCTGGGGCGCCGGTCCTGCCGAGCGCGAGCCAAGCCGTCCCGACGATCAGCACCAGGAGGACTACGGCTCCCGCCGCGTACCACGTTCTTCTTCTCATGACCTTCCCCAGTGCTCGGTGGTCAGCACTTCGGCGAGACGTCCAGGTGCTGTGGATCCGGTTCCCGGCTGACACTGAAGTCTGACTTGAGCTCGTAGGCGGTCCGGTACGACGCCACCTGGCTTCCGGCGCAGGAGTACCCGGTCACGCGAAACGGCTTCCCGGCATTGTCGATGATGGTCTGCCTGATCTCCTTGCCAACCTGGTAGACCACGGCGAGAACGTAGTCGTAGGCGCTCTTGGACGCCAACGCGGTCACGACCACTTCACTGGTTTCGCCGTTGGTGAGCTTGATCGTGTGGGTGGGAAAGTACGGACCCGCGGGATAGTTCCGATCTGTGTTTTTGTCCTGCACCGCCTCCTGCAGAACGGGAAATCGGTCGTCCAGGTTGAGCAGCGTCTGCGCCGAGTCCTCCGCTCCTTGCGGTGGAACCAGCACGAGACTGCCGTTCAATGGAGGTGTCTTCTTGCGGATCACGACCCTGATGTCGGTGACGACGACTTGTCCCGCCTTCGGTCCCTCCAAGTGGAGCCTGATGACCTGGTGCTCCAAGCTTGCGGCGCCGGTCAGCCGAACGTCGAGCGCGAGAGCCTGATCCTCCGTCGCCGCCATCGGCCGGGCCAGCCTCGTGGCCAGGCCGGAGTCGGGGAAGCCGGGATCTTCACTTGCGTAACCCCATGGTGCATGGTCGTTGGCCGACAGATCCGCGGTCACCCGCAGGGCGGACGGCACTTGGTCCGGCTGATCGCCGGCCGTGGAACCGGACGGCCACAGCCAGACGACTCCCGTTGCCGCGAGGGCAACCACCAGCCCGCCGGCGAGCCACGGCCATAGCCATGCCGGGCGCCGAGCCGGGCGTCGGCCGATGTGGACGTCACCGTGGATGTCGCGAGCCTGGACAACCTGATCGGTATTTCCCCATTGGACGTTGCTCGAAGAGCTGCCACCACCGTCAACCGGATCGGGGGGCGCATCGTCAGCCATCGAACTCCCAAGATCCCGCGAAAAGGAGACCAGATCGTACCGGAACCTCATCCGGGTCGTCTCCGACGGTGCCTACGACAGCACCCGGCGAACTGGGCGTAGACCTCAAGGGACTTACACGCGCACGAGGAACGAGTATGCCGAGGTAATCGATCTGCCGATCTCCGATCATCGCCGGCGGCGTTTGCGGCCAGCTTGATGTCAGTCGAACGATGTGGGCACGCAGCTGGTCGCGTGCGGGCTGAATCGGAATCGTTCCCTATCTGAGTTTGATCACAGCGTGATAGCGCCGGGTGGCGCCGATGTCGCGATCATGCCGCCGCGCCGCCGAGCGTGTTCGAGCAGGCTCTGCGGTCCCTACGCCGGGGTGGCCGGGCTGGCGGTCCTGAACATCGTGACGCTGCTCGTCGACTCGAGTTTCGTTAGGGTTCATGCGGAAAACCGTGGCGATCTTGTTCTCGGTGGTGGCGCTGGCCACCGTCTTCGCCGGGCCGGCGAACGCCGTGTCCTACCGGTGGCCGGACGGGGCAATCTTGCAGCGCGGCCGGGCGCCGGACAAGACTGGATTTCTGGGCCGGCACGGGTTTCCGGGCTTGCTCGGTGGTCGCGCAACTGTTCCGGGGTAGGCAGCCCCGCGCCGTACGTGTGGGGGATGGGCCGCAGGACTTCGCCGATCGGGCGGCGCGGTGTCGCCGGAAGAGGTGTTGCGGCCTTGTGGCCGTAGCCGACAGCACGACCAGCTGCGGCTCGAGCCGCCCGCTGAGGACGCAGTCGCGGACCAGGTTGTGGTGCTCGTTGGTTCGAACGGTTCGGTGTACACGCACGATGCCAGGTTTAGCCGAGTCTCCGTGAGCAGCACGGCGCTGGCGGCTTCTCCGGCGCGGAGGTGGTCGAGCTCGGTGTCGCCATCGGTGGCGAGCCGGGCGATCGTGGCACGACGCCGGGCAGTGAAATCCCGTGCCGGTCCCGGCCGGCCGAAGCGGGACCGGCCGGGTGATAGTCGGCTGATGATCATTACCGCCACCCGCCGGATGGAGGTGTGGACTGCGGAGATCCGGGATCACCTGGTGCTCGGCCTCGGCGTCGCCCGGCCTGCCTCAAACCGAGCGTGTCGAACCGCCGAGGGCGTCGAGGCCCTGATCGCGGGCCTCCCGCGCGGTCGTCAGCTGCACCAGCTGGTGAACGAGTGATCCGCGCGGTAGCGAAGGTTCACCGTCCGGGTGTTTCCCGGGAGCCTGATCGGACCTGGCCGGTCCGGGTCGAACGCGAAGCCACCGCCGACGAAAGTGACGCGTGTCTTCGCCGGGTCGGCGGGGCTGTCGCCGATGGCCCAGATCTCGATCGCGGTGACCTTGCGGCCGAAATGGGCGGCGACGAACAGGCTGGACCTGCCGTCGCACGGGATCGAGACGTAGTCGTCGTCAGCGGCGGGCGTCAGCATGGCAAGTCCTTCTTCCGGTGTCGTGGGCTGGAGGTCGGCGTCGACGCCGGGCCAGTGGCCGGCGACCGACGAAATGTCGTAGCCGGGTGCGACGTCGCCGCGGTACTGCTTGGCGACCGCGCCGGCGGGGATCGTCGGATCGCCGTCGAACCGGGCGATCCAGTAGTGCGGCTCGGCGACTCCCGCCGAGTGGAAGGCGTCGCGGACGGACGGCCAGGTGGAGGCGTTGCAGTAGATCGTCGGGTCGGCTCCGGCGGTGCGGCGCATCCGTACCCAGCCGGGGGCCTGGTCGGCCCGGGCGTCACCGGGTTCGACGTCGAGCACGTGCCCGGCGTTCGTCGTCGGCTTCTTGACGATCTCGACTTTCACCGCGTCCGGGAACCGTGCCCAGTCCGCCGCCGTCCACGGCTCGAGCCTGATCTTGTCGATGTAGCCGGCGACCATGGCCGCGGTGCCGGGGATGTGCGTCGCTGTCACAGCGTCGTACATGGTGCGCATGTTTCCTCCATTCGGAATTCCGTGCCGGTCTTTGTCGGCCGTGTGGTCCCGCCGGCGGACCCCACGATCACAGAGCGCGTCGACAATCCGTCGACAGCGCATCGACTGGCCTAACTGGCTCGCTGGAACGGCGTAGAGCCGAGCGAGATTGTCGACGGATTGTCGACGGCCCGTGCGAGTGTGGTCCCCACAGCGACTGGGGGACCTGCCTTATGGAAGAGACACCGGCGTTGCGGGTCGTCGTCATCTCACCCGTGCGCATCTACGTTCAAGGCCTCGCGCGCCTGCTCGACGCCGAGCCCGGCATCCACCTGGCCGGGACCGCGGGCGGCGTCGACACCGCCGTGCCCCTGCCGGCCCGCTCGGACGCCGACGTGATCCTGCTCGACATGACCGGGGACATGGCAGGCGAGCGCGGACTCGCCGCTTTGCACCGGCTGACCGGCCTCACCGCGGTGCCGTGCGTCGTCCTCGGCATCCCGGACCGGCCGGCCGAGGTGGTCGCGTGCGCCGAGGCGGGGATCGCCGGTTACGTGACGAACGAGCACGGCTTCGCCGATCTCGTCGGCACGCTTCGATCGGCCGTCAGGGGCGAGTTCACCTGCCGGGCGGACATCGCCGCCGGGCTGGTGGACCGGCTGGCCGTGCTGGCCCGCGATCGGCGGCCCGCGGCGTTCGTGAACCTGACGTCCCGCGAGCTGGAGATCGTCGCGTTGATCGAGTCCGGGTACTCGAACAAGGAAATCGCGCGGCTGCTGCACATCCAGCTCACCACCGCGAAGAACCACGTGCACAACATCCTGGAAAAGCTGGGAGTCCGCGGCCGGGGTGAGGTGATGGCGGCGGTGCGCAGCAGGCAGTGGGGCACCGACACCGCGCGACCGCCGTCCCCGGTCCTCGCGGAATCCGGCTGACCGGATCCTTTCCGGACCGAAGCCTGATCCCGGAGGTTCATGACGGTCGCCGCGCCGGCCAGCAGACTGGTGTCCGAGGCGGTGAACGTCGATGAGTCCGATACGAGTTCTCGTCACACACATGGTCGCGCTCGATTGCGACATCGTGCGGCGGATCGCGGGGGAACGGGACGACCTGACGATCGTGGGCTCCGTGAACGGGCCCGACGAGGCAGCCGAAGCGCTGTTACGGCCCGGTTTCGACGTCCTGTTGCTGTCCGCGTCGCAGCCGGAATCGCTGTGCGGCTATCTCGGCCTGATGTGGGAGAACCCGCGGCTCGGTGTCGCGGTCGTCGATCCGACCGATCGGCTCGGGCTGGTCCGGGTGTGCCGGATCGCCGAACGGGTGCGGGGCGCCGGCGCCGAGTGGCCGGAGTACCTGGTGTCCGTGCTCCGGTCGGCCGCCGACCCGGGCTGACAACCAACGAGGAGGAACGAACATGGCCGTGCGGATCAGGAGCCTGCTCGTGTCCGGCCCGATCTTGGTGCCGCTGAGCACCGGCCGGACCGTGCGCCTGTCCCCGGGACAGGAGTCGGACGAGTTGCCCGACGTCGAGGTCGCCGGCAGCGACAAGGTCGAGAAACTGCGCCGGCAGGGCCTCATCCACGTCGAGTCGGTCGACGAGGACGACGACGCCGCCGAACGGGAGCCGGCGTCGCAGCGCCCGCGTTCCCGGAAACGTGCGGACACCACCGAATGAGCGACAGGAGACCATCATGCCGACCGTGAGCTATCCGGGTGTCTACGTCCAGGAAGTGGCAGGCGGGGTGAAACCGCTGGACACCGCCAGTACGTCGACGGCCGCGTTCGTCGGGCTGACCGAGATGGGACCGGACGCCGGCCCCACCCTGGTCACCAGCTGGACGGCCTTCCAGCGCACCTACGGCTCGTTCATCACGGACGGCTTCCTCGCGCACAGCGTGTTCCAGTACTTCAACAACGGCGGCCGGCAGTGCTACATCGTGCGGGTCACCCGCTCCAACGCCACCGTCGCGAGCGTGACGATGAACAACCGGGCCGCGGTCGCCGGCTTCACGTTCAGCGCGAAGAACAAGGGCGCCTGGGGCAACACCCTGCTGCTGCAGATCGAGGACGGCACGCTGGACCCGGGCAACCTGTTCAAGCTGTCGGTGCGCCGCCAGGACAACGCGGGCGTGCTGCCCGACGACCCGCTGGGCATCGCGCCGCTGGAGGTGTTCGACAACCTCAGCATCGACCCGGGTTCGCCGGACTACGTGGTCGGCGTCGTCGGCCAGGGTTCCAGCCTGGTGAACGTGCAGGTAATTCCGGGCAACGCGGCCAGCCTGCAGCACGGCGTGCACCGCGGCGGCGTCAACCCCGTGCTGCCGCTGAACGGCAACCTCAGCTTCCGGATCAATGTGGACGGTGACGGGTTCCAGACCGTGACCCTGCCCACCGCTGCCGGCACGACGACCGCGCTGACCGACGTCCGCGACGCGATCCAGGCCGCGGTGCGGTTGCTGGTCAAGAAGAAGACGTCCACCGACCCAACGGCGTTCAGCACGTTTGCGTGCTCCGTGGAGACCGCCGGCGGTCAGTCCCGGCTCGTGCTGCAGTCCGGCACCAGCACGGCCACGTCCTCGGTGCTGGTGCAGCCGGCCGCGGCGACCGACGCGGCCGCCCAGCTCAAGCTCGGCGACGGCGGCGGTGGCCGGTCGGAGAGCGGCAACGCCGTGCAGCGGCCCGCCAACGCCACCGCCATCCAGGTCGGTGACGCGGCCGTCGTCGCCCCCGTGACCGCGGCGGTGGCCGGGTCCGACGGCACGTCCGCGATCAGCGAGACCAGCTTCAGCAACGCCTTCCCGCTGCTGGACCGCGTGACCGACTTCAGCCTGCTCGCGGTGCCGGGGGAGAGCACCCCGGCGATGGCCGACCTCGGGATGGCCTACGCCGCCAACCGGCCGCTGCAGGACGTCTTCTACATCGGCGAGACCGGTTCGCACGACGACACGGTCGCCGAAGCGACCGCGTTCCGCAACCTGCTCACCACCGCGAACTCCTACGGGGCGGTGTACTTCCCCTGGGTCAAGGCGCTCGACCCGACCGGCCAGTCCAGGGATCCGATCCTGCTGCCGCCGTCCGGCCACGTCGCGGGCCTCTACGCCCGGATCGACGCGGCCCGCGGCGTGTGGAAGGCGCCGGCCGGCACCGAGGCGAGCCTCAACGGCGTCGTCGGCCTGGCCGTCGAACTGTCCGATGTGGACCACGGCAACCTGAACCCCAAGGGGGTCGACGTCATCCGCCGGTTCCCCGGCGCGGGCGTGGTGGCGTTCGGCGCCCGCACCATCTCGTCGGATCCGTCGTGGCGCTACGTCCCGGTCCGCCGCACCGCCATCATGCTGCGGGTCAGCATCTACAACGGCATCCAGTTCGCCGTCTTCGAGCCGAACGACGAACCGCTGTGGGCGCAGCTGCGGCTGGCCGTCGGGTCCTTCATGACCGGCCTGTTCCGCCAGGGTGCCTTCCAGGGGGCGACGCCGGCCCAGGCCTTCTTCGTGAAGTGCGACGCGGAAACCACCACGCAGGCCGACATCGACGCGGGCGTGGTCAACGTGCTGGTGGGCTTCGCGCCGCTGAAGCCGGCCGAGTTCGTCGTGGTCAGGATCAGCCAGCAGGCCGGCCTGGCCTCCGGATAGCGGTGCGGCGCAACGAAAGGAGTACGGCCAGATGGCCAAGTTCACAGTCAACACCACGCGGCTGGATCCCTACACGGGGTTCCGGTTCAAGATCAAGGTGGACGGCCGGTACGTGGCGGCCCTGAACAAGTGCAGCGCCCTGAAGAAGACCACCGAGGTCACGCCGTGGTACGAGGGCGGCGACGCCAGCGGCCCGCACCAGATTCCCGGCAAGACGAAGTACGACTCGATCACCCTGGAGGCGGGAGTCACCCACGACACCACCTTCGAGGACTGGGCCGACAAGGTGAACAACTTCCAGGGCGACGCCGCGACGTCGCTGGCCACGTTCCGCAAGGACATCACCATCGAGGTCTACAACCTCGGCGGCCAGAAGGTGCTGGCGTACAACGTCTACCGCGCCTGGGTGTCGGAGTACCAGGCGCTGCCGCAGCTGGACGCCGGCGGCAACGCGGTGATGATCAGCACGGTCAAGCTGGAGAACGAGGGCTGGGTTCGGGACACCTCCGTGGCCGAGGTCAAGGAGAACTGATGAACCTGTTGCCGGGCGGCTACCGGGACGCCGACGGCGTGCTGCACCGCGAGTTCGAGCTGGTGCCGCTCACCGGTCGCGAGGAGGAGTTGCTGGCCCGCCGGTCGGCGGCCCCCACCGCGGCGCTGGTGACCGACGTGCTCAGCCGCTGTGTCGCCCGGCTGGGTGCGATCAGCCCGGTGTCCCGGGACGTGGCCCGGCACCTGCTCGTCGCCGACCGGCTGTACCTGCTGCTCCGGTTGCGGCAGGCCACGTTCGGCGACGTCGTGCGGGCCGCCCTGACCTGCCCGTGGGCGGAGTGCGGCGAACAGATGTCCGTCGACTTCTCGATCGCCGACGTGCCGGTGGACGAGCAGCAGGACCGCGCGCCGCAGTACGCGATGACGCTGCCCGACGGCACGGAGGTCGCGTTCCGGCTGCCGACCGGCGCCGACCAGGAACTGCTGTCCGATCGGCTCGCGGTCAACGAGGCCGAGGCGCTGACGGCTTTGTTGTCCCGGTGCGTCCTGCGGATCGGAGGGCGCCCGCCGGACCCCGGCCGCATGGCGGCGCTGCCGGCGCCCGCCCGGCTGGCGATCGAGGAGCGGATGCGGGAGCTGGCGCCGAAGGTCGAGCAGACCCTCGCCGCCCGGTGTGCCGAGTGCGGGCGGACGTTCGTGGCGCCGTTCGACGTCCACCGGTTCTTCTTCGGCGAGCTGCGCACCGACGCCACCGTGCTCTACCAGGAAGTGCACTACCTGGCCTACCACTACCACTGGAGCGAGGACGAGATCATGGCGATGACCCGCGACAAGCGGCACACCTACATCGACGTGCTCGCCGACGCGATCGAGGTGCTCAACAGTGGCGCCTGACAGTTACCTGCGCGGGGTGCTGGCCGACGGGGCGCGGCCGGTGTGGTTCCGGGCCGCCGTCCGCGAACTGCTCGGCGTACCCGACGACGGCGGCGTGCGGGTCGCCTTCCCGCCCCGCCCGCCACGCGGCGGCTTCCGGTACCTGCGGCAGCACGGGGCCGCGCCGAGCGTTGCCGAGTGGGACGACGGATCGTACTGGCTCGCCGAGACGGACGACTTCCCGTTCGTGCCGGAACCGGTCCTGATGGACGTGGCTGAGCCGGCCGAACGCCCGTCCGGCCGGCTGAAGCGTGACAGCGCCTCGCCGCAGGCCGCGAGGGTCGTGGAGCAGGTGTCGCGGCCCGCCGACGCGGGAGTGGCGGAGCTGCCGCCGCCTGCCGATGCCCGAGTGACGGAGATGCCGCCGCCGGCCGGCGCCGGAGTGACGGAACTGGCGCTGCCGCCGACCGCCGGGCGTTCCGCCCTGTCGGCGATGCGGGCGGAAACCCAAGGGGTGCAGGAACAATCGAGGCCGGATGACAGATCGGCGCTGCCGCTGCCGCTGCCGCTGCCGCTGCCGCTGCCGCTGCCGCTGCCGGTGCCGGTGCCGGTGCCGGTGCCGGTGCCGGTGCCGGACTCGAT
>NZ_JBICSQ010000089.1:0-31687 GCF_043197175.1 Amycolatopsis sp. NPDC049252
CCCGTCGTGGCTCTGCGGAGGCAGCGTCAATCGAGGCCTGGGCCCGGTGACAGAGGTCGGCTTCAACGCCCTCCACGGCCGCCTGGGCATCGCGATGTCCAACACCCAGACCCTGACGGAGAGCAAGCGCCCGGCCGGCACGAACGCCCTGTTCGTCGCGTGGCAGACGCTGACCCACGCGAACAACCCAGCGTGACCCACCCCTTGCCCGCCCGACTTGCGCACTGGCCATTTCGCCAGGTTTCCGCAGGTCAGGCGGGCAAGGTACCCTGGTTACAGGACCGTTTCGAGGGCGCGCTAGAGTACTCACACGCACTGAGAAGTGCGGGTCCGGGCTGTGGCGCAGTTTGGTAGCGCACTTGACTGGGGGTCAAGGGGTCGCAGGTTCGAATCCTGTCAGCCCGACCGGATCGGCCACCTTTACGCAGGTAGAGGTGGCCTTTTTCATGTCCAGCATCTGCCCTGGACGGCAAGAACCCGGGGCATGCCACATACGTGTCACATCGCCCCGGGGCTCCCGGATCAAGCGGCCATCCCTGCCAGCGCGGCGGTACGCCGGGCGTCGAGCACGTCCGCGACCTCATCGAGGCGGTCAGGGAACAGGTGCCCGTAGATGTTGAGCGTCATGGCCGCGTCGGAGTGGCCGAGCATCTGCTGAATGACCTTCACGTCGGCGCCGGCCGCGATCGCGAGGGACGCGGCGGTGTGCCGGAGCTTGTGCGGAGTCAGCCCGGCGATGCCGAGTTCGGCCGCCTGCACTGCTGGGTTGAACTCCCGCGTCCGCCAGTTGTGCGACCGTAGCGAGCCGCCCCGAGCGGTGGTGAAGACGAGCGCGTCATCTGGCCGGTCACCGATCACGCGGCGCAGCTCGGGCACCAGGGACGCCGGGATGGAGACCGTGCGGCGCTTGCCGTTCTTCGGCAGGCCCTCATGCTGCACTCCCCCGACCTCGAAGAACGTCGACACCACCCGGATGCGTCGCTTGTCGAGATCAACCCGTCCCACTCGGAGCGAAGCGGCCTCGCCCCAACGGAGGCCCGTGTACGCGAGAAGCAGGATCAGCGCCTTGTTCACCGCAGCCGAAGCCGTCGGCCGGTCGTACTTCGTACGGAGCGTCCCGGACGCCTCAGCCAGCCTTTCGACCTGTTCGTACGTGAGGTAGACGTGCTCTGCCTCCGGACGAATCGGCAACGTCACGCCGCGAGCCGGGTTGGTCAGGATCCGCGTCGGCACGCACCACTCAAGCACCATGGCCAGCACGCGGTAGGCGTGGCGGGCCTGCGAAGGTCCGAGGCCGCTGCCACCGTCGCTTTTGGAGCGGATCAGCTCAGCCACCCACAGCGCGACGTCTTCGCGCCGGACGGCGGTCAGCGGCTGGTCGCCCCACTTGGCCAAGACGTGGTTGTCGAGTAAGCCGCGATACTTCCACCACGTCGACTTCTTGAGGTCATGGCGGGTGATGAGCCACTTCTCCGCCATCTCCCCCACGGTCACCTTCGCGTGGTCGGGATCGATGTAGGTTCCGGCAGCGAGAGACGCTGTCAGCTCGGCTTGCCGCTCCTCCGCTTTGGCCTTGTTGGGAGCGACTTCCGAGCGGAGCTTCCCGGCGCGGTCGTAGTAGCGGACGAGCCACCGTGCGGGCGGGGTTCGCCCCTTCCCCTTGGCCACCTTCACAAGGTCGGCGAAACCCTTCGTCTTGGTGCGGTCGTACACCCATACCCGCGCCATCAGCAAGCCGCCTGTCCGTCGATCCAGGTGTCGACGTCGGACGGCCGGTAGCGGACGTACTTGCCAACGCGGAACCCGGCCGGGCCTTTGCCGGTCTTGCGCCACTGGTAGAGCGTGTTCACCGGAACCTGGAGGTAAGAGGACAGATCTTCAATACTGAGTAGACGGTCATTCATGGTTGTTTTCCTTGCTGTACTTGAGTTTGCGGTCGTCTCGGATGCGCTCGGCAATACCGGCGGCGAGTTCGCGTTCCGCGTCGTCGCGGTAGCCGGAGCCGTCAAAGGTCCAGTCGTTGACCACGGCGATCGAGTCGACGCGGTCGTCAAGTCCCAGCCGTTCGAGGATTTCGGCGAGCCGGAAGGCCCGGCGGTCACCTCGGATGGCCTTGAACGTCGTGGAGTACACCAGCGACTTCGTGAGGAAGTGGCCCCGGAACGCGAGCATGTGCGCCCACCGCCGGAGCTTCAGGTCCTCGAACGCCGGCAGGTCCCCGAGGTCCCAGGCGGTCTGGATGATGCGGCGGTGATGCGTGGTCACCTTCAGGTGATCGATGTCGAGCTGGGAGCGGATCGGCCGGTCAGCCGCTTCGCTCTTGCCAGTGCCCTTCGTGGCGTACTTCGCGATGTACGCGGCGAGCCGGGCTTCGGAGATCTGGCCGGCGTCGTCTTCCAGCTCGGCCGAGGCGGCCGGTTCGATGCGTCGGACGTCGACCTGCGTTCCCCAGGTGAGCGGCAGCTCGGTCCCGTCCGGGTAAGCGGCGGGCACGAGCACGGCCCCAGCAGCCGCGTACACGGCGTCTTCCAGCAGATCAGGGTGAGCCCACCGGGGAGCCGGGGACACCGCGCCATCGGGGCCGTCGAGGCGGACCACGGCGTGGAAGTGCACGAGCCCGCGCCGCTGGTACTCCGCGACCTTGCCGTAGGAGAGCCGAGCCTGTTCGGCGAACTCGCGGGCCTTGAGCCCGGCCCGTTTGGCGATCTCCCGGCGCAGCCGCATCGTGAAGCGCTGCCACAGCACGCCCGCGTGGGCCTGCCAGAGCACCGACCCGACGTAGTCGTACGTCTCCGGGTCCAGCGGGGCGCCGATGCGGGTGTCGTCATCGTGGTGGTACTCCCCGCAGCCGCACGGCCGACGCTTCCCGGACTTCGTGGTGTGGGCGGTGTGGACGGGCCCGAAGGACGGGGCAGTGAGGGTGACGAACGCGCGGGGCCGGTCCCCGACCGTGGTGGGGATGCCCTTATGGCCACCGATGAGCCCAGCACGGATGAGGTGAAAGGCGTCGGCGGCGTAGCGGTCGGAGCAGGCCGGGCAGACCCCGGACCGGCGGTTGCCGCACGGGGCGAAGATGTCCCCGCCGTGGTGGTGCAGGACGGCGCCGGTGGTGGCGTCCTGGAGCTGGTGCGCCCCGGAGAGCCGGATGGGGCGGGCGCAGCCGTTGACGGCGCGGACCTTGGCTCGCCAGTCCTGGTAGTCCAGAGCCTTCACGCGGGCGGCGAGACGGTCTTCCAACGTCAGCATGTCGGAGCCTTTCGTTTGGCAGGCATGAAAACGGCGCGGGAGCCCGGGCCGGGATAGTGGCCGGGCTCCCGCGCCGTGGCGGGGTGCGTCGGGACGTGGGTCAGCCGGTGGCGAGGTCCTGCAGGATCTGCACGGCCATCGGTTCAGGGACGCGGACGACGCGGCGGATCTCCTCGATGGTCAGCTCGCGCCCTTCGCTGCGGGCGGTTTCGGCCACAGTGTTGATCCGGCTGGTCAGCTCAGCGGGGAGCTTGAGCCGGGGCCGGGCCGGAGCGACCACAGCGGCCGGCGGGGCCGGGTGCGTGAGGACATCGGCCCTGGAGGCGGTCACGGTGACCGGCTCGGGGTCCGGGGTGGACACCGGGATCGCGGGGGTTTCGGGAGCCGGAGCGCGGCGCATGAGGAGCTTGACGACCACGAGGAACCCGAGTGCCGGCATCGCGGCCACGAGCCATCCGGCCGGGCTGGGTTCGGCGAGTGCGACCTGTGCGGCCATCTGCACGCCGAACCCGGCCACGAGCACGGCCATCGGGAACGTGAGCTTGCGGGCTCCGCCGCTCCGGTGGTCGCGCTGGATCTCGAACCCGGCGACGATGACGATGCCCTCGATCACCACAGCGTCGGCCCACGCGATCCAGCCGAGCTGTCCGTGATGGACGGCCCAGTCGTGAGTGTGGGTGAACCCGGCCGCCGCGCCGATGCTCCCGAGGATGACGGCGACCAGGACCCGGACGACGTCCACCAGCCGACGAGTCTTGTTCGAACTGTCCGCAGTGGACATGATGAGTCTCCTTTCAGGTCAGTTCTCGCCGCGCCAGCGGCGGGCGTAGGCGCGGTAGTGGTCGGCTTCCTGTTCGAGCTGCGCGACGATGTCGTCCGCGAGTTCCGCCAGCCGAGGACTGCTGAAGGTGGGGCTTTCGCGGTCCGTGGCGCTGATACTCAGATCGGTCGTGTAGTACTCGTAAATCAGGCGATCAATGTGCGTGAGGTAGCGCATCGGCAGCATGACTGTCCTTTCCGGTCAGTTTCCGAACGGGGCGAGGTTGGACCAGCGTTGGAGCATGTCCCGGCCACGTCGGGTCAGCCGCAGCGGCAGAACGGGCTTGCGGACCACGCCGTGCAGGCACGAGATCGTCTCCCGGGCCGGGCTCCGTTCGACGTAGCCGATGGACACCAGGTGCATGACGACGTCGTCCTCCTGGGCGGCCCGGCAGTGGCCTTCGCCGTCGAGGACCATCACGCGGTCGGTGTCGTCCAGCAGCCCGAATTTCCCGTCCCGGACTTCCGCGAGCACGTCCTTGGCCACCAGCGGGTTGCCGGGTGAGCCGAGCGGCTTGCGACGT
Source organism: Amycolatopsis sp. NPDC049252 (assembly GCF_043197175.1). Taxonomy (NCBI): domain Bacteria; kingdom Bacillati; phylum Actinomycetota; class Actinomycetes; order Pseudonocardiales; family Pseudonocardiaceae; genus Amycolatopsis; species Amycolatopsis sp. NPDC049252. The sequence continues at coordinate 4,590 of NZ_JBICSQ010000089.1, forward strand.
CCCCGGGCCGGAGGACAGGCGCGGCCGGTGGTCGGTGCCGGCGTCGGGGCGGGGGTGCCGAACAGGCCGAGCTGTCCGGGGTCGGCGCGGCGGCTCATCGGATGCGCTCCCGCCCGATGTCGCCGAACTCGCGGTTGCGGAACTCGGTCACCCCGAGCACCATCCCGAGCCCGACGCAGCCGAACGCGGCAGCCACGATCCAGAACAGCACCGACCAGCCCTGTCCGAGGTGGATCAGGTAGAGCACGAGCGCGGCCGGGACGCCGTACTTGGCGTAGAGCCAGGCTCGCCACACGTAGAAACCGAGACGCCACATGGTCAGTCCTCCTCATCGGGTCGGTGGTTCGGGCAGAACACGAGCTGTTCGGACGTGCAGCGCCAGCCGGGCTCGTGGGTGAGGTACTCCACGAGGTCTGTCCATTCGGCAGTGCGCCAGCGTTCGTGGTCGGAGAACTCGCCGCACACGACGCAGCGGGCGTAGTAGGCGACGCTGTACTCCGCGATGAACACCCGCTCGCCCGGCTCCCGCAGCACCATCGCCCAGGTCTCGGCGTCCTCTTTGGAGGAGTACAGGCGGTCGCTGAGCGGGACCATCCCCTTCTTGGTCCGCGACTCCAGCGCGAAGTGCGGGGCGTGCACGACGGCCGGGTAGTTGATCGCGGTCATCACGCCACCACCGACAGACCCGGGGCCGGACGGCCGGAGCGGATGAACGTGATCAGTTCGTCGATCTCGCGGTCGTCGACGTAGGCGGCGCGCACGCGCTGCGGGACGCGGGTGCGCTGCCGGATCACGTACCCGATACCAGCGGTGTCCGCGACGTTCGGGATCTCATCCGCCAGCGCCCCACGCAGCCGGGCGCCTTCACCGAGGACCATGTCCACGTGCGACTGAGCGGTGACCCGCAGGCACACCCGGGTCGGGAACAGCTCCCGGACCGGGACCACGTCCTTGGCGGGTTCCTGCACCAGCGCGGTCATGAAGTGCCCCGTGGCGCGGCCCTGGGAGCCGACGATCGCGAGCAGCTTGCGCAGGTTCCGGGCGATGGTGCCGTCGCCGTAGGCCAGCAGCGCCCCGATCTCGTCGATGATCAGCAGGTTCAGCGGGGTTTCCCGCGACACCTCGATCTTGCGGCGCCCGGTCCCGGCGAAGGACTGCTGCACGGCGCGCAGGTCCGCGACGTACTCCTCCACCAGCTCCGCGCACGACTGTTCGGTGTCGGCGTAGCGGTAGGCGACGCCGGCGTCCCCGAGCTTGCGGAACTCCAGTTGCTTCGGGTCGCAGATCCACAGCCGGACCAGCCCGTCCCGGATCAGCGCAGCCAGCGCCCGCAGCTCGGAGAAGACGATCGAGTTCTTGCCGGCGCCGGTCGCTCCCGCGATGAACAGGTGCGACCGCAGCCCGAGCCGCCAGTCGGTGCCGTACTCGGTTTCGCCGACGTAGATGTCGTCGATGTCGACCGCGTCGGCCTCCTCGGGCATCTCCGGGGCCGGGATGGTCTCGGTGAACGGCTCCGTCCGTTCGATGATCAGGGCGACGTAGCCGGGCTTCGGGTGCTCGAACGCGATCCGCTGCACTCGCAGCGTGTCGGCGAGCCGTTCGAGGTTCTCCTCGATCGAGCGGCGAGCCTGCCCACGCGCCAGAGCCATCGTGACCACGTCCACCGACGGGGAGTAGGACCGCAGCCGGGTGACCCTCGGGAACAGCTCCTCACCGGTCTTACGGTCGGTGACGTACATGTCGCAGGCCCGCAGCGCCCGGGTGAAGCGCGGCCCGAGGTAGACCGACCAGCGGCGGCGCCAGGCCCGAAGCCGCGGGGCCGCGTAGTGGTCGAAGGTGTCCGGGTGCGCCCGGTACCAGCAGAGCAGGGCGCCGGCCGTTCCGCCCGTGATCCCGCCGGTGGCGCTCCAGCCGAGCTCGAGACCGGAGCCGAGGACGGCGGTCGGTCCTACGGTGGCGCCGGGGTGGCGCAGCAGCCACTTGAGTGCCTTGATTTCGGTCCCGGTCTTGCGGGACGACTTGGGGGTGGTCATGGGGTGGTGGTCCTCTCGTGCAGCACGAGACCGGCCCCGCGTCCCGTGGTGGGAGGTGGCGGGGCCGGTCGCGTGCGAAACAGGTCATGTGGGGTTGGTCAGGGTTTGATGGCGGTCCGGGCGTCGGTCAGCTCGGTGATGAGCGTTCCCATCGCGCGGCCCATCCGGTCGTGCGCGGCCTTGAAGCCGTTGCGGTTGATCGGCATCCCGTGCATCGATTCCTTGAGCTGCACGAGCGACGTGGCGAGGTCATCGACGACCCGGTCGACCTGGTGCGCCATGGTCAGAACCTCCAGTCCCGGGAGATGAGTTCCGCCTCGTGCTTCTTGCCCAGCAGCCGGAGCCGGTCGAGTTCGTCGAACGCTTTGGTGCGGAACGACTTCAGGTCGTCCTTGCTGGCGACGGTCCAGGAGTCGGACATGGCGTTGTCGTCGTACTTCGCGATCAACTTGTCCACTTCGGCCAGCACTTCGGCGACCATGTCCAGCGTGTTCACGAACGTGGCGTAGCGCTGCTGCGCCCGCCGGTTCAGTGCAGCGATCTGCATTCCGCTCTACCCTTCGCGTGTCGTGGCGACCAGCTCAGCCGCCGACGTGAGGTCTGCCGCCAGGAAGCGCACCGCGTTCCCGACCGCGACCCTGATGTCCCGATCCGGCTCGGTGGCCACGAAAGCCCGGTAGGCCTCGCTCGCGGCCGTGATGATCGCCTGGATTTCCGGCATGTCAGTCTCCGTTCCGGATCACGTGCTGTGCGTGCTTCAGGCCCTCGCAGAAACCGGCCTGCCATCCCATGTCCTCGGTCGGTTCCGTGAGCGCGGCGGCCCGTTCCCGCTCCAGCCGGGCCGCGAGCATCCGGATCACCGTGCCGACCTTCACCGGGCGGCTCACCGTCCGGCCTTCCACGCCAGCGCCAGCCCCGAGACCAGCGCGAGCACCCCGAACACCGGGGCCGCGACCAACAGCAGCCCGACCAGCACGAGCCACACCAGGTACGTGAACACTGCCTTTCCTCCCTACATCTCCCACTGAGCGCCGCACACGGTGCACGTGGCAATCCGTGTCGGCGAAAGCCAGAAACTTGCCGAGCAGACGTGGTCAGCCATCGCTAACCCCGCTTCGGGCCGTGCGGGTCATACGACGACAACCCACCCCGAATCGCGTTCATCCCACCCATTCGCCTCTCCTCTCCACTCGTGTACTTCGTGGTGAAACCCCAGGACTCCCGGACGAACAGGTCCGGCCGGGAATCGAGGCGCGCCACCACAAACAGCGCGGATTTAGGCATGGATCGGCCCACTCTGTATTTGTCAATGAACGAGAAGTGCCCTTGCCCGACTCGAAAACGGGCAGCCAACCGACTTGGGAAGGGCTCCAGGGTGGTGAAGACGCCACGGCCGGGGAGGTAGCCGCGCGAACCGGTCACCCACCGGTCATGAGGCCGGGATCAGGCGGCGCGCTGCGCAGCACCCGCCCCGACAGGCTTCAAACCGAGCGCCTTGAACCACAGACCCGAGCCGCTGATCCGGCCGTCATCACCGGTGGTCTGCCACGTGTTCAGGACCGGGTCGATCAACTCGACGTAGGAACCCTCCTCGAACCCCTCCCCCGGGTCCACCGCGAGCGTCACCTTGATCTCTTCGCCCTTACCCGGTCGGCGCCCCTCCACCTGACGCGGCTTCGCGAACAGCATCACCACGAACGCCTGGTTGCCCTCGCGGTCCACGGCCGGGACCATCTCCCCCTTGACCTCGCGCATCTTCATGATCGGAGCCTCCGTGACCATGAACCGGTAGCCCGAGCTGACGAACGGGATGTCCTGCATGTCGCCTCCAAGGTCGTCGTTAGAACTATCTCTATTAGACACGGGTCGACGTCGGCTGTCAATAGAACTATCTCTATCAAGCCGCCTGGCCGGTAGACTGCAGGTAGAGATAGAGTTATCGGCCATCGAGAGGAGGCGGTGTGACGATCGGTTACCGCGACCTGGCTTCCCTGCTCAGGGACGCGATCAAGGCAGGCGACTACCCGCCGGACAGCACCCTGCCCAAGCAAGACGACCTCGCCGAGCAGTACGACATCAACGTCAACACGGTGCGCAAGGCGATCAGCGTCCTCGAAGCCGAAGGGCTTGTGACGTCCGTCCGCCGGCGCGGCACTGTGGTCCGAGCGCGGCCTCCGATGAAGCGGCTTGGTGTCGAGCGCTACGCGAAGAGCAAGTGGAAGTTCGGCCTGGTGGCGTTCGCCGCCGACCGTGAAGCTTCAGGCCAGACCTGGAACCGGAACGACCAGACCAACCAGGTGCACAAGGTCGATGCCGACAGCGACGTCGCGCAGGCTCTCGGGATTGAGCCGGGCAGCCCTGTCTACGAACGTGCACGGTTGGTGAAGCAGGACGGGAACCCGACCCATACGCTCACGAGCTACTACCGCCCGGAGCATGTCGAGAACACTCCGATCGTCGATCCCAAGCCGGGGACGGCCACGCCGGGCGGCGGCTTCGCGGTGCTCACGCTGCAAGGCTTGGAGCCCGACAGCATGACCGAGACGTTCCACTCCCGGATGCCGACGCCGGATGAGATTGACGAGCTCGAACTGCCGGCAGGCGAACCGGTGATGATCCTCGAACGCACGACACGAACCGCGGACGGCACGCCGATCGAATTCGCGCGCGGGGTACACGCCGCGTCCCGTTTCGCCTGGTCCTACACGTTCGACATTCCCGAGTAGACAGACCGAGGAGGACGCCCGTGCCCGCGCCAGCCATCCCCGACGAACTGCGCGACGACGTCGAGACATTGTGGAACTTCCATCGCATCGACGACCCCCTCGCACCTGTCGACGTCGCAATCGGGCTCGGAAGCCATGACCCGAGCGTTGCCGTCTACACGGCTGAGCTTTTCGCCAAGGACCTCTTCCCCGTCGTCGTGTTCACGGGTGCCAACGCGCCGACAACCGTCGAAAGGTTCCCCCGAGGCGAAGCCGTGCACTACCGGGAGATCGCGATGGAGGCGGGGGTCCCGGACATCGCCATCCTCGTCGAGCCGAGAGCCACGAACACCGCCGAGAACTTCGAGTTCACGCGCGAGCTGCTCCGTGAGCGCGGCACTCCGGTTACCAGAGCCTTGATTCTCAGCCGTCCTTACCAGCAGCGCAGGGCCTACACCACGGCGAAGAAGCTGTGGCCCGAAGTCGATTTCCTGTGTTCGGCGATCCAGCAGTCCTTGAACGACTACGTCGAGGGCATCGGAGACCCCAAGCGCGTGATTGACATGCTCGTCGGCGACACCCAGCGATTGACCGTCTACGCCGATGCTGGGTACGCCATCCCCCAGGAGGTCCCCAGCGAGGTCGAGGCTGCCTACGACCGGCTGATCACCGCCGGATACGACAGCCGCCTCCTCCCGACCAGCTAGGGAACGGCCACAGTGGATGACGACGAGTTCGAGCGCGTTCGCCAGGACCCAGACCCGATCCGCCGGGCGAAGCGCTCAACGGCGATGATCGAGGTCTACATGGGTCGCATGGCCGAGCTGTCGCACCTACGCAAAGACGCGATCGAGCAAGCCCACGACACCGGGATGAGCTACACCGAGATTGCTGCCGCCCTGGGGATCACCAAGGGCCGTGTCACTCAGATCCGCTCTCAGCCACCACCGTCTTCGTGACCTCTCCCCGGCCTGCAGCATCGGTGTGTTCAGAGTTTCTTTTCTTGTTCAAGGCGGCCCCTCCGGGGCCGCGCCGCTATCGGCCGGCCCGCGCGGGGCCCGCCTCCGGCACCCACGCGACCGGCCGGCGGCTGCCCCGGGGACCGCAGCTCAAGAAGAAGAGAATGTCCTCGCCGGACGGGCAGGCCATCGAGATGGCCGGGACGTGCGCGGCCGTTGCGTCCGTGTGCGGCCAAACGGCATCTCGACGACCTCCCCGAGGGCTATCACGCCGTGTCAAGGGGGCAGCCCGGCAGGTAGGCGGCGGTCGCGCGGATAGCGCCCCCTTGACACAGCGTGATTGGGCTACGCCAGGTCGTCGAGATGCCGAAAGGCCACCCACTAGCTGAAAATCACCTACAAGTTGCTGTATACAGCACGCGCCCGCTTCAATACCATAAAAAGAGTCAGAATCAAATGAATAATTAAGAAGCTTATAATTGCACTTGGAATCCTGCCAGCAGACGTATCCTTTGGCGTCGTCGCTACCACTAGGACCAGATAGCCAGTCGTGAATATACCAACAAGCACCGCGTATGAGACGTTGTGCTCTAATTCGTCATTCCTCTTTATTGCGCCTGCGCGCTGATCTACCCTGTCCAGAAATCTGGCTTTAATCTGAAATATCTGAATCAAAAGACCGAATAAAAGGGCAGTATAAATGGATACACCGGAAAGAATACCCTCGAGTCCCCGGACGCGAAAGTCAGCAAACCTCTGATAGCCAGGCTTCGACGCAAGCCACGAGAAATTAAACTCTGGCAATATTACAAGGATCGCGACCACCAACGGAATTCCATAGAAAACCAGAAGGTCCCTAATTCGAACCGGACGCTTCTTCTTTCTCGCATCGACAAGAGTTCCGATATGGTCCTTAAAAATCGCCACCACAGACCATTTAGCTGTCACGGATTGGTTCCAGCTTCACGCTCAGGAGCGAGTCGTCCCACGTCCCGTCTTTCCACTGCTGCGGCAGCGTAAGACCGAGGTTTGCCTTCGCATCGATCACCTTCTTGCGCATGGCAGCGTAGACAGCACCATCAGATGGCCGCTCCTCTTTATCGCCAACCAGGAAGTATGCGAGGACAGGATTGGCCTCTTCTCCCAGGATGACACTACGCTGCTGCTCCCCGTCGTTCAGCTTCAGCTCGACTTCGTCGCCGTCAATAACCGGAATGCCGATAATATCCTGGGCGCGAATCTCGCGACTGATGATCTTATCTCGAAAGGCGCGACCAAAGCCCTTCTGTCCACGCATTGGCCGGACACGCGACACCACCCGGCCAACAGATTTCGCCGCCACCGGATCAGCAAAGTCAGGCGAAGGACCAAATCGCTTCACTTGCATCTCAGTCATGTCAGCTTTCTCAACATACTCTGCCCACGCCGCCGGATCCAGAAGGCCATCATACTTCACGATGAGTTCTTCATTCTCAAAGCACTGACGGAATGCCCTCTTGAATTCACTTAAAATCAGCGATGCGGCGCCACGTCCACCATATCTCTCCGCAAGAAATATAGCCCAACGACCCTCCGCAGGAGAAACGAACATATTCCTTGTTTCGACGACCGGAGATTCATCCTCGTCGTAGCTATGCGTCTTCTCTCCGCTAATCGTGTCAACCAGGGTGCCCTGAAGGCCGTAGCGACCGTATTCGGTGACGAATTCGACCCTCCTACCTCGCGGCACAAGCTCCGGAACAGCCAGGTACTGGTCGTATTTCTGACGCCGGATAAACTCCTCGCCAATGCAACGCAAGAAGCCATGAAAATAGGCAACCAGGTCCGCACCTTTGCCGTCGAAGTTCCCCACGTCAAGCGGATCGTCGGGTTGACCCGACTTCGAGACCGTCACCCTGTATGCGACGTATGCATACTTCGACATCTCGCGCCTCCCCTGCGTACAAGATCATACTTATGGCACGCAATAGTACCCACGATTGGGGTAGTCGCAACGCACAGTAACGATTGAGTCGGCTGCGAAGTCAAACCGTAACACTCGTACGGATACCGACGACCTGCTCGATAAGGGTTCTTTGAAGCCGGCCGTCGGGCCAATGCAGCCATGCAGGCCCTCGCCAGCTGCCACGCTCACCAGCGTCGACACCGACCCGGCGAGGCGATCTCCATGCCACATGCATGCCATACCGTACTGACAACCAACGATCAACAACCACGCATGAGCACAACATTGCCGCAGGTCGAGCAGCCATCGATCACTACCCCTGCAGCTCTGCCCGCTGGGCGATTAGAGCAAGGGGTCGCAGGTTCGAATCCTGTCAGCCCGACCGGATCGGCCACCTTTACGCAGGTAGAGGTGGCCTTTTTCATGCCCGGGCCCGCATAGGGGGCCTCGAACGGTTCAGTGCCGACGAGTTCGAGTTCTCGCCTGGAACACACGAGCCCGGACGCGACGCCCCAGGGGGAAAGGCGTTCCCAGCAGGGGAATCCGGTAGCCGAGTCTGTTGATCAGCCAGGCGACGGGGCCCCACAACGGGGCGCACAACAGCAGAAGCCACATGCCGGGCACCGACCAGCGGGTCGGCGGCTTCTTTCGAGCGCCGTTCATGGCGACGCTCATGGCCGCGAGTTGCAGCAGGAAGACGGAGTACACGGCGAACAGCACGATGCCTGCGACCACCCAGCCCATGACATCGACTATATGGCCGTAGCCGGATAGCTGATTCGGGTTGCCGGCTCACTCGCCGGAGAAGCGTTCCCATGCTGACTGGCGGGTCATGCCCAGCGCCGTGCCGATCTGGGTCCAGGTGCCGCCCAGGGAACGGGCCTTGTGGACCCAGGCCGTCAGGTTTTGTTGGACCTGGGTGCCGGCCGCGGCCACCGGGGACAGGCGAGCCAGGACCGCCTCCAGGGTCAGCTCCTGGTCCCAGGGGGCCACTGCGGTAATCGACGTCGGCTTGCCTTCTATCACTGCTGCGCACAGCGCTACGCAGCCGTCGCAGATGAAGACTCCTGGGCCGCTTACCAAGGTTGCCACCTCGGTGTTTGGGCGGGCGCAGAACGAGCAGTGAGCGACGACCGCGGCAGTCATAAAAGCTCCCGGATGGATGGAGCGAGTCGATCTGTCAGGCTGGACCTTACGCGCGTCAGGGGCGGCCTGACAAGGTCAGTGAGCCCAGGAACGAAGACGTCCAGCCGGACAGTTCCTCCAGGCGGGACTTCAAGGCCTCGATCTCGGCCCAGCGGCGGTGTTCGCGCTCCAGGTCCGGGACCAGGAAGTCGCCTACCAGGAGCAGCAACGTGGCGATCTCGTACGCTACGTCCGCCAGCTGGAGGAAGGGGCGGTACTCCGCCTCCGTTCCGATGCCGTGACGAGCGGCCCATGAACGGGCGCCCAGGCCGGTCACGCGGCAGGTCTCCTCGACCGTGGCGCGCAGGGAGGCCCGGCGGGACGTCGGCGGGGATTCCAGCAGCGGGGCTACGTTCCAGGCCACCGACAGCAGGCAGCACCCCGCGTCGTCCATCGAGTTGTTCATCACGCGACGTACTTTGCGCAGCTACCCGCACATCGCGGGCGTTGCGACTCGCCTTGTCAGCCCATCGGGTGGGAAGTCGACCCGGTCGTGAGCATCGGGATCGAGATGAAGTCCGCCAGTGCCTGCTGGCCCGCCGCGTTCGCGTGGATTCCGTCGCCGTTGTCGTAGGCCGGGTTGATGCTGTTCGGCTTCAGCGGGTCCTTCAGGACCTCGTCGAAGTCCAGGATTCCCGAGCACAGGCCGCCGCAGGTGTTCCAGCGTTCCACGAACAGGGCGATCTCGTGGCGATCGAGGTTGTTCTTGTCGCTGTAGCCGGGGCGCGGGGTGCTCGGGGTGACGTAGATGGCGATGCCGGCCGCGCGCAGGCGGGCGAAGACCGCTCGGTAGCTGTCCAGGACGGCCGTCGCGTCGCAGCCGTACGCCAGGTCGTTCGTTCCGTAGTAGTAGATCACCGAACGGACGCCGTGCAGGGCCAGGACGTCGCGGTCCAGGCGGCTTGCCGCGTCCAGGCCGACTACCCCCGGCGGAATGTTCGGGCAGGTAGGAGCGCTCGTCGTGCCCGAGACTCCTGCGTTGGCGACCGCGAGGCCCGAAGAAGCGGCTCGGCGCGCCAGGTCGTCCGTCCAGCGGCGGTCCGCGCCCAGCTGGGTGCAGCCCGGGCCGCAGTTCGTGCTGCCGATTCCGTCGACCACCGAGCTGCCGAACGGGACGACCGTGCCCTTCACCGCCGTGTTGTGCACGTCGACCGCGCTCACCACGTACGTCGAACCGACCGTCTGGGCGAAAACCGAGCCGTCGGTGTCGGCAACGTGGTCCCCGGCGCCGGCAGCGGTCAGGTAGTTGTCCCGTAGCGCCGCGCCGTGGCGGCCCGGAACGACAGAGCCGAGAACGGACACGCTCACGGCCAGGTTCGTGTCCGGCCTGGTGGTCAGGCGCAGCTCGTCGCTCCAGACCTCTCCCCCGGCGGGGATGGTGACGGCCCGGCTGCCCGCGAAGGTCAGGTCGCGGGGCGCGGTCACCGACGCGCCGCCCGCGCTCACTCCGGCCGTCGCGTGGCCCACCGACAGCGGGCCCGAGCCGAACGTGTTCTGCAGCCGGACGCGGACCGCGTCACCACCCTGGCTCAGGTGGGTGATCATGCGCATCGACTGGGAAGTCAACGGGGTGTCCGCGCGGCCGTCCTGGGACTGGGCCCACGAGGTGAACCACGCCTGCCCGGCTCCCGCGGCGACCGGCGCCGCCACGAACGCCAAGGCGGAAACCGCCGCCAGAACCGCCACCTTGCCGCGCACCGGGCACCTCCGTAGTCCACAAAGGACACAACGAAACAAGCGACAAGAACGAGAGTAAGGAGCCGCCCCCGCGCCGACAACAGCGCGGGGGCGGTCCTGTCCGATCTTGTCAGCCGGCCGCGCGCTCGATCAGGTCGGCGATCGCGACGGGCTGGGACGCCATCGACGCGTGCCCGGCTTCCACCTCGATCGTCTCGCGGGCGCCGATGCGGGCGGCCATCCGGCGCTGGTTGTCCGGGGCGATCATCCGGTCCTGGGTCGAGACCTGGTACCAGGACGGCTTCGACTTCCACGCCGGCTCGGTCACCGGGTCGCCGAACGTCGAGCCGACCGGCGCCTTCTGCGTCACGGCCATGACCAGGGCCTCGTCCTCCGGCAGGTCCTGGCAGAAGCTCTCGTGGAACTTGTCCTGCGCGATCCACAGGTAGCCGTCGGAGTCCGGCGCGATGTTCGCGCCGCCCGGGGCGTCGTGGCCCTCGCTGACCGTCGCGAGGCTCTCCCCCGCGTCCGGCGCGAACGCCGCGACGTAGACCAGACCTGTGACGTTCGGCAGCGTGCCGACCTCGGTGATGACCGCGCCGCCGTACGAGTGGCCGACCAGCAGCACCGGCCCGTCGATCTGCCGCACCATCTGCCGGGTGCGGGCCGCGTCGTCGGCCAGCGACGTCAGCGGGTTCTCCACCGCGTGGAGCGCTCCGAAACCGCGCTTGTCCAGCTCCACGATGACCTTCGCCCAGTGGGCGGCGCCACCCCAGAAGCCGTGGACGAGCACCACGGTCGGCTTCTCCGCCATGAAGGGTTGCCTCCTCGATCCGGCGCGCCGGATCCGCCTGTGCGGAGCCGGTCACGCATACTGCCCGAGACCACCCTACGAGGAGGTTCGAGCAAGAACCATGTCCCAGGAACCGGAAAACTTTGCCGATTCGCTTCCGGCGTACGGCGAGCAGGACGCGCTCTCCGACGTCCTGCAGGCCATCCACCTGCAGGGTGGGGACGTGCGCCGCCGGATGGACACCGTCGAGCGGTACCCGGCCGGGACGCGGCTGCTGCACCTGGTGGGGGCGGGCCGGCTGCGGCTCGAGGCCGACGGCGAGGCGCCCGTCGAGCTGAACCACGGCGACATGGCGCTGTTCGCCCGCGGCGACGCGCACGTCGCCCGCCCGGCCCCGGTCGCGGAGTGGGTCACCGGGGAGTTCCACGTCGAGCCCCTCGTCGCCGGGCCGCTGCTCGGCGTCCTGCCCGCGGCCATCGTGATCCGCGAAGACGCCCGGACCACGGCGTGGCTCCCGCTGAGCCGGGATCTGCTGCTCTCCGAGGTGACGCGGCCCCAGCCCGGCGCCCGCGTGATGGTGTCGCGGCTGCTCGACCTGCTGTTCATCCGGTCGCTGCGCACGTGGGCGGCCTCCGGCGACGCGACGCACCCCGGCTGGCTCACCGCCGCGATGGACCCGGCGCTGGGGCCGGCGCTCACCGCGATCCACCGCACCCCCGGGCGCGACTGGCCGGTCGACGAACTGGCGCGGCTCAGCTCCCTGTCACGCTCGGCGTTCGCCGCGCGGTTCACCGAGTCGGTCGGGGAACCACCGGGGGCGTACGTGCAGCGCAGACGGCTGGATCACGCCGCCCACCTGCTGCGGAACACTGCTGAACCGGTCGGCCGGATCGCGGGACGGGTCGGCTACGCCTCGGAAGCGGCCTTCAGCAGGGCCTTCTCCCGCGCCTACGGCAGTTCGCCGCGGGTCTGGCGCGGTACCGCGAGTTCCGGTTCGATGGACGGATGAACAGGGCGAAGCTTCGAGCAGTGCGCGACGCGGCCAGGCCGGACGGGGGCGTCTTCGGCGAACCCTACGAGACGCCGGACGGAACCACCGTCATCCCGGTCCTCCAGCCGGCCGGGGTGTTCGCGGTCCGCGGGGGCGACGTCAAATGGGCACCCGCGGTGGACACGACCCGCGTCCTGCTGATCGGGGCCATGACCGGCCTGATGGCCGCGACGCTCGGCACGCTCGCCGTGCTGCGCAAGCCGCCGTGGCCGGACGTCGTCATCCGGAAGGGCCGTTAGGCCGCCTGAGCCGCCTGGCCCTTCGCCAACGCTTCGACGCGGCCGATCGGGCCGTTGTAGTAGTTCTGGTCCCCCGGGAGGCCACCGCCGCGGGCGAACTGCCAGATGCTCTGCTTGTCCCAGCCCGCCGGCAGCTCGCCGACCTCCGGGCCGTAGCGCGCCAGCCAGAGCGGGTTGGTGTCGCCGAACCCGTTCGCGTTGCCCGTGCAGGTCTTCCACCAGGTCGTGCTGGTGTAGATCACGGCGCTGCGGTGCGCTTTCGCGAGGTACGTGCGCGTGAAATCGGCGATCCACGCCGTCATGTCGGCGGGGTTCTTGCCGTAACAGGCGTCGCCGTACGGGTTGTACTCGATGTCGAGCGCGCCCGGCAGTGTCGTGCCGTCGCCGCGCCAGCCGCCGCCGTTCGCGATGAAGTAGTCCGCCTGCGCCGCGCCGCTCGAGACGTCCGGGCGCGCGAAGTGGTACGCGCCGCGGATCAGGCCCGCGGCGTGCGCGCCGTCGTACTGCTGGGCGTACTGCGGGTTGACGAACCCGGTGCCCTCGGTCGCCTTGACGTAGGTGAACTTCGCGCCGCCGCCGGCCGCCGCGCCCCAGTCGACCGGACCCTGGTGGCCGCTCACGTCGTGCCCGAGGGTCTGGTCGGCCACGTCCGCGCGGGACGTGAGCGGGCTCCCGTGGATCCCTTCGTGCGCTTCGATCTGCGTGCCCGCGAAGTTCGTGTCGGCGTGCGCGTAGTCGGGAGCGGCCTGCGCCGGTGTCACGACGACCACCGACGCGAGCGCCGCGAACACGCCCGCCCCGGCCAGCTTCGCCAGGGGACCCGGAACGACTCGGCTCATCTGGGCTCCGATCTCGGTACGGCCGTACGGTGCTGACCTCATGCTGCACGCCCGTACCGGTCTTCGCGAGACTTCCGTCACCCGTCGGAGTGATCTCGGTCCTCAGAGCTCGGTCGTGATGATGGCCTCCACCAGGACTTCTCCGGTCTTGGTCAATTCCACTTTCCCGGCCCCGGAATCCAGCCGGACGAGGCCGCGATCGGCCAGGGAGCGGAACTTCCCGAGCCAGGGTTCGGCGAACAGCGACCGTCCCGGGAAGCGCTCTCCGTGCACCGAGTCCCGCAACGGCTGCAACGTCGTCAGCGCCATCTTCACCGCCCGCGCCTCCTGGGCCTCGGCCGTGAACCGCGTCGCCGAGCCCAGCGGGATCCGGCCGGCCTCCACCGTTTCGATGTAGCGCCGGGAGTTCACGTCGCTGATCGCCTCCGACGCGCGGCAGCTCGAACTGCCGCCCAGCCCGATCGCGACCTCGGCCTCCTGCTTCTCCTGGTCGACCATGATGGACTTCCACTTCTCCGGCCCGAGGCCGCCGCGCGCGAAGTACATCGTGGGGTGCTCGGTGTAGTTCGCCGCGCGCAGGCCGTCGGTGAGCAGCTCCCGCATCTGGTACTGCTCCCCCAGCGTCGGCCAGCGGTGGCCGTCGCGCACCAGCTTGTCCCGGTAGGACGGCAGCTGCCACGCGGCCGGCTTCTCGCCGGTGACGCCGGTGCGGGTGTCGCTGTAGGACGCCAGGTGCAGCTTGGTGCACACGACGGCGGTGATCTGGTTCTCCAGCACGACGTCGAGGTCCCGGCGGACGCTGTCGAGGGTCTGGTCGAGCAGGCCGTACATCAGGTCGATGCTGACCCACTCGAAGCCGAGGTTCTGGGCGTTGCGGACGAAGTCGACGCACATCAGCGCCGAGTGCTCCCGCCCGCACAGCTCGAGGACGTGGTCGTCGAACGACTGGACGCCGCTGGACAGCTTGGTGCAGCCCAGATCCCGCAGCAGCTCGAGCTTCGACGGCGTGAACGTGCTCGGGTCGCCTTCGAACCGGATGGTCGTGTCCGCGGTGAAGCCGAACTCGGACCGGTAGAAGTCCAGCAGCCGCCGGATCTCCGGTTCCGGCAGCAGCGACGGTGTCCCGCCGAAGACGTTGAACTCGCCGACCTCCGCGCCCGCCAGGTTCGGGACGGCGTCGAGCCACATCCGCGCCTCGCGGATGTTCAGGTCGACCCAGTGCTTCGCCTTCTCGTCCGTGACCTCGGGTTTCCCCTTCACCAGCACCACCGGGTACTGGCAGAACCGGCAGCGGTAGGCGCACGTCGGGATGTAGGACCACAGGTGGATCGGGGCGCTGGAAGCCAGTTGCGCGTCCAGGTCACGCAGGAAGTCCGCCGGCGCGTAGCCGGGGACGTTGCCCGGGAAGACGTGCGCGCCGAACGGGTCCTCCTGCACGTAGTCGAGCAGGTGCCGGTTTTCGGGCGCCTCCAGGACGTCGAGGACCGCGGGGCGCGGCCACGCGGGGTCGAGACCGTGCAGTGAGCCGATCGCCTCTTCGTAGGCGAGTGTCATCAGAACACCCCTCCGTTGCCGAAGTAGTTGTGGGCCTCTCCGGACTCGCGGTCCTCGCAGTAGTAGTGGACGAACTCCGCGAACCGCTCCTTCGGAACGTCCGCGAAACACGGTGGCAGCGGCGGCGGGTAGCCGATGTCGTCACCGACGTGCTTGCGCAGGCAGGAGAACAGCTCGTCGGCGAACTCGAGGTACAGCCGGTACGACGGTGTCTTGTACGCGTGGATCGGCGTGAAGTCGACGACGCGCATCTCGTCACGGATCTCGGCGATCCGTTTCCCCAGCCGCGCGGCCAGGTCCGCGCCGAAGAACCCGATGACGGCGTCGTCCTCCAGCAGCGCCGGGGTCAGCAGCACCGGCAGGATGGTGTTCTTCGGCGTGAAGTCCTTGATCGAGAACTCCCATGCCTGCAACGCTTCCGCCTCGGTCAGGTCGGAACCGGTGGCTGGTGCGTCAGGGCGGATGTCGCGCATGACGATGGTGCCGCCGGAGCCGTAGGCGCGGCCGGTGATCACCTCGTCGATGGCGTGGTCGACGCGGCGCGGGTTGATCTCGACCCGCGAGCGCGGCGCGTACGTGATCGCGTCTCCCCCGCTCGCGACCTTGATCCCGAAGTCCCAGTCGTCGGAGAGGTGGTTGACGAACTTGCCGTCCTGCAGCTGGTAGAAGATCTCGATGCCGCCGGCGCGCTCGTAGGCGTCGCGCTCGACGGCGAAGCCCTTGCCGTCGGGAAACCCGCCGAACAGCGAGAACGTGACGGCGCGGCAGCGCAGCGTCCGCTGGATCGCGTCCCACAGCCGAGGACGGCCGGTGAAGTGGTCCGCGTTGTAGTAGTAGTCGCAGACGCCGATCGACGCCTTGGTCGTCTCCATCGCCTCCAGGAGCTCGCTCAGCCAGTGCGCGTCGACCTGGCAGTCGGCGTCGGCGGACACCAGGTAGAACCGCTGCGCCGGGTCGGTGTCCGGGCGGTTCCGGCTGCGGGCGGCGGCGAAGTCCATCCCCGCGCGGCGGGCGCACGAGACGCCCTGCTCGGGTTCGTGGATCACGTGGACGGCCAGGTCCGGGTGCGCGGCCGCGAACGCCCGGGCGAGCGCGACGGTGTCGTCGGTCGAGTTGTTGTCGACCAGGACGACTTCGTAGCTTTCCCGGTCCAGCCCACGCTGGTCGTACAGCGTCCGGAGAACCGACCGCAGGTTGGCGGCCTCGTTGTACACCGGCAGCACGACGCTCAGCCGGGTCCCGGCACCCATCGGCGGCGGGTACAGGCGGTCGACCAGGTCGTCGACGACCTGGGTGCCGAAGCGCGCCCGCCCGAGTTCCTGGTTCGCCCGCACCACTTCCGCTCGTTTCCCCTCGTCGGTGATCAGTTCGGCCACTTCGCGGGCGAATGCCGCGTCCGGCAGGTCGCGGGCCCGGATGTCCAGCACCGGCGCCCGGAACCCCGCGTGGCCGTAAACGGCGTTATACAGCTCGTACCCGCTGGTCACGTACGGCGTTCCGGAGGCGATCGCCTCGCTGACCGGGTTGCCGTAGCTCTCGTAGTCGTAGGAGGTCAGGAAGGACACGACACTCGCGTGCGCCAGGAGGTCCCGCACGGAGTAGCGGCCGGGCGTGGCGGTGTCGTAGGGGGTCAGCCAGCCGCCGAAGACGACACGGTCGCGCACCCCGAGCCGGTCGGCCAGTTCGGTGAGCCGGGTGTACTCCGCGGGTGCCTCCTCGACGTCTCCCGCCACGAACAGCCACGCGCCCGGCAGCAGCGCCAGGAGGTGGAGGTCCCGGTCGACGCGCTTCTGCGGGATGATCCGCGTGATCCGGGCCAGCAGCGGGACGTCCGCGGGGATCCCGTGGTCGCGCCGGAAACCCGCGTTGCGCGCGTCGATCTTCGCGGTGTCGATGGGGAACGTGTTCGGCAGGACGTCGAGGTGACGCAGGCCCGGCACCCATTCGAGGGTGCGCGCCTTCGCTTCTTCGTGCAGCGCGAAGTAGTGGATGTGCGGGGAGTTCCGCGGCGCCGGCGTCTCGCGGTACGGGAACCGGCCGTACTTCGCGATCCCCGGTTCGCTCTGCCACATCAGGTCGTGGTCGCGCCAGAACACGAACCGGCCGAGCCGGTGCCGCGCGCCGTAGCGCTCGATCGCGCGGTAGAGCGCCTCGGTGTACGCCGGATTCTCCGGCAGGGTCCCGTTCTCGACCATCACCATCGTGACGCCGAGGCGTTCCCAGGTGGCGGTGATCCGGTCGGCCAGCTCACCGGTGATCCGGTCGAGCTCCGGCCGCAGCGCCGCCCCGGCCTCCCGCTGGACGACCTCGGTGAGCACCCGCTCGACGAACTCGCGGTCGTAACCGCGGATCGTCTCGACGCCGTCGACGCGGTCGAGGACGACCCACTCCGGCAGCAGCCCGGCCTCGTCACGGTAGGGCCGGAAGAACGCGCCCTTGTCGGCCTTGATGTCGTAGCCGAGGTCCAGGTGGACCCGGTGCCCGCGGGCGGACAGGCGCTTCGCCGTCTTGAGGAACTCGACCACCACCCCGGACAGCGGAGTTCCGTCGAAGGACACGCCCCAGAGCACTGACATCGATGGCGGACTCCCGTGTCGACTGCGGTGTCGGCTCCACCCTACGTCGCCCGTTCACGGAAAAGCCCTAGAGAAGGACAGCGCTTTCCCGGCCGGGAGGCGGTCGACCACGCCAGGCTTCACCGCGCTCGGCACCGCCGGGTGTGTGACCTAAAACGATTTACGCGGCGACGATCGGACAAGCGTGGACGATCACCGCTGCTTCCAGTGGAGTATTGCGGATGAATGATCCTCTGATTACAGTCACATATCACACTGGATTGAAACGTTTTAAGGATCCGTAAGCCCCGTCCCCGTCATCCAGGAGCCGCAATGCCGCGATCCCAGCTCTGGCGCGCGACCACCACCACCGCCCTCGCCGCGACCCTGGTGCTCTCCGGCGCCGCCGCTCCCCCGGCGGGCGCCGCGCCACCACCGGATCTCTCCGGGGCCCACTGGATCTGGTACCCCGAGGGTGACGCGCGGGTGTCCGCCCCGGCCGCGACCCGGTACTTCCGCACCACCTTCACCGTCGCGACCGGCGCGGTCAGCGACGCCCGGTTCAGCGTGACCGGCGACGACACCGCCGACGTTTGGCTCAACGGCAAGCCCCTCGCCTCCTCGGCGCGGGTCGCCGACTCCTGGAAGACGGCGTTGCCGGTGGACCTGCGGCCCGCGCTCGTCCCCGGCGTCAACACCCTCGCCGTCGCGGTCCGCAACGCCGGCGGCCCGGCCGGGCTGCTCGGCCACGTGCACGTCGCGACCGCCTCGGGCACCACCGACCTGACGACCGGCGCCGGCTGGAAGAGCGCGCAGACCGCGCCGGAGGGCTGGGAACAGCCCGGTTTCGCCGACGGTTCGTGGCCCGCGGCCGCGGATCTCGGCGGCTACGGCGCCGCGCCCTGGGGCGCCGGCGTCACCACGCCGGACTCCACCGGCGCCGCTCCGCTCACGGTCGCGAGCGCGACGGTCGGCACGCGGGCGAACCCGATCGGCGTCGACCCGGCGCAGGCCCGGTTCGGCTGGAAGCTGACGTCGTCGGCGTCGCAGCAGCGGCAGTCGGCGTACCAGATCGTGGTGTCCGCCAACGGATCCGACGTCTGGGACAGCGGCCAGGTCGCCTCCGCGCAGCAGGCCGACGTCCCGTACGGCGGTCCCGCGCTCGGCTCGCTGACCGCCTACACCTGGCGCGTCCGGGTCTGGGACGCCCAGGGCCGCGCGAGCGGCTGGAGCGCGGTGCAGCGGTTCGAGACCGCGTTGCGTGCCCCGGCCACCGAGTGGACCGGCGCGTTCATCGGGCGCTCGGCGGCGGGCCCGGACCTCGCCGGGGCCAGCTGGGTCTGGTACCCCGAAGGCGACCCGGCCGGCGGGATCCCGCCGGCGACCCGGTTCTTCCGCAAGACCGTGCAGCTGAGCGCGGCGCCGTCGAAGGCCACGCTCGTGGTGACCGGCGACGACACCGCGACCGTGTGGGTCAACGGCACCCAGGTCAGTTCCTCGCCGCGCACCGCCGACTCGTGGAAGCAGGCCGCCGTCGTCGACGTCGGTTCACTGCTCACGACCGGCGCGAACGTCATCGCGATCAGCAGCGAGAACACCACGCAGAGCCCGGCCGGGATGATCGCGAAGCTGACGGTCGCCGGTGGGCCGACCGTCGTCACCGACGGGTCCTGGAAGGCGAACCAGACCGGGCCGTCCGGCTGGCAGCAGGGCACGTTCGACGACGGCGCGTGGACCGCGGCGCGGGCCCTGACCACCTACGGCAGCGGGCCGTGGGCGTCGAACGTCGTCGTCGCGTCGCCCTCTCCCCTGCTGCGCAAGAGCTTCACGGTCGGCAAGCCGGTGGCGAGCGCGCGCCTGCTCACCACCGCACTCGGCCTGCAGGAGACCCGGCTCAACGGGACCAAGGTCGGCGGCGAGGTCCTCGAACCGGGCTGGACCGACTACACGAAACGGCTGCAGTACCGGGTTTCCGACGTCACCGGCCAGATCCGGCAGGGTGAGAACGCGCTCGGCGCGATGCTGGGCAACGGCTGGTACTCCGGCAGCCTCGGCATCGCCGGGAGCCAGCGCTACGGCACCAAGCCGTGGTACTCGGCGCAGCTGCGGCTGACGTTCACCGACGGCACAGCCGCGACCGTCGCCACCGACGGCACGTGGAAGACCGGCGACGGCGCGATCCGCGCCGACGACCTCTACCAGGGCGAAACCTACGACGCACGGCTCGCGCCGGCGGGCTGGGACCAGCCCGGCTTCAACGACAGCGCGTGGCAGGCCGCCGGGGTCCGCACGGACGCGAAGCCGAACCTGGTGTCCCAAGTGGACAACGGCGTCACCGTGCAGCAGGAGTTCCACCCAGTCGCCATCACCCAGCCCAAGCCGGGCGTGTGGGTCGCCGACATGGGCCAGAACTTCGGCGGTGTCGACCGGCTTTCGGTGACCGGACCGGCGGGGACCACGGTGACGCTGCGGCACGCCGAGGTGCTCAACCCCGACGGCACGATCTACACCGACAACCTCCGGGCCGCCCAGGCGACCGACCGGTTCACCCTCGCCGGCACCGGCGGCGCCGAGACGTACGAGCCGCGGTTCACCGTGCACGGCTACCGGTACGTCGAGCTGACCGGGCTGCCGTCCGCGCCGACCGCCAACACGGTCACCGGCCGGGCGATGTGGACGTCCGGGGCGCAGACCGGCACGTTCACCTCGTCCAACACGATGGTGAACCAGTTGCAGCACAACATCCTCTGGGGTGAACGCTCCAACATGCTGTCGGTGCCGAGCGACTGCCCGCAGCGCGACGAGCGGCTGGGCTGGACCGGCGACATCGGGATCTTCGCCGGCACGTCGACGTTCAACCTGGACGTCGCGAACTTCCTCGGCAAGTTCAGCGACGACCTGACCGACGCCCAGCACGCCGACGGGTCGTTCACCGACGTCGCGCCGGGGGTGCTCGACGGTTCGGGCACGGCGGGCTGGGGCGACGCGGGCGTCATCGTGCCCTACACCCTGTGGCAGCGCTACGGCGACACCGGCGTGATCAACGAGCACTTCGACGCGATGGTCAAGTGGGTCGAGTACCTGCGCTCGACGTCCGGCGCGGACCTGATCCGCGATCACCAGACGTTCGGGGACTGGCTCAACGTCAACGACAACACCGCGCAGGACCTGATCTCGACGGCGTTCTTCGCGTACTCGTCGCGGCTGGTCTCGCGGATGGCGGCGGCCACCGGGCGCACCGCGGAAGCGACGAAGTACGGGACGCTCGCCGACCAGATCGCCGCGGCGTTCACGAACAGGTTCTCGGCGGCGGACGGCACGGTCGGCGCGAACACGCAGACCGGGTACGTGCTGGCCCTGGCGTTCGGCCTGCTCCCGGCGGCACGGGTGCAGCCCGCGGCGGACAAGCTGGCCGCGAAGGTCGCCGCCAGTGGCGGGCACCTGAGCGTCGGCTTCCTCGGCGTGGAGAACCTGCTGCCGGTGCTGGCCTCGCACGGGCACGCCGACGTCGCGTACCAGGTGCTGCTGCAGCCCGGGTTCCCCGGCTGGGGCTACATGATCGGCCGTGGCGCCACGACCATCTGGGAACGCTGGGACGGCATCAAGACCGACGGTTCGTTCAACGATCCCGGGATGAACTCGTTCAACCACTACGGGCTCGGCTCGGTCGGCGACTTCCTCTACCGGTCCGTCGGCGGCCTGTCCCCGGCGGCCCCGGGGTACGCGGCGCTGTCCGTGGCACCCCAGCCGGGAGGCGGGCTGACCTCGGCGAAGTCGTCGTACGAGACGCCGTACGGCGGGGCGGTCAGCGACTGGTCGATCGCCGGCGGCACGCTCACCCTCCGGGTGACCGTTCCGGCGGGCACCTCGGCCACGGTGAAGGTCCCGACGTCCCAGCCGGGGGCGGTCACCGCGCCGGCCGAGGCGGTGCCGTCGGCGGCGGGCACGTACTTCGTGCCTGCCGGGTCGTACGTGTTCACCGCTCCCGCGTGAGACCGGGCCGGTGCCGTCGCGGTGTGCGGCGGCACCGGCCCTCTCGGATCACTGACGCAGGGCGAGATTCAGGGCGTCACCCGCACTGTCCAGGCAGTCGACGCAGATCACGGCGTCGCGCGGGGCGCAGCGCAGCCGGACCAGGGGGCGCCGGAACCCCAGGAACGTGCGGCGTTCGCGGCGGCCGCAGAACTCGCAGACCGGGGCCTGCAGGTCGCTGACCGCGTCGAGGCGCTCACCCGCCTCGTTCGTGCGCTCCTCGCCGTCGCCGACGACCCGCAAGCCGGCCCGGACGCAGTCCAGGCAGATCGGGCCGGCCGGGCCGGGCACCCGGGGCGCCCCCGAGCGCGGGAGCCTGCCGCAGAACCTGCAGGGGCCGCCCGCACCGTTCGTCGCCTTCAAACTGAGGCCTCCTCCGGTCGTGTCGGTCCTCGCCACGCTACGCCTGCTCCACGCGGGGGCGTGACGGCTCTCACGTCACCCGGACGGCTGGCTCGATGTGTACGCGCGCGACTGGCGGGTAACCCACCTCCAAGGCCCTCGTGGCGACAGGCCGATCCGGAAATGTCGCCTGACGGAAGGTGCACCCGATGAACGACAAGATCGAGAACAAGGGCGAAGAGCTCAAGGGCCGGGCCAAGGAGGCCGTCGGCGACGCCACCGGCAACGAGCAGTGGCAGGCCGAGGGCAAGGCCGACCAGGCCAAGGGCTCCCTCAAGCAGGCCGGCGAGAAGATCAAGGACGCCATCAAGGGCGTCAAGGACTGATCTGTTCTTCCCGCAACCGCCGCATCCCGCCTCGCGGGGTGCGGCGGTTTCGCGTCGTGCCAGGATGACCACGGTGATCCGCGCGGCGAAGGGTTGATGTGGTCAAGGGCCTGGTCAAGGGCGTCGGCATGCTCGTGTTCATCGTCGCCGTGGTCGGGGCGACGGCGGGCATCGGCGTGGCGGCCGGCCTCGGGAACACGGTGGTGCTGGCCGGGCTCACCGCGTTGTTCTGCTTCATCGCCGCCACCGGCGGTCCGCTGCGCTCCGACCTCGTGCTGCTCGCCGGCTACGCGCCCGTGGTGGTGGCCGGGGTGGCGGGGCCCCGGTTGCTCGGCGCGGTCTCGGACGTCGCCGCGATCGCGCTGCTGACCGTCGTCGTGTTCACCGCCGCGCTGCTGCCGGCGCTCGGCCCGCGGTTCGTCACGGTCGGGCTCGGGCTGGGCATGGCCTCGGTGTTCGGTTACGGCTTCCAGCTCACCGGCACCGCGTCCGCCGGCCAGATCATCGGCGCGCCCGCGCTCGCCGCCGGGGTGGCGATCGTGCTGCGGCTGCTGCTCGGCATCGGCGACCCCGGCAAGCCCACGCGGGAAGCGCTGGCCGACGCGCTCGCGGGCGGCGGGCGTGACACCGCCGAGCGCGCCGTGCGGCTGTGGCTGGCCGACCGGCCCCGGAAGTGGCAGACCCGCGTACTGGGCGCGGGTGCGCGGGCCCGCGCCACCGCCTCCGTGCTCGACGACCGGCGGCGCACGCTGACCGAAGACCAGGCCACCGCGCTCGGCACGATCCTCGACGCGGCCGACGCCGAACTCGTCCAGCTCGCCGAAGCCGTCCGTGCGAAGGACGCTCCGGACGAGGTTGTCGCGGCCACCCGTCCCGATCTCCTCGTCGACCTGCCCGGCGAGACGCGGCGGCTCGTCGACGAGCTGTGGTCGGGCGTCGACGCGGTCCGCGAGGCCGTGCTCACCCGCGACGAGTCCGTTGTGGACATTCCGCGCCGGGCCGTGCGGACGGCGTTGCGCCACGAGGCGGAAGGCGCGCTCTCCTGGCGTTCGGCTCAGCTGCGGCACGCGGTCCGGTGCGCACTCGGGATGCTGCTCGCCCTCGTGGTCGCGCGGTTCCGGCCGGGCGACCCGCTCACGGTGTCGTTCCTCATGACAACCTTCGCCGTGCTGCAGCCGGAATGGCGCGACACGCTGAGCAAGGCGTGGCAGCGGGTCGGCGGCGCGCTGGGCGGCGCCGTCGTGCTGGCGCTGGTGCTGTGGCTGCTGCCGCACGACGCGCTCCTGCCGATCGCGCTGGTCGCACTGCTGGCCGGGTTCCCGCTGATGCGGAGCAAGCCGACGGTGTTCAACGGGTGCATGGTGCTGCTGAGCGTCGGGATGAACGCGGCGACCAAGCACCTCGACGCGCGGACCCTGCTCGTCGAGTACGTGCTGCTGATGGTCCTGGCCGTGGCGATCGCGCTGCTGTTCGGCTTCGCCGCCGTGCCCGGGGTGCGGAAGCCGTCACTGGCGGAGCGGTTCACCGAGGCCGTGGACGCGACCCGGGCCCTGCTCACCGCGGTCGCCGCCACCCTGCGGGACGACCCCGCCGGACGGCGCGAACTCGGCGTGCGGTTCCGTGCCGCGGCTCGCGCCCAGCAGGACCTGCGGGCGCCGGAGCCGGGCAGCAAGCCGCCCGAGGCCGGGCAGCAGGCCGCACTGGACTCGGCCGCGGAAGGCCTGCGCGGGTTGGCCGCGTCGGCCGGGGCGTTGCTCCTGCGCGGCGGCTCGGGCCCGATGGCGGGGTTCACGGCGTCGGCCGCGCAGGCGTTGCGCGGCTCGTCGGCGATCACGGCACCGGACGAGCCGCTGGACGAGGAGCAGCGCCTGGTGGCCGACACGGTGATCGCGGACGTCCTGCGGGTCCGCCACGCCGCCCCGGCCCTCGGCGGCTAGTGCCGCGTTGCAGGACGCCGGCACGCGCGACACCAGCACTTCGAGCCGACGCCCGCAAGATCGCGGCCGGGCGTTCAGCGTTCGTGGCCCTGGCCCCGACGGCAGAGGCGGCTTCGCGTCCCATCGCGGCACCGTCGCCAACGACCTTCGGACGCGCGACGTCAGAGCATCCGCTCCACGGCGTCCTTCGCGTCCTTGAGCCCCGCGCCCGTGCTCTCGCGGTAGGCCTTGATGGCCTGGATCTTCTTGCCCTCCATCAGGTACTTCCGCACTTCGGGCAGGTCCGCGAGCTGCGGCTGGGCCGCTTCCGCGGCGGCGACGCCGAGGTGCCCGGCGATGGCGTCCAGCTTCAGTTCCATCCGGGCGAGGCGGCGCTCGAGGCGGTTGACCCGCCGGTCGTTGGCCGAGGCGCCCAGCGCGACGGCCGCGACCAGCACGACGACGGCCAGCAGCGTGTAGTCCATGGTGGACATCGTAGGCGAGCCGTCGCGCGGTTCGCCGGAGGTTCAGCCGGCCGCGTGGAACGCCGTGGCCGCCAGGCCGATCCACTCGGGGTTCGCCCACTCCGGCCAGCGGGCTCGCGCGTCCTGGCCGACCTTTGCCGCCGTCTCCTCCGCGGACGCGCCGGCGGTCTTGAGCCGCGTCACCTCCGCCTGGACGTACTCGAGGTAGCCGCGGATGTCGTGGAGCAGCGTCACATCCGCGATTTCGCCGTGCCCGGGCACGACGATCTCCGGGTTCGGCTCGGCCATGCCGCCGAGCGCGTCGATCCAGCGGCCGCCGTCGAAATCGGTGTCGTGGGGCGGGAAGTACGGCGCGATCGGGAACATCCGGGTCTCCGCGAGGTCGCCGGTGAAGAGCACCCGATCGTCGACGAGGACCGTCTGGTCGCCCGCGCTGTGCGCCGGGCCCCACTCCCGCAGCACGACCCGGTGGCCCCCGAGGTCGAGCTCGGCCCGGCCTTCGTAGACGAAGTCGGGGTCGACGAAGGTGACGTCCTCGAGTTCTTCGGCGATGGCCGGGCCGAGGCCCCGGAACATCTGGACGTACCCGGGTCCCTTGCGGGCCAGCTCGTCGCGCTGCCCCCGGTTGGCGATGATCGTGGCCGAACCCGCGAAGACCTCCGCGCCGAAGCCGTGCTCCGGGTGGAAGTGCGTCGTCGTCAGGTACAGCGGCCGGTCCCCGGCGAGCTTCTTCGCTTGCGCCAGCACGTATTCGCCGTTGCGGCGGCCGAGGCCGGTGTCGACGACCAGCGTGGCCCGCTCGCCGACGACGAAGCCGATGTTGGGCACCAGCGGCACCCGGTTGTCGTGGAGGACGAAGACGCCGTCGGCGACCTCGGCCGGCTCGCCGCGCACGAACGGCGGCGCGGCTTCCGTGACATCGGGCAGGTCTGCGCTCATGCCCGGGCTCCCATCTGATCGGTGTTCAGTTCCACATCTGAACATAGTACAGATTCTGAGCGGCGTTAAGATCAGGTCCATGGCACGCGAGCGGTACCACCACGGAGACCTGCGCGACGCGCTGCTCGACGGCGCCGAGGCGCTGGTGCGCGAGCGCGGGGCCGACGGCTGGAGCCTGCGGGAGGCCACGGTGCGGATCGGGGTCAGCCCGAGCGCCGCCTACCACCACTTCGCGTCGCGGGACGTGCTGGTCCGCGCGTTGTCCGACCGGCTGGTCGCCCGCCTCGGCGAGCGCATGGCCCGGGCCGCCGCGCGCGCCCGGGGCGGGACCCGGCAGCGGCTCGTGGCGGCGGCCCGCGACTACGTCCGCTGGGCGATCGAAGACCCCGCCGTGGCCAGGCTGGTCTTCGCGGCGCACCGCGCCGAGCCCGGCGACGCGGTTTCCCCGCACCCCCACGACGTGTTCGCGGCCGAACTCGACCGGCTGGCCGACGAGGGCGGGCTGCCCGCGTCGGCGCGGCCCGGCGCGGAGATCGTCGTCTGGTCGGCGATGCACGGCCTCGCCACGCTCCTGGCCGACGGGCTGGTCCGCCTCGACGGGCCGCGCGCGATCGACCGGCAGGCCGAGCGGCTGATCGGGGCCGTGCTGACCGGGCTGGCGGAGGAACCCGAGCCGTCGTCTCCCTGGCCGCTCCCCCGGACGTCGCACACCGAGCGGCAGGCCCGCGAAAATGTCGGTGGCCCGGCTTAGAGTGGTCGCGACCACCGACGGGGAGGGCACCATGACCACACTGACCGACCGGCCGAACACCGGGCTGCTGGTCGTCGACGTGCAGAACGGCGTGCTGGACGGCGCCCACGACCGCGAGGCGGTGCTCGCCAACGTCGTGACGCTGGTGGACCGGGCGCGTGCGGCCGGCACCGAGGTCGTGTGGGTGCAGCACACCAGCGACGAGCTCCCGCGGGGCAGCGAGACCTGGCAGTACGTGCCGGAACTCGTCCGCCGCGACGCGGAACCGCTGGTGCACAAGGAGTACGGCGACTCGTTCGAGGACACGGACCTCGAGGAGGTGCTGGCCGCGCGGGGCATCGGCCACCTGATCGTGGCGGGCGCCCAGACCGACGCCTGCATCCGCTCGACCCTCCACGGCGCGATCACCCGAGGCTACGACGCGACCCTGGTCGCCGACGCGCACACGACCGAGGACCTGACGGCGTACGGGGCGCCGGAGCCGGGCGCGGTCATCGCCCACACGAACCTGTACTGGCAGCATCAGACGGCACCGGGCCGGGTCGGTGGCACGGTGACAACCGCGGAGGTGGACTTCGCGGTGAAGACGCCCGCCTGACCGACGGTGCTCTCCGCCTTGATGGTGGACGAGGCCGACAGCGGCACGGCAACCGGGTTCGGGCGGCGGGCCGATCGGTGTCCGGCAGACCGTGTCCCTGCCGGTTGACCATGT
>NZ_JBICSQ010000090.1:0-31223 GCF_043197175.1 Amycolatopsis sp. NPDC049252
GTGCTCCTGTTCAACGGCCTGATCATGGGGACCGAGCCGTTGCTGGCCGTGCTCATGCTCGGCCAGCTCGGGTTCACGCCCTGGCAGTACGGGCTCGCGTTCGCCGTCCCGTGCCTCGGCGGGCTCGCCGGCTCGCGGCTGACCCCGCGGCTCGTCGCACGGTTCGGGCGGCACACCGTGCTGTGGACGTCGGGGGTGCTGCGCGCGTGCTGGCTGCTCGCACTGGCCTTTCTGCCCACCGGCGCCGGCGGGCTGGTATACGTGATGGTCGTCGAGCTCGGCCTGATCTTCTTCTGCAGCGTGTTCAACCCGGTGCTCGCCACCTACCGGCTCGAGCAGCTCCCGGCCGACCGCATCGCGCGGACGCTGTCGGCGTGGTCGGTCAGCACCAAGGCGAGCATCGCGGCGCTCACCGCGGCCTGGGGGCTGCTGGCCGGGCTGACGGGCCCGCGCGTCGCGATCGGGATCGCCGGGGTGCTGGTGCTCGTGACGCCGTTCCTGCTCCCGCGCCACGACCGCACGCCCGCTCAGCCGAGCCGGACCGTCCCCAGCACGGGGTAGCCGGGGACGCCCGTCGCGGACCGGCCCGGGCGCGGGACGCCGGCGATCCACAGGCGTCCCGTCGCCGCGACGTTCGCGGCCGTCGACGGATCGGCGTCGTGGATGCGGAACGGGACGACCCGGCCGTCGGCGAGCATCGTCAGGCCGCTCACCCGGGCGGAGCCGTGCGG
This sequence comes from Amycolatopsis sp. NPDC049252, assembly GCF_043197175.1. Lineage (NCBI taxonomy): Bacteria > Bacillati > Actinomycetota > Actinomycetes > Pseudonocardiales > Pseudonocardiaceae > Amycolatopsis > Amycolatopsis sp. NPDC049252. The sequence goes on from NZ_JBICSQ010000090.1 coordinate 732, forward strand.
GCTCACCCGCACCGGCCCGTCCGGCACCGCGCGCAGCTCGGTCCAGTGGTCCGCCGGTTGCGGCCCGAGGTAGGCGACCGAGCGCAGCGCGACGCCGATCGCGGCCGCCAGCGCGAGAACCGCGAGCCCGGTGAACACCAGGACGACGAACCCGGTCGCGCCGTCGTCCGCCGGGAAGTCGAGCCGCACCCAGGTCGCGAACCCGGCCAGGGCCAGCAGAAACGCGGCGGCTTCCCAGGTCTCACGGGCGCGGCGCCGTCGGTGCGCGGCGAGGACGGGGTCGAGCCGCGGCGACGCGGACCAGGCCGTCTGCGGCACGGCGACGGCGTGCGCGGGCGGCGTGTCGTGGATCCGGGCGCGGCGGACCCGCACGACACCGGGGAAGCCTACGAACACCTTCGGCCCCGAGCCCAGCAGCCACACCCGGCGGTCACCGGCCAGCAGCAGCCGGAACGCCTCGTCCAGCCGGACCCGCAGCCACCGGCCGTCCGCCAGTCGCACGCCGACGGTCCGGCCGCTGGCGACCAGCCCGTCCGCGGCGATGTCCACCCGCCGGAACCGCTCGCGCTTGAGCCGTTTCTCGGGCACGCCGACCCGGCCGCGGTGGAGCCAGAACACCTGGAAGAAGCCGAACAGCACGATGAGGAACACCGGGATGGCGATGCCCGTGCCGGTGAAGAACTGGGAGAAGCCGAGGAGCACGAACGGCCAGCCCGCGAGCCGCTGGTTCGTGATGGTCCGGCCGATGCGGTCGAGGTACTCGCCGAAGATCGGCAGCGCGCCGGACGGCATGGCGGGGTCGAACTCGAACGCGCGCACGCGCTCGTGAGCCGGGACGATCTGCACGTGGAGCCCCCACCGTGTCGACACTGGTCACCGACCCTTTCGGTGAACCGGTCATCGGCGTTACCGGATGCTCCGTTCGGCGGAACGTGCCGTGACGGACTACGTGAACCAGCGACTACCCAGACCGGCGGATTCAGGTTAGGCTCACCTAAGTAGGAGGTGAGCCGTGACCGAAGCACCGACATCCATCCGCCGTCCGCCGGCCCCGAACCCCGCCGAGCGCGCGAAGACGATCGCGACCCGCGCCGGCCCGGCGTCGGTGATGCCCACCTGCGAACGCGCGGGGTGCGAGTCCGAGCGCGTCGTCCCGGTCCTGCACCACGTGCACCACAGCGGCAGTGTGAGCCTGCTGCTGCCCGACGAGCACCCGATGGTCCGCGCGAGCAAGCAGACCGAGCGCGGCGAGCTGGCCGTGATGGTGGAACTCGCCGACCAGGCGCCGGTCGACCTGCGCGAGCCGATCCGCGGCCTGCTCTGGATCACCGGCTGGCTGCGGCCGCTCTCGCCGGTCTCCGCCCGCGCGCGGGCGGTGGCGATCGCCGAATCCCGGCCGGACGAGCGGCTCCTCGACGTCGGCCACGGCCTGACGCTGCTGCGGCTCACCCCGGCGTCACTCGTGCTCGCCGACGCCGAAGGCACACACTCGCTGCGCCCGCACATGTTCAGCGCCGCGGCGCCGGACCCGTTCCACGACTACGAGGCCCAGTGGCTGCGGCACCTCGAGAGCGACCACTCCGACGTCGTCGAGCAACTGGCCAAGCACCTGCCCGCGGACCTGCGCGGCGGCCGGATCCGCCCGCTCGGGCTGGACCGGTTCGGGCTGCGGCTGCGCGTCGAGTCCGACGTCGGCGACCACGACGTGCGGCTGGCGTTCTCGAAGTCGGTGGACAGCCCGCCGCAGCTCGCGATGGAGCTGCGGCGGCTGGTCGGCTGTCCGTTCCTGCGGGGCGCGTCAGACTAGTCAGGCAAGTTCGGCGGGGAAGCCGCCCTTGGCGAGCGGACCCCAGCTCTCGATGGTCACGCGGATGATGCTCTTGCCCTGCTTGACCATGGCTTCGCGGTATTCGTCCCAGTCCGGGTGTTCGCCGGAAATGCTGCGGAAGTAGTCCACGAGCGGCTCGACCGAATCCGGGATGTCCAGCACCTCGGCGGTGCCGTTGAGCTGGACCCACCGGTCGTTCCACTCGTCGGACAGGATGCAGGCCGACACCTGCGGGTTGCGCTTGATGTTCACGATCTTCGCGCGCTTCGGGTAGGTCGAGATGACCAGCCGGCCTTCGGCGTCGACCCCGCAGGTGACGGGCGAGAGCTGCGGGCCGCCGTCGGCCTTCGTGGTCAGCAGGATCGCACGGTGGCGGGTGGACAGGAACTCGATGAGCTCGGCACGGTCGACGGTCTCGTTGGTGGCGATAGTCCTGGGCATACGTCGAAGGTAGCGTGCGCTCATGACCTTCACCGCGCGATCGTGGCTGGCCCCGGCCCGCCCGGACTTCCCGGACGCGATCGAGGACCCGCGCGAGCGCAAGGCGATCAAGATCGAGCTGCTGATCGTCTTCGGGATCACGCTCGGCCTGTCCGGCGTGCGCAGCCTGCTGTCCCTTGTGGACTCGCTGCTGCAGCCGGCGCCGCTGTCGCAGCAGCAGGTGCAGCTCAACGTGCCCCAGGCCGCGGCGAGCCTGATCGACCTGCTCAAGCAGCTGCTGTCGGCCGCGCAGCTGGTCGGCTGGGGCGCGCTCGGGCTGTACCTGCTGTGGCGCGCGGGCGTGAAGATCACCCAGGTGGGGCTGGACCGCCGGTCGCCCGGCCGCGACGCGCTGCTGACCGTCGCGCTCGCCGCCGTCATCGGGATTCCCGGGCTGGCGCTGTACTTCATCTCCTACCACCTGGGCTTCAGCCTGGCGGTGCAACCGTCCACTTTGAACGACACGTGGTGGCGGCCGGTTTCGCTGACGCTCTCGGCGTTCGGCAACGCCTTCGCCGAAGAGGTGCTGGTGATCGGGTACCTGCTGACCCGGCTGCGGCAGCTCGGTGTCCGCGAGAACAACGCCCTGGTCGGCGCCGCCGTGCTGCGCGGGTCGTACCACCTGTACCAGGGCTTCGGCGGGTTCGTCGGGAACCTGGTCATGGGCCTGGTGTTCGGTCGGCTGTGGCAGAAGACCAACCGGCTGTGGCCGCTGGTGGCCGCGCACACGCTGTTCGACTTTGTGTCCTTCGTCGGGTATGCCCTGCTGAAGGGTCACCTTTCCTGGCTGCCTTGACTAGGCTCGGGTGGTGATCGACGAAACGACACCTCCCCGGGTGGACAGCGAAGTCGGACCCCTGCGCGCGGTGCTGCTGCACCGGCCCGGCAACGAGCTCAAAAGGCTGACGCCCCGCAACAACGACCAGCTCCTGTTCGACTCCATCCCCTGGGTCGACCGGGCCCAGGCCGAGCACGACGCGTTCGCCGACGTGCTGCGCGGCCGCGGCGTCGAAGTCCTGCTGCTGGCCGACGCGCTGCGCACGGCGCTCGAAGACGTCCGGGCGCACGCGGCCGGCGTGCACGCCGCGGTCGACGACCGGCGCCTCGGTGGCGACCTGGCCGACTCGCTGCGGTCGCACCTTTCCGGCGTCGACGCGGCCGGCCTCGCCGAGGTGCTGATGGCCGGGATGACGTTCGAGGAACTGCCCTCGGCCGAAGGCGCGTCCCTGGTGCGGATGATGAACCACCCGCACGACTTCGCCGTCGACCCGTTGCCCAACCTGCTGTTCACGCGCGACTCGTCGGCGTGGATCGCCGACCGGGTGGCGATTTCGTCGCTGACCATGCCCGCGCGGCGCCGCGAAACGGCCGTGCTGGACCTGATCTACGCGTACCACCCGTACTTCCGGCACGCGGCCCGCGCGTACGGCGCCCATTCGGCGCCGATCGAAGGCGGCGACGTGATGCTGCTGGCGCCGGGGGTGCTCGCCATCGGCGTCGGCGAGCGGACGACGGCCGCCGGTGCCGAGTCGCTGGCCCGTTCGGTGTTCGCCGACGGCATCGCGCACACGGTGCTGGCGGTGCCGATCGAGCAGTCCCGCGCGACCATGCACCTCGACACCGTGTGCACGATGGTCGACGCCGACGCGGTGGTGATGTACCCGCTGGCCCGCGACTCGCTGACGGCGTTCACCCTGCGCCCGACCGGCGACGGCGGCGTGAAGGTGGCCGGCCCGGCGCCGTTCCTGATCGCCGCGGCCGAGGCGATGGAGATCGACCGGCTGCGCGTCATCGACACCGGCCTGGACCCGGTCACCGCCGAACGCGAGCAGTGGGACGACGGCAACAACACGCTCGCGCTGGCGCCCGGCGTGGTCGTCGGCTACGAGCGGAACGTCGAGACGAACGAGCGTCTCGAGGCGGCGGGCATCGAGGTGCTGCCGATCACCGGGTCCGAGCTGGGCTCCGGCCGGGGCGGGCCGCGCTGCATGTCCTGCCCGGTGCGCCGCGATCCCCTGTGAATTCAAGTAAGCCTTCCCTAAATGGCATAAGAGGTTTAGGGAAGGCTTACCAAAATTAGGTTCGTCTTTCTTTAGGAATGGTAACCTAATAGGGGGTAGATCACCACCCTGAAGTGGCATTGATTCGCATTCTGAAGTACCGTTAGATGCATGGCCCTCCTCAACAAAAAAGAACCGCGCTCCAAGTTCTACGAGCTGCTGCAGGCGCAGATCCACAACGAGTTCAACGCGTCCCAGCAATACATCGCGCTCGCGGTGTGGTTCGACGCCGAGGACCTCCCGCAGCTGGCGAAGCACTTCTACAAGCAGTCGGTCGAAGAGCGCAACCACGCGATGGCGCTGGTGCAGTTCATGCTCGACCGCGACCACCACGTCGAAATCCCCGGTACCGGGGAGGTGCGCAACGAATTCTCCGGCGTCACCGAGCTCATCGAGCTCGCGCTCGAGCAGGAGAAGGAGGTCGCCACCGACATCTCCGCGATGGCCAAGGCGGCCCGCGCCGAAGAGGACTACATCAGCGAGCAGTTCACGCAGTGGTTCCTCAAGGAGCAGGTCGAAGAGATCTCGCAGATGAACACGCTGCTGACGATCGTCAAGCGCGCGAACGGCAACCTGTTCGAGGTCGAGGCGCACCTGCACCGCGAGTCCGTCGGCGACGCCGGCGTGGACTCGCAGATGCCGCCGGTGGCCGGCGGAGCGCTCTAGAGCTCCCCACCACGCTGCGCCCAGCGCAAGTAGCCGGAAAACCCGGGCTCTCCCCCTGTGGACAGCCCGGGTTTTCCGCGTGCGGCGCCGGTCAGCCGGCGCAGTCCTGGTTGAGGCTCATCAGGCTGGTCTGCACGACCCCGGTGTCATCGAGCCGGAAGTGGTACTCCGAGGTGCTGAGCGCCGGGGCGACGATGCCGCCCGGCTCGTTCTTGGCCTCGGGGTAGGCGGCGAGAACCTGGTCTTTCGTGGATCCGGCGCCGACACCTTCGCTGGTGTGGGCCGTCTGCGCCGGCGTGACGACGGTGAGCCCGACGGCCTTCGAGATGACCACGGTCGCCGCCGAGGGGACTCCGCTGCCTTGCACCGTGTAGGTGGTGCAGCTCCCGCCGACCTGGGCGTCGCTGAGCGTCACGCCCTGGGCGGTCAGCTGAGCCTCGGACATGCCGAGCTTGATGTTGCCGAAGCCGTCCGACGCGAGCAGCGGCCCGGTCGAGACCGGCGCGAGCTTCGACGGCGGCTGGGCCGACGGCGGCCGCACGGTCCGCGGAGGCGCGGTGGCCGGCGGCGAGGAGGCTTCGATGTCGTTCGTGCTGGTCGGCGCGGCGACCGACGGCTGGGGCGGCCGGCCGGGCGTGAGGTTCTCGGGAGGCTTGACGCTGATCGAGGACCCGCCGGCGGATATCACCGCGGTGCCCTCCTCGGTGTGGAGGCGCACCATGGTGAGGCCGCCGGCGACGACCACCACGGCCGCCGCGACCCCGGTGGCGGTCAAAACGCCCTGACGGCGCCGACGACGTCGACGTGCGCCCGCGACGATGACCGTGCCGGCGTCGGGTGGCGGAGGCAAGTCGAGCCGCTCATCGGCGAACAGGGCACGCAGGCGCTGCTCCAGTTCGTCCTCGGAGATGTTCAACCTGCTTCACTCCCTTCGCCGTCGGTCGCCTTCAGCTTCATCCGCAGCGACGCGATCGCCTTGCTTGCCTGGCTCTTGACGGTGCCCTGCGTGACGCCGAGGGCACTCGCGATCTCCGCTTCCGAGAGACCTTCGTAGTAACGCAGCACCATCACCGCGCGTTGCCGCGGCGGCAGCGTTCGTAGCGCGCGCCACAGTGGCTCGTGCTCGAACGGGTCGTCCGGCACGTGCGGACTGGTGTCCGGCAGATCGGCCACCAGGTTTTCCCGGCGGGTCCGACGCCAGCGGCTGACGTGCGCGTTCGCCATCGAACGGCGGACGTAGGCCAGCGGATCGCCGGTCTTGTCGTGCACGTAGCTCCAGCGTGAACCCATCTTCTCGAGCACGGTCTGGACCAGGTCCGCCGCGTCGTGCGGATTGCCGGTGAGCGCGTGGCCGTACCGCAGCAATCCCGGCAGAGTGGCCTGCACGAAGTCACCGAAGTCGGCGAACTCACCCGGCAACGTCGCGGCCCTCCCTCGGCCTGCGCTGGTCACCCAGGTATCTCCCCCGGTGAAGACGGGTGCCGCAGCGGTCACCGTATCGCCTCCCATCGGGGTCGGGTAGCCAGAAGCCGAGTCACCTTCCTCCCCAACACGCATCACAACCCCCTCAGGTTGCCCGCGTCCCCGCACGAATTCGGAGACGCTGTGATGCGCTCCGCGTCAGCGGAGCGCGAGCGACTCCGGCAGCCGGAAGCCGCCGTCCGCCTGCACGGTGAACTCGTGGACATCAACGACGGCGTCACGCGCGATCGGCCCGTAGACGTGCGGGAACCAGATCCCGGCCGGGTGCGGCGGCTCGCCGTCCTCCCAGCGGACCGGGACCCCGAGCTTCGCCGGGTCGATCTCGAGCAGCACCAGATCGGTGCGGCCTTGGTAGAGCGCATTGGCCGGCAGGTGCGCCGTGCCGAAGTCGGAACAGTGGATGAACCCGACGTCCTCCAGCGACGGCGCCCGGTACTCGCCGCCTTCGCCCACTTCGGCCCACTCGGCCGCCCCGCAGATGTGGAGTATCACGGGGTGAATGGTCCCACCGGCGCGATCCGGCGGCGGTGTCTCGTGCGCCACATAGTGCCTGGTTGAACGCTCATCCAGCACGACGAAGGGGCCGTCCCTCGCGGAACGGCCCCTTCGTCGTGCTGGCTCGGATCAGCGCAGGGTGAGCTGACGGCCGATCAGGCCGTCACGCGCCCGCCGCTCGGCGGCGTTCAGCGGCTCGGCGTCGAGGGACTTGAGGGCGGTCTCGAGACGGACGCCGAGGGCGTCCTTCGCGTCCGCCCACTCGCGGGCGTGGGCCTCGGTGTCGAGGTCCCACACCGGGACGAGCAGGCCGTGGGCCCGGAACGAGCCCGCGTAGCGCGAGCCCTCACCGAGGCCGAGCTCACCGGCCGCGGACAGCCGCGCCAGGGCCTGGAGCAGCAGGTTCTCCGGCTCCGGACGCACCCAGCGCAGGTGCGCCTTGTCGCCGGCGAGCACCCAGTAGGCGCCCGAGCCGAGCCGCTCGGTCGGCATGATCGCGGCGTTGGCGCGCTCGAGGGACACCGCGACGTCACCGGTGGCGTCCGCGTCCTCGGGCAGCCACCAGGCGAAGTCGGTGTGCAGCGTGACGTCGAGGTCGGCACCGGGGGTCAGCAGGTCCTGCAGCCGGGCTTTCTCGTCGGCCGACGGCGGGGTGGTCGTGTCCGGCACGCCGAGAACGTCACCCTCCTTGGCGTCCAGCAGCCACTTCAGCGAGCGGCCGAGGTCGCGGCTGATGTCGGAGGACCGGGTCTGCACCTGCAGGCCGAGGTAACGCTCGCCGTCGGAGCGGACGAACGCGGCCGCGGCCATCGGCAGCACGGTGCCAAGGGTGACGTCACCGCCGTCGGCGAGGGTGAGCTTCGCCGTCGCGGACGGGACGAACTCACGCAGCGCGATCAGCTCGGGCTCCGCGGCCAGCCCTTCGAACGGCTGGCCGACGAAGACGTCGCGCACCTTCGGCTTGCGGTCCGACGCCTGCTTGGGACCCTTCTTGCGCGCGCCCTTGCCCACTGCTGCCTCCTCTGGCTCGGCTTGGAACGCTATCGAAGGGTTAGTCTCGCGACGTGTTCGACCCCCGCGATCCTGAGTTTCTCGAAGACCCCTACCCGGCCTTCGCGGCCCTCCGTTCCCAAGGCGACGTCCATTTCCACGACGGGCTCGGCCTGGCTTTGACGGTGTCCCACGCCGCGTCGTCGGCCGTGCTGCGCCACCGCGGGCTCGGCCGGATCTGGCAGGACGCCCAGCCGCTCGAACGGTTCGCCTCGTTCAACCTGCTGCACCGCAACTCCCTGCTGGAGAACGAGCCGCCGGCCCACACCCGGCTCCGGCGCCTGATCGCGGGCGCGTTCGGCCGCGGCCACGTCCAGCGCCTGCGGCCGATGGTCGCGAAGCTCGCCGCCCGCATGGTCGACGACCTGGCCGCGGTGATCGCCACCGACGGCAGCGCGGACCTGCTGGAGCACCTGGCCCAGCCGCTGCCGGTCGCGGTGATCGCCGAACTGCTCGGCGTCCCGGGCACCGACGGGCCGCGGATGGTGCAGCAGTCCAACGCGATCGTGAAGATGTACGAGTACGGCCTCCCCGAGGCAGAGCGCGACGCCGCCGAGCAAGCCGCCGAGGAGTTCGTCTCGTACGTCCGGTCGGTGGCTGAAACCCGGGCCGGCTCTCCTGGCGACGACATCATCAGCGACCTCCTCCGCAGCGAGCTGACCCCCGACGAACTGGTCGCCACGGCGGTGTTGCTCCTGATGGCCGGCCACGAAGCGACGGTCAACGTGCTCGGCAACGGCATCACGGCCCTCCTCACCCACCGCGACCAGTGGGACCGGCTGCTGGCCACGCCGTCGCTGCTCGATGCGTGCGTGGAGGAACTGATCCGGTTCGACGCGCCCTTGCAGCTGTTCGAGCGGACGGCGACCGAAGACGTGACGATCTCCGGCTTTGCGGTGGCGCGCGGCCAGAAGATCGGCGCGTTGCTGGGAGCCGCGGCTCGGGACCCGAAGGTGTTCGAGCACCCGGACCGACTCGACATCGGCCGGACGCCCAACGCGCACCTCGGGTTCGGCATGGGGATTCACTACTGCGTGGGTGCTCCTCTCGCTCGGGTGGAGATCGCCGCGGCGTTGACCGCGTTGGCGGAGAAGGTGCCGGGGCTGCGCCTGGTGGAGAAACCGCCGCGGCGACCGGAGTTCGTGATCCGGGGGCTGCGGGAACTGCGGGTCACGGCCTGAGCTGAGCCTCACGGCTGGGCTCGCTGTGCTGGTCGGGTCCGCGGGTTGCCGCGGCTCGCGCCGGACGAACGGCGGGTTGGTGGAGACACCGGGGCGGTTGCGGGCAACCAGGTGTTGCGGCCTCGGTTGCGGTTGCGGGCGACCAGGTAGCACGAGGTTCGATCGCTTGCCCGGCTTGGCAAAGAAGCTGCACCTTTCGCGGAAGGGGCAGTTGCGGCTGGCGCCGCGATCGCGGCGCCCGGTTCTGGGCAAGCATCCGACTGGCCGGTGGAGGCACACCGCCGCGAACGGATCCGCAAGTTACCGCCAGCCGCGGCCGGAGCATTAGTCACGGCGCCCGGTCCCAGGCAAGCGGCCAGCTGGCCGGTGGAGGCACACTGCCGCGAGCGGATCCGCCAGTTACCGACGTCGCGGCAGGAGGCGCGCGATCGCGGCGCCCAGTTCTGGGCAAGCGGCCGGCTGGCCGGTGGAAGCACGCCGCCGCGAGCGGATCCATGAGTTGCAGTCAGCCGCGGCCGGAGCAGTGGTCGCGACGCCCGGTCCCAGGCAAGCGACCGGCTGAGCCGGTGGAAGCACACCGCCGCGAGCGAATCCACGAGTTACCGCCAGCCGCAGCCGGAGCAGTAGTCGCGACGCCCGGTTCTGGGCAAGCGGCCGACTGGCCGGTGGAGGCACGCCACCGCGGGCGGCTCCGCAAGTTACCGCCAGCCGCGGCCGGAGGCGCGATCGCGGCGCCCGGTTCTGGGCAAGCGGCCGACTGGGCCGGTGGAAGCACACCATCGCGAGCGGATCCACGAGTTACCGCCAGCCGCGGCCGGAGCTGTGGTCGCGGCGGGCGGATCCGCGAGTTACCGTCCGCCGCGGCCGGAGGCGCGCGATCGCGGCGCCCGGTTCCGGGCAAGCGGCCAGCTGGACCCGGTGGAGGCACGCCGCCGCGAGCGGATCCACGAGTTGCCGCCAGCCGCGGCCGGAGCAGTGGTCGCGGCGCTCGGTTCAGGGCAAGCGGCCGGCTGGCCGGTGGAGGCACACCGCCGCGAGCGAATCCTCCAGCTGCCGCCAGCCGCGGCCGGAGCTGTGGTCGCGGCGGGCGGATACGCGAATCGTGGCCTTAGCCGGGGCGCCTTGGTGGCTGGAGATGCCGGCGCGCGATCCGGGAGTGCTGGCTTGGCGGACCGGGGCGTTCTTCCCGTGGTCGAGACCGGCTCGGCTGCGAACTGAATCCGGGCGCCGTGGGCTGAGGTGCGTTGGGGGCGCTCATGGGGTCAGTCCGGCGAAGAGGTCCGTTTCCAGGTCGGGACCGGGGGCTGGGTGGGCTCGGTGGTAGTCCTCGAAGGGCCAGGCCTCTCGTTCTATCTCGCGGGAGTGGGTGAAGAAGGGGTGGGCCGGGTCCACCTGGGTGGTGTGGGCCAAGAGCGCGCGGTCTCGGGTTGCGAAGTGGTTTTCGCAGCGGATTTTGGTGGTGATCGGGAGCTTGTCTTCGGGTGGTAGTTCTTCCAGGACCGGGCCCATGGCCGATTCGAGGCCGGCTGCGAGCGTGGCCTTGTGTATGGCTTCGAACCACGCTCGGCTCAGGGTTGCTTGGTAGTACAGCTTTTGGGGCTGCCATGGGTCCCCTGTGCCTGGGTAGCGGGTGGGGTCGGCGGCTGCGGTGAATGCCTCGCTTGTCACCTCGTGGGTGCGGATGTGGTCCGGGTGCGGGTAGCCGCCGGTTTCGTCGTACGTGATCACCACGTGCGGGCGGAACTCGCGGATCAGAGCGACCAGTGGGGTTGCCGCCTCGTCGAGCGAGAGGGCCGCGAACGAGCCTTCGGGTGGTGGCTCGCCTTCGGCCGGGAGGCCGGAGTCCGTGTGGCCGAGGAACTGCTGGCGGACACCCAGGATCTCGGCCGCCGCGGCCATCTCGCGGCGGCGGATGGCCGGGAGGTCGGCCCAGATCTCCGGGCGGTCGAAGGCCGGGTTGAGGACGTCACCGCGTTCGCCGCCGGTGCAGGTGGCTACCAGGACGTCGACGCCTTCGGCGGCGTAGCGGGCGAGGGTTGCCGCGCCCTTGCTGGACTCGTCGTCGGGGTGGGCGTGGACGCTCAGGAGGCGGAAGGTCACGCGATGCTCCTCTTCGGACTCGAGGACTTCGGGAAGAACGCTGCGGGGATGAGGGTCAAGGCCGACAACGCCAAGGCCCACGTGAAGGTGGTGCCGAACGCCGTGGGAGCGGCGGTTCCGGCCAGTTCGTTGTGGAGGATCGCCGCCAGGAGCGCGGTGCCCAGGGAACCGCCGATGCGGTTGACCACGTTGAACGCGCTCGCCGCCCGGGGGATGCGGGATCGCTCCAGGGAGCCGTAGAGCGTGGTCATACCCGGGGTTGTCGCCGCGCCCAGGCCCGCGCCGCGGATCAGGAGGGAGACGGTCAGCAAGACGCCGTCGGGCGACGAGCCCAGCTGCGTGAACGCGATCGTGCCCAGCAGGGACAACATGATCCCGGCCAGCATCATCGTGCGAGGACCGAAGCGCGCCAGGAGACGGCCGCCCGCCAGCAGCACCGCTGCCGAGCCCACCGCTTGTGGCGCCAGCAGCAGGCCCGCCTGCCACGCGCTCGCGTGCTCCACCTGCTGGTAGTACAGCGGGAGCAGCAACATCGAGCTGTACAGCGACGCGCCCAGCAGGAACGTGCTCGCACTCGCGACCGCGAAACCCTTGTCCCGGAACAACTTCAGGTCCAGCACCGCCGACCGGGCGCGGGCCGCGTGGACGCCGTACGCGAGCAGCAGCGCCGCTCCGGCGACCGTGGCCACGATGACGCCTTCGGCCAAGCCGTACACGAAAGCGCCCAGGCCCGGGGAAAGCAGGGCGATCCCCCGGACGTCGAGGGGTTCTCGCACGCCGCCCGGTTCCGGGGCCGGGAGCAGGCGGCGGGCGCACACGAACGTCGCGACGCCCAGCGGGACGATGCCGAAGAACATCCAGCGCCAGCCGAAGCCGGCGACGAGGGCGCCGCCGAGCATCGGGCCGAGGGCCGGGGCGACCGTGGCCGGCAGCGTGATCACGCCGATCATGCGGCCGAGCGCCGGGCCCGCTTCCTGCGCGAACACCGCCTGGCCGACCGGCTGCATCAGACCGCCGCCCAGGCCGTGGAGCACCCGGAAGGCGATCAGCGCGGGTGCCGACCACGCGAAGCCGCACAGCAGCGTGCCCGCTGTGAAGAGCGCGACCGCCGTCAGCCAGACCGCGCGGCCGCCGAACCGGTCGGTCAGCCAGCCCGACAGCGGAATCGCCGCCGAGGCCGCGAGCAGGTACGCGCTGGCGACCCACTGCACGGTCGTCAACGGGCTGCCGAGGTCACGGGCGATCGAGTCGATCCCGACGGTCACGATCGTCGCGTCGAGGATCGACAGCACCGCGCCCATGATCAGCACGCCGCCGAGCCGCCACAGCGCCTTCTCCGGCCGGACTGCCGTTGTCATGCCCACCCCCGCTCGTTAGGTCCGACCTCAGATTAGGTCGGACACACTCACTGGGTCAAGCACAAGTTTGGGTTCGACCCAGTAGAGTGACGGCATGAGCGAGGGACTCCGGGCCCAGAAGAAGCACGAGACCAGGAGAAACATCTCCGACGTGGCGACCGGCCTGTTCATCCGGAACGGCTTCGAAGACGTGACGATCGCGGAGATCGCCGCCGAGGCGCGGGTGGCCAAGATGACCGTGACGAACCACTTCCCGCGCAAGGAAGACCTGGTCTTCGACATTCGCGCGGACTTCGCGGCCTGGCCGGCGACGCTGATCCGCGACAGCGCCTTCCACGACACGCGCGAGCTCTACTTCGAGGCCCTGGGCGCCGAACACGCCCTGGTCGGCTTTTCGGACCGGGGGTTCGCCCGGATGATCAAGGACAGCCAGGTCCTGACGAACGCGCTGCACGAGATGCATCGCGAGCGCGAGGCGGCGCTCACGCACCTCCTGATCGGCCGGCACCCCGAGCAGGAGCTCGGGCCGGTTCTGGCCGCCGCGCACCTCACGACCGTGCTGCGGGTGCTCTTCCAAGAGGTCTTCGACCGAACGCTCGAAGGCGAGCCGAAGAGGCAGATCGTCGACACCGTGTGGCCCATCGCGGAACAGGCCTTCGACCAGCTCGAACCGGTCTTCGGCGGGTACTAGCGCGCCGCGCCGGCCGGGCGCTTCGTCCGCAGCTCGGGCTCGGGTGCGCCATCGACCTTCAGCACGCGCAGCTCGCGCAGGTCCATCGCGTCGGACGGCGCCAGCAGCGCCGTGAACCGCCGCACGACCAGCGCCGTCACCACCGCGAGCGCGGCGGCGGCCAGGTCGGTCACCGCGACCAGGACGACGCTGTCCGCCATCGACTGCACGTCGGTGCGGAAACGCCAGATGATCGTCACGCCGAGCATGACCCAGTTCAGCAGCCAGGCGCCCCACCAGACGACGACCTGGCGGGACGGCTTCGGGCGGACGTCGCGCGGGCGGCCCAGCACCGCGTGCTCCAGCTCGCCGACGATCGACAGGGCCATCGGCAGGTTCGCGACCGGCACCAGGATGCCGACCAGCACCTGCCACACCGGCCGCGGCGGGTCGTCGCCCGAGTTGTCCGCGGCCGCCTGCCGGGCGACCAGCAGCCACCAGACCGCCAGGCCCGCGGGCAGCAGCGCGAGGATCGAGGCGAGCAGGCCGGCGGTGAGCACGAACCCGTCGGAGAACGCGACCACCGAGCGGGTCAGCGCGGCGTCACGGCCCTGGACGAGCAGCACGTACCGCCAGATCTCGGCACCGGCCGCGACCACGGAGAGCACGGCGAACGCGTACAGGATGCCGACCAGGCTGCGGCTGAGCACCCGCACCCGGTCGATCGGGCGGACGCCGTCGGAAGCCGTGCCGGGCACCGACGTCGGACGGCGCCAGACCAGGTTCGGGAACCCCCAGCGCGGCGGCACCGGGTAGGAAGGCGGGCCGTAGTAGCGCTCGGGGGCCACCGCCCGGCGACGCGGCCACGCACCCGGCGGCGGGGTCGCCACCCAGCGCAGCTTCGGCCGGTGGTGCGGACGGCGGTGGTACGGGTACGGCTCCGGGTGCGCGGCCAGCGCACGGCCCTGCAGCTGCTGCGCGCTCGGCGGCGGCACGGCCGGGCGCGGCCAGTACCCGGGTGGGTACGGCGGTCCCGCCGGAGGCTGACCCGGGTGCAAGGCTAGATCACTTCGGGATCGATGCCGGGGTGCTCGCCGACCATCGGACGGCCTTCGCGGTGCCACGCGCCCATGCCGCCGGCGACGTTCACCGCGTCCCAGCCGCTCTGGTTCAGCCACGCCGTCGCGCGCGCGGACCGGCCGCCGCTGCGGCAGATCACGTGGATCGGCTGGTCGTCGGGCAGGTCGGTCAGCTCGCCGACGCGGGCCGGGAGCTCCCCCATCGGGATGTGCACCGCGCCGGGCGCGTGCCCGGCGGCCCACTCGTCGTCTTCGCGGACGTCGAGCAGCACGAGGCCGTCTTGGGGCAGGTCGCGGACCTCGGCGGTCGGCAGTTCAGCAGGGCTCACCACGTTGACCATGCTGCCACGTCGGGGCGTTGCCCGCGTGTGAGGTGTGCGTACGAACGGTCCGTTCGCGACGGAAGGGTGCGAACGGACCGTTCGTGCCGGAATCCGCAGCCGGGATCCGCGCGGGACGACACGGCGAAGGGGGCCTTCCGCACGCCGGTGCGGAAGGCCCCCTTCGCGGGTGGAGCTAATGCGAGACGGCTTTTTCGGCGCCCGCGCCCGTCAGGGCCCGGACCTCCATCTCGGCGTACTTCTTCGTGTTGCGTTCCTTGGACAGGACCGTGCCGAGCCAACCCAGGAAGAACGCGATCGGGATCGAGAACAGGCCCGGGTTGTCGAGCGGGAACCAGTGGAAGTCGACACCCTGGATCATCGACGCGCTCTTGTGCGTCTTCGGGTCGACCGGCTTGCCGGAGACCGCCGGGGAGAACACGATCAGCACGATCGTCACCAGCAGGCCGCCGTAGATCGACCACAGCGCGCCCTGGGTGTTGAACCGCTTCCAGAACAGCGAGTAGAGGATCGTCGGCAGGTTCGCCGACGCCGCCACCGCGAACGCCAGCGCCACGAGGAACGCCACGTTCTGCGTCTTCGCCAGGATGCCCCCGAGGATCGCGAGCGCGCCGATCACCAGCGCGGTGATGCGCGCGACGCGGACCTCACCGCCGGTGGAGACCGCGCCCTTCTTGATCACGTTGGCGTAGACGTCGTGGGCGAACGACGCCGACGCCGTGATCGTCAGGCCCGCCACCACCGCGAGGATCGTGGCGAACGCGACCGCCGAGATGAACCCGAGCAGCACCGGCCCGCCCAGCTCCAGCGCCAGCAGCGGCGCCGCGGAGTTCGTCGTGCCCGGAGCCTTGGCGATCTTCTCCGGCCCGACGATCGCGCCCGCGCCGTAGCCCAGCACCAGCGTGAACAGGTAGAAGATGCCGATCAGCACGATGGCCCAGACCACCGAGCGCCGCGCGTCCTTCGCCGTGGGGACGGTGTAGAAGCGCATCAAGACGTGCGGCAGGCCCGCGGTACCCAGCACCAGCGCGATGCCGAGCGACAGGAAGTCCAGCTTGGTCGTGCCGTTCTTGCCGTACTGCTTGCCCGGGTCGAGCAGCGCCGCACCGCCCTTGCCGCCCTTGTCGACGGCGGCCTGGAAGAGGTCGGACAGGTTGAAGCCGTACTTCCCCAGCACCCACAGCGTCATCGCGAACGCGCCGACGATCAGCAGCGCGGCCTTGATGATCTGCACCCAGGTGGTGCCCTTCATGCCGCCGATCAGGACGTACAGGATCATGATCACGCCGACCACGGCGATCACCAGGTCCTGCCCCAGTTCGCTGTCGATGCCGAGCAGCAGGTTGACCAGGCCACCCGCGCCGGCCATCTGCGCCAGCAGGTAGAAGAACGAAACGGCCAGCGTCGAAACGGCCGCCGCGGCGCGCACCGGACGTTGTTTCATCCGGAACGCGAGCACATCGCCCATCGTGAACTTGCCGGTGTTGCGCAGCAGTTCCGCGACCAGCAGCAACGCGACGAGCCAGGCGACCAGGAAGCCGATCGAATAGAGGAAGCCGTCGTACCCGTTGACCGCGATCGCGCCCGCGATGCCGAGGAACGACGCCGCCGAAAGATAGTCACCGGAAATCGCGATGCCGTTCTGCGGGCCGGTGAACGCTCGCCCGGCGGCGTAGTAGTCGGACGCCGTCTTCGTGTTGCGGCTGGCCCGGAACACGATCACCAGCGTGATCGCGACGAAGACCAGGAAGATGATGATGTTGAGGGTGGAGTTGGAACCCTCCACGCCCGCGGCGAGGTTCATCGGCCGGGCTCTCCTTCGATGCTCGCACGGATTTCGTCGGCCACCGGGTCGAGCTTCCGGTTGGCGTACCGCACGTACAGCCCGGTGATCACGAACGTCGACACGAACTGCAGGAGCCCGAAGACCAGGCCGACGGTGATGTTGCCGGTCAGCTTCGTGCTCATGAACCCGTGCGCGTAGTCGGCGAGGAGCACGTACAGCAGGTACCAAAGCAGGAACAGCGCCGTCATCGGGAACACGAACACGCGCAGCCTTCGGCGCAGGCCGGTGAACTCGGGACTTTCCTGGATCCTTTCCCACTCCGTTTGCGACTCCGCGCCACCGACGTCTTCCTCGGTGCTGCTCACAGCGGATCTCCACCTTCCAAGTTCTCGTACTGTCCGTACTGTTTGAAGCCAACGGACCGTAAAGAGTTAACGGCGTAGTTGGTAAGCCCCCAATCGGGCGCTTGACCTTGTGTAGAAATTCCGCTTGAGATTCGCGAAGGATGTCCGTTTAGCGGACATGGAATCACTCGATCGGGTAATGCATTCTGACGCCGAGTCAGCAGATCACTTACGATGCCGCCCGCGCCCCGCGACGCGCGTCTTCTCCTCGGCCTGGCCGAACCGCGCGACGGCGCGATCCCGCATGAACCCGAGCGGGTCCGGCGCGTGCAGCCGCAGCATGATGTCGTGCACGTGGTCCGGGCGGCCGTATCCGGTCACGCGGCTGACCAGATACGTCGTGACGAACGCGACCGGCACGGTGATCAACGCCGGCTGGGTGGCGAACCACGGCGCCCAGCCCCCGGTGTAGCCGCTGACGATGTTGACGATCAGCGCGGCCAGTACCAGGCCGCCGCCGACGAACATCCCGGCCAGCGCACCGGGCCAGGACAGCTTGCGCCACCAGATGCCCAGCACCAGCAACGGGCTGAACGTCGAGGCGGCGAGCGCGAACGTCATCCCCACCGACAGCGAGAGGTCCTCCGGCCGCAGCGCGACGGCCAGCCCGATCGGGAACAGCGCGACCAGCACGGTCGCCACGCGGAAGTCCCGCACCCGGCCCGGCAGCAGGTCGGTCGAGACCACCCCGGCGACGCTCACCAGCAGGCCGGACGTGCTGGACAGGAACGCCGCGAACGCGCCGGCCGCGGTGACCGCACCGAGGATCTGGCCGCCGATGCCCGGCAGCATCGCCGAGGGCAACCGCAGGATCGCCGCGTCCGTCTTGCCGGTGACCAGCAGCTCCGGCACGTACATCCGGGACAGCGCGCCCAGCAGCGTCGGGAAGAGGTAGAACAGGCCGAGCAGTAGCAGGACGTGCACGGTGGTGCGGCGCGCGGCCTTGCCGTCGGGGTTGGTGTAGAAGCGGACCAGCACGTGCGGCAGGCCCATGGTGCCCAGGAACGTCGCGAAGATCAACGAGTACGTCTGGAGCAGGTCGGTCAGGCTGCCCGAGCCCGGGTGCAGCCAGTTGCCGTTGTCGGCGACGGAGTCGGAGACCACCGGCACCGGCGTGCCGGCCAGGAACTTCAGCGTGGTGCCTTCGGCCACCGTGTGCGGGGCCAGCGGGGTCCAGTGCGTCGGCCCGGCGGCCGGGCCGTTGTCCGCGTAGCCGTACGCGTAGAGGAACGTGTCCGAGTCGACGTGCAGGGTGACGTCGGTCTGCACGTCCACCGTGGTGTCGGTGGTGAAGACCGGCGGGGCGGCCGTGCCGAGCGGGCGGAAGCCGTCCGGGCCGCCGCCGGCGAAGAACACCATGCACAGCACGAACGCGGGCACGGCGATCGCGAACAGCTTCAGCCAGTACTGGAAGGCCTGGACGACGGTGATGGCGCGCATGCCGCCGGCGATCACGTTGAACGCGACCAGCACCATCACGACGACCGCGCCCGCCCACGCGGGCACCGGCAGGATCGTCGCGAGCGTCAGCCCGGCGCCCTGCAGCTGCGGGACCATGTAGAGGATCCCGATGAACACGACGAACGCCGTGGAGAACCGGCGCAGGCCGATCGAGCCGAGGCGCATCTCCAGGAAGTCCGGCAGCGTGTACGCGCCGGAGCGCCGCAGCGGCGCGGCGACGAAGAGCATCAGCGCGAGGTAACCGGCGGTGAAGCCGATCGGGAACCACAGCGCGTCGGCGCCTTCCTTGAGCACGATGCCGGCGATGCCGAGGAACGACGCCGCGGACAAGTACTCACCGGAGATGGCGGCGGCGTTGCGCCGCGACCGCACGGTGCGCCGCGCGACCAGGAAGTCGTGCGTGCTCGTGGCGGACCGCGAAGAGCGGTGACCGAGGTAGAACGTCACCACGGCGACCAGCACGATGCCGGTCAACGCCCACGGGTTCAGCTGCACGGAGGAATCCTCGCACGGGGAGGCGCGAAACTAGTTTTCGATCATGTCCACGAAGGCGCGTTCGTTGCGCTCGGCCAGCCGGTTGTACCAGAGGCCGACGCCGAACAGGAACGGGAACGGCAGCACGCCGAGGATCAGCCAGGGCACCGGGATGCCGGCCAGCGTCAGCCGGGAGAACCCGGGTAGCAGGTAGAACAGCACCGGCAGCGACCCGAACACCACGACGACCAGCAGCGACAGCAGCAACGCCGTCCGCAGCTGCACCTTCACCAGGTGGTCGCGGACGAGCAGCTTCCCCCAGCTGGTCTGCTCCTCCAGCTCGACGCGCGCGCGCAGGGTGCCGGCGCCTCGCCGCGGGTCGTTGAGGATGACGCGTTCCCGCTTGGGTTTCGAGTGCTGCTCATGCTTCGGCGGCTCGTCCGGCGCCGGCGGCAGCGGCTCGACGACGGCCTGCTCGGTGGGCTGCGGCAGCGGCCGCTGCGGGCGCCGGCCCAGCGTCGGATCGGGCTCGCGGACGCCGTTCGCGCGCCGGTCGTAGAAGTCCTCGGTCATGACCGGCCCCGGCTCAGCCGTTCCGGCCTGAACCGACCAGCCGGTCCTTCAGCGCGCGAGTGTGGCGCCGGCTGACCGGCAGCACTTTCTCCTCGTTGCCGATCACGACCTGGTAGCCGCCCTGGCCCATCCGGAGTTCGGTGATCAGCGGCAGGGCGACCAGGAAGGACCGGTGGATCCGGACGAACCCGGCCTTCTCCCAGCGC
Source organism: Amycolatopsis sp. NPDC049252 (assembly GCF_043197175.1). NCBI lineage: Bacteria > Bacillati > Actinomycetota > Actinomycetes > Pseudonocardiales > Pseudonocardiaceae > Amycolatopsis > Amycolatopsis sp. NPDC049252. The sequence goes on from NZ_JBICSQ010000090.1 coordinate 20,426, forward strand.
TCTTCGAGCTGCGCCAGCGGGATGCGGACCAGGTGGCTGCCTTCGGTGGTGAACAACCGCGCGTAGTCGCCCTGGGCCTCGACCCAGCGGACCGAGGAGCGCGGGATGAGCTTGGTGGTGCCGGCCAGCTCGACCGGGATGACCTCGTCGTCGTTCTTGACGCCGGGCTCGCCGCCGACGGCGCCGGGAGCGGGCGCCGCGGCCGAAGCCAGCTTCTCGATGACACGCGAGATAGCGCGGTCGAGGCGGTCCTGCTGGTACGGCTTGAGGACGTAGTCGAGGGCGCCGAGGTCGAAGGCGTTGACCGCCTCTTCGGCGTGCCCGGTGACGAACACCAGCGCGGGCGAGGGCCGGAGCGCGGCGAACACGCGCGACATCTCCATGCCGGACAATCCGGGCATGTCGATGTCGGCGAAGACGGCGTCGACGATCGGGAGGCCGCGGTCCTTGCGTTCGCGTAGCCTCGGGTCGTCGGTCGACAGCAGCCTCAGCGCCTCCGACGCGTCGATCGCCGGGAACACCTTGGCCACGTGCGGGCTGTTGCGCAGGCAGTGGACGAGTTCGTCCAGACCTCGAGGCTCGTCGTCCACAGCCAGGACCACGAGCTTCCGGGTGTCATCGTGAGCACTCACAGTGAAACGCATCCTGCCCATTGCCGAGTGCAATGTCCAGCCCCCGTCCGCCTGAAGTGGGGAGACCCGCGGGCGAAAGCGTCGCCCGCGGGTCCCTCAATCAATGCACGAAGGTGAACCAGTTGAGGTTCACGAAGTCGGCGGGCTGGCCGCTCGTGAACGTCAGGTACACGTTGTGCACCCCGGTCACCGCGCTGGTGTTCGCCGGGATCGTCCGCCAGCTCTGCCAGCCGCCCGTGTTGCCGACGGCGAAGCTGCCGACCGGCGCGTTGGACAGGCTGTCCAGCCGCACCTCCACCAGGCCACTGACCCCGCCGGCCGCCCCGGACGCCACCCGCGCCTGGAAGTTGGTCGCGGCGCTGCTCCCGAAGTCCACACCCGGGTAGAGCGCCCAGTCGCCGTTGCCGGCCGGGCCGATGTTCTGGCCGCCGCCGGTGTCGGTGGTCGTCTGCTTGGCGAGGCCGTTCTGCTGGCTGTACGACTCGGCCTGGATCGTGCTGTACGCGCTGCCGCCGCCGGACGGCGGAGTCGTGGTGGTCGGCGGAGTCGTGGGTGTGGTCGTGCCGCCGCCGCCCGAGCCGCGGGTGCTCACCGTGACGTAGTCGACGACCATCGGGTGCCCCGGCACGATCCCCGGCCCCGGCGTCGTGGTGCCGGAGTTGTTGTTGGGGAACGCGCCGCCGATCGCGACGTTCAGCAGCACGAAGTAGCCGGCGTGGTTCGTCATGTTGGCCCAGGTCGTCGCGTCGACCTGGTTCTGGCTGACCGAGTGGAACTGCTGCCCGTCGACGAACCAGCGGAACACCTGCGGGCTGACGCTCGCGTCCCATTCGAAGCGGTAGGTGTGGAACCCGGCCTGGCAGGTCGCGCCCGGGCAGGCCCGGTTGTTGACGATGCCGGTGGTCTCGTTGCACGGGCCGCCGGGGTTGACGCCGCAGTGCATGACGCCCCAGACGGAGTTGATCCCGTTGACGTTCTCCATGATGTCGAACTCGCCGATGGCGGGCCAGTTCCACCAGTTGCCGCGGTACGGGCCGCCGAGCGCCCAGAAGGCCGGCCAGTAGCCGAGCGCGGCGGCGCCGGTGACGTTCGGCATCTGGATCCGGCTCTCGATCCGCATGACCCCGCCGGCGGGCGGCTTGAAGTCGGTGCGCTGGGTTTCGATCCGCGCGGACGTCCAGTTGCCGGCGCCGTCGCGCAGCGGCGTGATGCGGAGGTTGCCGGCCCCGTCGAGGGCGAGGTTCGACGGGCTCGACGTGTAGTTCTGGATCTCGCCGGTGCCCCAGTTGCCGGGGCCGCCGGGGTAGGCGTGACCGGTGTCGACGATCCAGTTCGCGCCGGACGGCAGGGCGCCGGAGCCGCCGGTGAAGTCGTCGGCGAACACCGTCGTCCAGCCGGATTCCGGGGGCGGGACGGACGCCGACGCGGGCAAGGTCAGCGGAATCGCGATGAGCGCGGCGCCGGCCAGGGCGCCGAGGGCGAATCTTCGGGAGTGGGGCATCGGGGACGACCTCCTCGTCGATCCGGATTTGTTGCGGGTCACAACAAAGCCCGTTGACGAGGAGACCTCCCCGGGCCCGGTGATCGCCAGAGGCGTTACGAAACAAGAGTGATACAGGTCACAAAGTCTGCCCGGAACTACCTGAATCGGACAGTTCGAGCAAAGCCGATCCGATGACGTGCAGCGCGTCCTCGACCCCCGGCAGCCTACGCAGGTGCGGAGTCCGGGCAACGTCGTTGACCACCGTGAGGACGGCTTGGACACGCACCCGCGCCGGCCCCGCGCCCAGGTCCGGGTGGACGTCGAGGAGCAGGCCGACCCACGCCTCGACGTACTCGTGCTGGGTGCGGCGCAGCTCGTGCCGCTCGGGTTCCGGCAGCAGCCCGACCTCGGTGATCAGCAGGTCGACGACGTCGTGGTGGGCCAGCGAATACCCGGCGTAGGACCGCAGCAGCACGGGCAGCGACGCTGTCCGCAGGCCCGCGCCGAGCGCGTCGGCGCCGGTGCTCAAGGCCGTCGTCAGCAGCTCGGCCTTGTTCTCGAAGTGGTGGTAGACGCTCGGCCCGGCGATCCCGGCCGCCGCGCCGACCTCCTCGATGGCCACGCTGTGGAAGCCACGCTCGGCGAAGAGCCGGGTCGCGGTCGTCAGCAGCAGCTCACGCCGGGACGCGGGCTCGACGGCTGGTTCAGGTGCTCGTTCACCCAGGTCCGGGAGCCGGACGCCGGCGACCGCGGCGGCCAGGGACGTCATCAGCTCGTCGTAGGCCGGGCGCGGCAGGTCGACGCGCTGGAAGGAGACGCTGACCAGCACCGCGAGCACCGACCAGGCCAGCAGCGCGGCCTGATCGGCGGTCAGCTCCGGGCGCCCGTCACGAAGCTGCCCGGCGAGTTGCCGGGCCAGCCGCCGGAGGGGCTTGCCGACGCGGTGGCGTTCGGCCGGTTCGAGGTGGCGGGACTCCCGCTGCCACAGGACTCCGACGTCACGCCGGTCGAGCGTGGCCGCCGCCAGCTCGCCGAGGCCGGTGACGGCCAGCGCGGTCAACGCGTCCTCGACCACCGCGGCGAGCAGCTCCTGCTTGCCGCGGAAGTGCCGGTACAGCGCGGACGGGCCGATCGCGACGGCGTCGGCGATGTCGCCCATGGCGACGTGCGGATAACCGCGGCGGACGAACAGCTCCGCGGCCGCGGCCACGATCAGCGCGCGGCGGTTGCGCGGCCGGGTGCCGCGGGCGGGTGCGGACAACTCAGTGGACCCCGCGGTCGCCGTCGGTCCAGTGCCGCTTCCGCAGCTCGCGCTTGAGGATCTTGCCCGCGCCGGACATCGGGAGGGCGTCGGTGAACTCGAACGTGCGCGGCACCTTGTAGCCCGCGATCGCCTCACGGCAGAAGTCGCGCAGCTCGTCACCGGTCGCCTCCCGGCCGTCGAGCAGCACGACGACGGCGTGCACCCGCTCGCCCCACTGCTCGTCCGGCACGCCGATCACCGCGCACGCGGCCACGGACGGGTGCTTGGCCAGCGCGTTCTCCACCTCGGCCGAGTACACGTTCTCGCCGCCGGACACGATCATGTCCTTGATCCGGTCGACGACGAAGACGTACCCGCGCTCGTCCATGTAGCCGCCGTCGCCGGTGTGCATCCAGCCGCCGCGCAACGCGGTCGCCGTCTCCTCCGGCCGGTTCCAGTAGCCGAGCATCACGTGGTCGCCGCGGCAGACGATCTCGCCGACCGACCCGCGCGGCACCTCGGCGTCGTCGACGTCGACGATCCGGACCTCGGCGTGCGGCGCCGCCCGGCCGGCGGCCCGGCGCAACGCGGGGTCGTCGTGGTCCTCGGCGGACAGCAGCGTCGCGACCGGTGACAGCTCCGTCATGCCGTACGCCTGCACGAAACCCGCGCCGGGGAAGACCTTCCGGGCCCGCTCGAGGACGGCTTCGGAGATCGGCGAAGCGCCGTAGACGACGTGGTTCATCGACGTCAGGTCGTAGTCGGTGACACCGGGGTGGTCGACCAGCAACTGGATCATCGTCGGCACCAGCAGCGTGTCCGTGACGCCCCGGCCGCTGATCGCCTCGAGCACGCCGGCCGGGGTGAACATCGGGACGATCACGTGCGTCGACCCGACGAGCTGGCCGGCCGCCCAGGCCGCGCCGTCGGCCAGGTGGAACATCGGCGCGGCGTGCAGCAGTTTCCCGCGCGCGGTGAGGAAGTGGCCGGTGGCGAGGCTGCCCAGCGCGGAGGTCAGCAGGTTGCGGTGGCTGAGCATGACGCCCTTGGGCGTGCCGGTGGTGCCGCCGGTGTAGTAGACGCCGAGCAGGTCGTCACCACCGCGGCGGGCGTCGTCCACCGGATCGGCGCCGGCGACGAGGTCTTCGTAACCGAGCATCCTGTCCGGCGTCGGCGTCTCACCGATGTGGACGACCGTGGTCACGCCGGCTTCGCGCAGCTTCGGCACCACCGGGACGAAGGCGTCGTCGACGAGCAGCACACGCGTGTCGGACTCGGTGAGCGAGTAGGCGATCTCCGCCGGGCTCCAGCGGATGTTGATCGGGTTGAGCACGGCGTTCGCCCACGGCGTCGCCAGGAGGTACTCGTGGTAACGGTCGGAGTTGAGGGCGAGGATGCCGACGCGGTCACCGGCGCCGACACCGAGCTCCTTGAGCGCCCCGGCGAACCGGGCAACCCGGCCGGCGACCTCGCCGACGGTCCGGACGCGGTCGCCGTACTCGGTCATCGGCCGGTCGGGGCCCTGCTGCACGGCCTGGTGGAGGGTCTGCGTGAGGTGCATCCGCCGCTCCTTTGCGGTCCGGCCCCCTAGCGCTGATTCACATAGCCTAGCGCCGGTTCACTTAGGAAGCCAGACCTCGGCGGCCGTGGGGCCGTCGAGGGGAGGGTCAGAGACCGAAGCGGGACCAGGCCGCCTTCTGGGTCACAGCGTCGAGCACCGCGGACGCGGCCGCCGGGGCGCCGACGCCGAGGCGGGCCAGCAGCGGGCGCTTCGGCTCGGCGACCGAGATGTCCGCGTCCGGGTAGCGCTCGGTGATGATCTGGCGGAGGCTGCCGAGGCCGTCGATCAGGCCCAGCTCGGTGGCCTTCGCGCCGAGCCAGACGTCGCCGGTGAAGAGGTCCTCGGTGTCGGTCAGGCGGTCGCCGCGGCGTTCCTTCACCCAGCTCACGAACAGGTCGTGGAGCTGGGTGTGCATCTTCTTCAGCCACTCGACGTCTTCGGGCTTCTCCGGCGAGAACGGGTCGAGGCGCGACTTGTTCGCACCCGCCGTGTGCAGGCGCCGCTCGATGCCGAAGCGCTCCAGCAGGCCGGTGAACCCGAAGCCGCCGCTGATGACGCCGATCGAGCCGACCATCGACGTGCGGTGGGCGAAGATCTCGTCGGCCGCGCACGCCAGCCAGTAGCCGCCGGACGCGGCGACGTCCTCGCAGAACGCCAGTACCGGCACGCCCTTCTCGTCGGCCAGCTGCCGGATCCGCTCGGCGACCAGGCCGGACTGCGTCGGCGCGCCACCCGGCGAGTTGATCAGCAGCGCGACGGCCTTCAGCCGGTCGTGCCCGAACGCCCTGGTCAGCGCGGATTCGACCGCGTTCAGGTTGATCGCGCCCCTGGCCAGCGGTGACGGCGACGGCGTGATCACACCGTGCAGCTTCACCACGGCCACGACGTCCTTGCGCTCGACCCGGTCGGCGAGACCCGGGATCCGCGAAGCCAGCTTGTCGGTAACGCTCATGGAGCCAGGCTAGCCGGATTCAGCCCATGGGGAGGATGCCGGACCGGGTGCCGTTGACGCCGTTCGCCTCGGCGCCGTTGAGCTGCGCCGGACCGCCCTGCGACGGGACGTCGGCCTCGCCCGTGTCGGCGTCGGAGCTGTAGTCGGGCATGTTCGGGCGGACGCCGGGGACGAACTTCGGCACCCGGAGCGTCACCTTCATGCCGGCGCCGGGCGCGGTCTCGACCATCACCGCGTAGTCGCCGCCGAACACCTGCTGCATGCGCTGGTTGATGTTGCCGAGCCCGACGTGGGCGCCGGTGCGGTGCGCGCTCTTGAGCTCGTTGAGCCGCCGCGGGTCCATGCCGATGCCGTCGTCCTCGACGCTGATCAGCGCTTCGGTGCCGTAGTCCTGGGCGATCACCGTGACGCAGCCGCCGCTGGGCTTGCTGGCCAGTCCGTGCTTGACCGCGTTCTCCACCAGCGGCTGGATGATCAGGAACGGCACGACCACACTGAGCACCTCGGGCGCGATCTTCATCCGCACCTCGAGCCGGCCGCCGAAGCGGGCGTTCTCGATGGTCAGGTAACGGTCGATGTTGCGCAGCTCCTCGGCGAGCGAGGTGAACATGCCCGACGTCCGGAACGAGTAGCGCGTGAAGTCGGCGAAGTCCTGAAGCAGCTCTCGCGCCTCTTCGGGGTCCGTGCGGATCAGCGCGGAGATCGTGTTCAGCGCGTTGTAGACGAAGTGCGGCGAGATCTGCGCGCGCAGCGCCTTGATCTCGGCCTGCTGGAGCTGCTGCTTCGACTCGTCGAGCCGCGACAGCTCGAACTGCGTGCAGACGAACTGCGCGACCGCGTCCGCCATCTGCACCAGGCGCCCGCGGGTCCGGCCGACGACGATCAGCGCCGCCTCGGTCTCGCCCTCGACCAGCAGCGGCACGATCACCGCGGTCTTCATCCGGCAGGTGCCGCGGTGGTTGCAGGGCATCCGGTCGTGCGCGACGACCTCGCGGCGGTGCTTGCGGATGGCCGCGCTGACGGCGTCGACGAGGTCGACGTAGTGCTCGTTCGCCTCGCCGTCCCAGGACAGCAGCGTGCCTTCGCTGTCGGTGATGCCGACGGCGACGCAGTCGAGCATCTGCAGCAGCTGGGTGGTGATCTTGTCGGCGGCGTCCTCGTCCAGGCCCGAGCGGAGGTTCGGCGCCGCCTTCGACATCCGGTGGACCGCCTGCAGCATGGCGTCCTCGATCACGCTGGCCGGTTTGCGCTGCTTGAACAGCAGCACGACGACCACGATGACGAGCAGCACCACGATCGCCCACGGGACGATCTGCTCAAGCGGAAACCCGGACACGGCGTCCATGCTCTGCGCTCGACCAACCGGGTGCAAGGCCTGTTCCCACTTTCTGTTCAAACGTGACGACCGAGGGTGGGGACGACCCTACTAAGAGTCGGGTAGCTGTCCTCATGGTCACTGTCGGCAACGCGCGAGAGGCTGGTGCTGTTCCACCGGTTCCAGGGGAAATCCCAGGATGGACGCGGTTTCGGGGACCGCCGCCGCGGGGGTGCCCGCCCCGGGACGGGCGGCGGCGGAGCACCTGCCGCCGAATGGGGGAATCCGGTGCGTGACGTCGTGACCACGCATGTCACGCACCGGATCCCCTACTTCAGCAGCCGGGACATCCGCCGGTCGGCCAGCGGCTTGCCGCCGGTCTGGCAGGTCGGGCAGTACTGGAACGACTTGTCGGCGAACGAGATCTCGCGGATCGTGTCGCCGCAGACCGGGCACGGCAGCCCGGTGCGGGCGTGCACCCGCAGGCCCGAGCGCTTCTCACCCTTCAGGCGCGCCGCCTTCTGCCCCACCGAGCGCTCGACGGCGTCGGACTCGATCTCGTGGATGGCCTCGGCGAGGGTTTCCAGCGCGCCTTCGTCGAGCTTGCCTACCGTGGCGTACGGCGAGAGCTTCGCGCGGTGCATGATCTCGTCGGAGTAGGCGTTGCCGATGCCGGCGATCAGCGACTGGTCGGTCAGCGCCCACTTCAGCCGGGTGTTCCGCCCGGCGAACAGCTCCCGCAGCTGCGTGGCGTCCAGGCTGAGGGCGTCCGGGCCGAGGCGCGCGACGCTCGCGATCTCCTGCGGATCCTTGACGATCCACACCGCGAGGCCCTTCTTCGTGCCGGCTTCGGTGAGGTCGAAGCCAGGTCCGGTGGCGGACTCGAGGTGCACCCGCAGCGAGATCGGGCCCTTGCCCGGCCGCAGCGGCGCCGCGGCCAGCCCGTCCGACCAGCGCAGCCAGCCGGCGCGGGCCAGGTGGACGACCAGGTGCAGGTCACCGGCGACGACGTCGAGGTGCTTGCCGTGCCGGGTGGCCCCGGTGATCTCGCGGCCGTGCAGCTGGGTCCACGGCGGGGTCGCCGTCTTCAGCACGCTCAGCGATGCGACATCGATCCGGAAGATCGTCTGGCCGACGGCGTTTTCTCGCAGGTGGTGAGCCAGCGCTTCGACCTCGGGTAGCTCGGGCATTCCGTCAGTCTCACCCTTTCGGCCGAAATCCGGTACGGCTTACTCGACCGGGTGCAGCGGCCCGTCGAAGTCCGGCAGCGAGTGCCGCTGGATGGTCTTGGAGATCTTCTTGACCTCGCCCTGCACGGTGAACATGCCGCGGATCGTGCCGACCCAGCGCTCGGACGGCCGGTCACCCGTCACGTCGCCCTCGGTCTCGGCGACCACCGTCCACGGACGGCGCAGGATCCACCGCAGCGGGAAGAACAGGATGATCAGCAGCAGCGCGAGCAGCACCCACGCGGGGATGTTGACCTGGTCCGGGGTCCACACGACGAGGATCACGGCCAGCAGCGCGGTCACGACGATCATCGCGATGCCGGGACCGTAGCTGCCCGCGACGTCGTGTTCGAAGTCGTCCGCGGTCGCCGGAGCCCGCCATTCCATCTGGGCACGGACCACCCAGTCGCGGCCGTCTTCGCCGCGCACCAGCCGGTTCATTCAGTAGCCTCCCGGGCCGCCCGCAAGGTGAGCAGCACAACGGTACCGTGCGCAGCCCGGCCCGCGCGAGGGAGGAATCGGACATCCCGCGCCGAAGAGTTGATCACCGCTGTTCAGGACCCCGACGGCACGGTCGAGGCCGAATCCGCCGATTCGCCCGAATCAGTGACTTCGGAGGTACTGCTCGGGCACGGTTTCCCGGACGTCGGCGTCACCGTCGTCGACGGCTCGGTCGACGGTTTCGTCGACTCCGAGTCGTCGCCGGTCGGCTCCGGCTTGGTCGTCTCGGTCGGCGAACCCACCGGACGGCCGGTCGGCGACAGCTCGGGCGAATTCTCCGGCTCGTTCGCGTCGCTCGACTCCGTGATGGTCAGGTCGGGGTGCGAGGTCTCCGTGTCGAGCCTCGGCGCCGTCGACGAGTGGCCGGGCGTGCTGAACGTCGAAGGCGGGTCGTCGTCGCGCGGGACGAGCCCGTCGGTGCCGCCGTCACCGGTGACCCCGCCGCTCGTCTCGCCGGCCGGGACGTCACCGCCGGGCAAGCCGGGAACCTCGTTCGCGCCGAGCTGGTGTGCCCCGGTCCGCGACTTCGCCGGGACGGTGACGCCGGTGCCACGGCCGTTGAGCACGCCGATGCCGATCCGCGGGTTCCGCTGCGGCTGGGGCGGGGGCTGCTGGTGCGTCTCGCTCGGCGGCACGACCACGAGCTCCGGCGCACCACCGGTCAGCCCCACGTCCTGCACCGGCGACGAGCCGAACAGCACCGGCCCGGCGGCGACGCCCACGGCACCCACGGCCGCGGTCGACGCCAGCGCGAGGCCGATCTTGACCTTCGAGCCGACCAGGACGCCCTTGACGGTGGCGCCGAGTCCGGCCAGCACCCCGCTGCCGCCGGCCGCGGCACCCGCGGCCGGCACCAGCAGCACCAGCACCCCGGCGTGCGCGCGCAGCGACGAGCAGACGTCGCGGAGTTCGTCCTGGGTCGCGCGGCACGACGGGCAGCCGTGCAGGTGCGCCTTGATCCGCTCGGCTTCGGCGCCGGTGACGCTGCCCGCGGTGAACCCGCCCAGCTTCTCGACGACCGCGCGGCACGAGTCCGGCCCGCGGTTCACCGAAAGGTGTGCCTGCAGGTAGGCCGCGCGCAGCCCCTGGCGGGCCCGGCGGGCCAGCGCCGCGGTGGCGTTCGCGCTCAGCCCGAAGTGGGTGGCGACCATGGCGGGCTGCTCGCCCTCGACCTCGGTCTGCCACAGCACGGTCCGCCAGCGCTCGGGCAGGCTGGTGAACGCGGTGGTGATCAGCGTGTGCTCGGCGGTGCGGGCGTGCGTGTCCGCCCCGGCGCCGGCGCGGAAGGTCAGCTCGTCGTCGGAGACCGGGACGTCGCGGCGGGCGCCGTGCCACTCCCAGGAGACCCGGCGGGCGACGGTCAGCAGGTAGGCGCGGACGTAGTCCCGGGGACCGGCGCCCCGGCGCAGCGCCTGCAGCACCCGGAAGAAGGTCTCCGCGGTGATGTCCTCGGCCTCGGACCGGTCGGCCGCCAGGCTCTGCGCGAGTCTCCGGACGGCGGCCGCGTGCAGCTCGAACAGCTCGCCGAACGCCGCGTCCTCACCGTTTCGCAACCGTTGCAGCAGTGCCTGCTCGTCGGATTCCGAGGCCGCTGGTGGCGGCACCGTGCCCAGCTCGGTCATCCGGCCCGGCACCTCCTCCCCCGAAGGTCTCCCCATTCGGTCGAATGGGGACACCATACGGAGGGAAACAGCCGTCGTCACCCCTTGTACGCCAGCTGTGACACCGAAGCACCGGGTCAGGGGACCGGGGACCCCGCTCATCGGAGCGGATCGGGGAGGGTATAGAGTACTCCTCACAGCAGCCGCAAGGACGCTGTACGCGGATGTAGCGCAGCTGGTAGCGCATCACCTTGCCAAGGTGAGGGTCGCGGGTTCGAATC
>NZ_JBICSQ010000091.1:0-31085 GCF_043197175.1 Amycolatopsis sp. NPDC049252
GTGCCGAGCTCCGCTAGCTGGACCAGCTGGGCGCACGCCTCGTCGACCGCCATCTTGGCGTCCGCGATGGCGTCCAGGCCGAAGTCGGCGCGCGAGACCATGCCGTGCGTGAGCATCCGGACCAGGGGGATCTGCTCGGCCATGGCGGGCAGCCGCAGCTCCACCACTTCGTCGAGCAGGCCGTCGGCGGACGGCTGGCCGCCCGACGTGCCACTTCGTGTTTCTTCCATACCGGACTGTCTACCCATCTGGGGGAACCCCGACACGTCGCGTTGCGGACTCGAGGGGACCGTCACCGGCCGAGTGCCCGCTCGAGCTCTTTCTTGCTCATCTTGGAGCGGCCGTCGATGTTCCGCTTCCTGGCCTCGTTGTAGAGCTGGTCCCTCGTCGGGCCGCCCGGTCCCTTGCGGTTGCCGGAGCGCTCGCCGCCGCGCTGCTGCGGGGACTTGTCCTCGAGGGACGTCCGGCTCGCTTCCCGCGATTCGCCCGACCGGGCCCGGTTCTTGTTCACCGTCCGGGCCGCGATCTCCTTGGCGCGCTTCGGGCTCGCGCCGCGGTCTTCCTGCGAGTCCTTGATGTGCTCGTACTGGCGCTCGCGCTTACCGCTCCACGACTGAGGCATGCCCACTCCCTTCGATGGTCGTCGAATACCCGCTCCGCGTCCGGGCAAACGCCCCGGTTGATCATCACCGGGGCCGGGTACGCGGCGGGCGACGAGAGGAGGCTCCGATGCGGATCGGCTACACCCTGATGACCGAGCAGGCGGGCCCGAACGACCTGGTGCGGTACGCCGCCGGCGCGGAACAGGCCGGCTTCGCCTTCGAGGTGATGAGCGACCACTACTCACCCTGGCTGGCCGAACAGGGCCACTCGCCCTACGCCTGGAGCGTGCTGGGCGCCGTCACGCAGGTCACCGAGCGCGCCGAGCTGATGACGTTCGTGACGTGCCCGACCATGCGCTACCACCCGGCGGTGGTGGCCCAGAAGGCGGCGACCGTGCAGGCGCTGTCCGGCGGGCGGTTCACCCTCGGCCTGGGGGCGGGTGAGAACCTGAACGAGCACGTCGTCGGCCGCGGCTGGCCGCCGGCGAACGTCCGCCACGACATGCTCGCCGAGGCCGTCCAGATCATCGGCGGGCTCTTCGACGGCGGTTACTTCAGCTACGAGGGCAAGCACTTCCGGGTCGACTCGGCGAAGCTGTGGGACCTGCCGGAAATCCGCACGCCGATCGGGGTGGCGGTGTCCGGCGCGCAGTCGATCCGGCGGTTCGCCCCGGTCGCCGACGCGATGATCGCCGTCGAGCCGGACGCGGACCTGGCGCGGGAATGGGACGCCGCCCGGCCCGGCCCGGCGTCGCGCAAGATCGCGCAGCTGCCGGTGTCGTGGGGCACCGACCGCGATGCCGCGGTGAAGCGCGCCCACGAGCAGTTCCGCTGGTTCGCCGGCGGCTGGAAGGTCAACGCCGAGCTGCCCGGCCCGGCCGGCTTCGCCGGGGCGACCCAGTTCGTCCGGGAGGACGACGTCGCGGGCTCGATCCCCTGCGGCCCGGACGTCGAGCCGATCGTCGCGGGCGTCCGCGAGTTCGAAAAGGCGGGCTTCACCGACGTCGCGCTGATCCAGATCGGCGGCGACCAGCAGGACGGCTTCCTCGACTTCGCCGAGAAGGAGCTGCTGCCGGCCCTGGCCTGAAGTCCACTTCGGACGGATCGGGTACTGCTCCGAATGGCGGCGCGGCGCGCGGACGTGGTGGCCGCTTGCGCCCGCCGCCACCGGGATGCAGTAACCTCGCGCTGGACCCGTTAAAGCGCTAGCGGCCCACTGTGGCGCGCGCCCGGGTCCTCCCTGGTCTAGAGCGCCCTGAGAACGAGTAGAGGGGCGTTACCAGGATGACGGGCGGCCAGGAGCAGCTCACCGCACGGCTGGACGAAGTCACGGTCGCGATGGAGTCGCTGACCGCGATGCTGGACACGCAGCTGGACCTCGGACAGATGTTGCAGGCGGTCTGCGACCACGCCGTGCAGGTGGTGCCGGGCGCCGACATGGCGAGCATCACCCTGGTCCGGGACGGCGAACCGGAGACGGTGGCCAGCACCGACCAGCGGGCGGTCAACTTCGACCGCGAGCAGTACCGGATCGGCGACGGCCCGTGCCTGCGCGCCGCCGAGACGGGTCAGCCGGTCCGCGTCGGCGTCGGCGCGGTCGGGGACCTGTGGCCGCAGTTCGTGTCCTCGGCCGAGCAGCTGGGCGTGGCGAGTTTTCTCGCCGCCCCGCTGACGGTCGCCGACGACATGTCCGGCGCGGTGAACCTCTTCGGCTTCGGCGAGCACGGCTTCAGCGAGCTGGGCACGAAGATCCTCGAGCTGTACACCGCGACGGTGGTGTTCGGCCTGCGCAGCGCGCGCCGCTACTTCGCGTCGCGGGAGCTGATCGAGCAGCTCAACCGGGCGCTGGAGACGCGCGCGGTGATCGAGCAGGCGAAGGGGATCCTGATGGCGGCCCACCGGATCACGGCGGAGGACGCGTTCCAGCGCCTGGTCAAACGCTCGCAGGACGGCAACCGCAAGCTGCACGAGGTGGCAGCGGAGTTCGTCGCGGCGGTGGCCACGACAAGCTGAGGCTGGGTGGCCAGGTTCCGCGGCTCGCCCGGGGCTGCCGGCTTCGCGCGACCGGCTCCGGCAGCGCGGCCCGCACCGGCAACGCGGCCTGCACCGGGTGGCCCGGAGCGGGCCGCTGCGTCGACTGGTGTGGCCACCACTTCGGCTGGAGCGGTGACCACGCCGCCGCGATCGGCTAGCTCGCTGCCCGGAGGGGCGAACACATGGGCTGGAGCGGTGACCGCGCCGCTGGGATCGGCCAGCTCGCCTCCCGGAGCGGCCGACACACTGCCCGGAGGGGCCAACACGTGGGCCGGAGCAGTGACCACGCCGCCGGGACGGCCAGCACACTGCCCGGGACGGCAAACACACGGCCCGGAATGGCCAACACGCCGCCGGGAGTGGTCGACACACCGTCCGGAGCGGCCAACACACTGCTCGGGATGGCAACACGCCGCCCGGAATGGCCAAAACGCCGACGCGAGTGGCCAACACACTGCCCGGAGTGGCCAACTCGCCGAGGATCGCCGCTTTGCGTGACCGCCGTTCGGCGTGTTGGCCGCTTGCGGCAGCGTGTTGGCTGCTCCGGGCGCCGGGTCGGCCGATCCCGGCGGTGTGTTGGCCACTCGCTGGGATCGCAACGCCCCGGAATCGGCCCCAGCCGGCAGCCGCCCGCTGGGCAGGTGCTCCGCGAGTCCGGGGCCGGTGCGAGATCGCGGTCTCAGCTGGTCGGGACCTCGTCCGGTGGCGCGTCGGCCTGCGGTACCGCTTCTGGGCGCGGCCGGTTGCGGGAGCACGTCGTGCAGACCAGGGTGCGGCCGAGTACGCGGCCGTCGTCGGCGACGACCTGGGCCACGTGCATGGTCGGGAACCCGCAGACTTCGCAGGGCAGCGAGTCGTCCTCGCGGCTGATGCGGATCTGGGTGCCCATCCGGCCTCCTGGTGTGACGTGGGTCTCACCAACCTTGCCGATTCCTGGCCGGGGGCCCACCGATTTCACTCGTTCGGCCCAACGATCGACGTCTCCCGTGCGCCGTTCGGTGACACCTGTGTTGGGCAGGGTGATGCGGGGTAGCCGGATCGCGCGGAGAGCTGGCCGGGGATCGACCGGAGGGGAGCACGACATGAGGGACAAGCGGAACGACCTGCGCCCGGTGGCGGACCTGCTGCTGGACGGCGGGGACTCGCCGGACCAGGAGCGGACGCGCCGGAAGGCGGCGCTGGCCGTCGCGGCGGGGGCCACGGACGCCGACGACTGCGCCCTGCTGCTGGAGATGCTGGGCCTGCACCGCGGCGCCGGTGGGGAGAGCACCGGTACGAGTACCGAAGTCGCCTGAGCCGTTTCGACTCACCCGCGCCCGGGTATCGGAGGGCGGTGAGGAGGTCGTCATGGTCAGACCGGTGTGGAGCGGTGCCCTGAGCCTGGGGCTGGTCACCGTCCCGGTGGAGCTGTACCCCGCGGTGGCGGACCACACGATCCACTTCCACCAGTTCGAACGCGGCACGTCCGACCGGATCCGCAACCGCAAGGTCAACGAGCGGACCGGCGACGAGGTCACCCGGGACGAGATCGTCAAGGGCTACGACCTCGGCGGCGGCGACCACGTGCTCGTCGAGCCCGACGAACTGGACGAGATCGCGCCCGAGCGGTCGCGGCGGATCGACATCGAGCAGTTCGTGGAGCTCGACGAGATCGACCCGTGGTTCTACGACCGGACGTACTGGCTGAAGCCGGCGAAGGAGGACTTCGCCAAGGCGTACGGCCTGCTGCTGCAGGCGATGGACCGCAGCGAGAAGGCCGGGGTCGCGAAGTTCGTCCTGCGCGGCAAGGAGTACCTCTGCGCGGTCCGCGCCGGTGAGGACGTGATGGTCCTCAACACCCTGCACTTCGTCGCGGACCTGCGGAAACCCAAGGACGTCATGGGCGGGCTGCCCAAGCTGCCCAAACCGCGGCCCAAGGAACTCGACATGGCCCTGTCCCTGGTCGACGAGATGACCGCGCCGTGGAAACCCGGGGACTTCCGCGACGAATACTCCGAGCGCGTCGAGGACCTGATCAAGGCCAAGAAGTCCGGCAAGGAGATCGCCCACGAGGAGCCGCCGGAGACCTCGGCCGACGTCGTCGACCTGTTCGAGGCCCTGTCGCGCAGCGTGAAGAGCCGCAAGAGCGGCGGCAAGAAGCCGGCGAAGAAGAAGGCGCCGGACCTGGCGGAGCTGTCCAAGTCCGAGCTCGACAAGCTGGCGCGCGAGAAGAAGGTCAAGGGCCGGTCGAAGATGACGCGGACGGAGCTGGAGAAGGCGCTGAAGGCGTCGTGACCGGCCCCGGCTGGCGCGAACCGACCCTGGCCACGCTCACCGATCGCCGGTTCTCCGACGACGGCTGGATCTTCGAGCGCAAGCTGGACGGCGTCCGTGCGCTCTGCGTGCGCGACTCGGGCCCGCCGACGCTGTACTCGCGCAACCGCAAGGTGATGGACAAGGCCTACCCCGAGCTCGTCGAGGCCTTGGCGTCCCAGGGCGGGCCGAGGTTCGTCGCGGACGGCGAGATCGTCGCGTTCGACGAACGCGGCAACACCAGCTTCGCCGCGCTGCAGCCCCGGATCCACGTGGCCGACCCGGACCGGGCCCGGGCCACCGGCGTGCGCGTCTACTACTACCTGTTCGACCTGCTGTACTACGACGACCAGGACACGACCGCACTGCCGTTGCGGCAGCGCAAGGCCCTGCTGCGCGACGCCTTCGACTTCGAGGACCCCCTTCGCCTGTCCACGCACCGGAACGCCGAAGGGGAGAAGTTCTTCGAGGAGGCGTGCCGCCGGGGCTGGGAGGGCGTCGTCGCGAAGCGGGCGGACTCGCCGTACCGGCACGGGCGGACCCCCGAGTGGCTGAAGTTCAAGTGCGCGCGGGGTCAGGAGCTGGTCATCGGCGGGTTCACCGACCCGCAGGGCGCGCGGCACGGCTTCGGCGCCCTGCTGCTCGGTTACCACGAGGACGGCGCCCTGAAGTACGCCGGCAAAGTGGGCACCGGGTTCGACGAGAAGATGCTGGCGTCGCTGCACGCGCAGCTGAAGGAGCGGGAAGTCGGGCGATCTCCGTTCGGCGGGCCGGTCAAGGAGCCCGGGGCGCACTGGGTCCGCCCGGACCTGGTCGCGCAGATCGGCTTTGCGGAGTGGACGCGCGACGGGCGGCTGCGGCACCCGCGGTTCGCCGGGCTGCGCGAGGACAAGAAGGCGGCGGACGTCGTGCGGGAGCGGCCGTGAACGTTTCCCACCCGGACAAGGTGTTCTACCCCGACGACGGGATCACGAAGGGTGACGTCGTCGAGTACTACCGCGCGGTCGCCGACGTGATGCTGCCGCACCTGCGCGGCCGCCCGTTGACGCTGCGGCGGTTCCCCGACGGCATCACCGGGCAGGGCTGGTTCCAGAAGCACCCGGGGGAGCACTTCCCGGACCGGATCCGCGTCGAGCGTGTCCCCCGGAAGGGTGGCGGCACGGACGAGTACGTCGTGTGCGACGACGCGGAGACGCTGGAGTACCTGGCGAACCAGGGAACGCTCGAGTTCCACGTCTGGCTGTCCACAGTGGACGCGCCGGAGCGGCCGGACCGCCTGGTGCTGGACCTCGACCCGCCGGACGGCACGCCGGTCACCGAGCTGCGCGCCGTCGCCCGGCGGATCCGGGACCACTACCGGGAAGCCGGGTTGACGCCGTTCGTCCAGGCGACCGGCGGCCGCGGCTTCCACGTCGTCGCGCCCCTCGACGCGAAGGCGGACACGGACGTCGTGCTCGAACTGTCGCGGGCGCTGGCCGACCGGGTCGCCGCCGACGACCCGGACCGCCTGACGACGGCCCAGCGCAAGGAAAAGCGTGGCGACCGGATCTTCCTGGACGCCAACCGGAACGGGTACGCGCAGACGTTCGTCGCGCCGTACTCGCTGCGGGCGCGCCCGGGTGCGGCCGCGGCGACGCCGCTGGACTGGCCGGAGCTGGGCCGGGCCGAGCCGGACGGCTGGAGCCCGTCCAAGATGCGGCAGCGGCTGGCCCGCAAGGACGACCCGTGGCGAGACATCGGCGAGCACGCGGGTTCGGCGGAGGCGGCGCTGGCCGCGCTCAGCTGAGGATCTTGCGAGCCGTCTTCAGATCGGCGACGCAGGCCGCGTAGGCCTCGTCGCGGTCCGGGGCACGCAGGACCGCCGACGGGTGGACCGTCGCGACCGCGGCCGGCAGCAGCTCGGCGACGTCATCGGACGGCTCGACCGGCTCGCCGCGATGGGCGGTCACGCGGAACTCCGGCCCCAGCAACGCCTGCGCGGCGGTCGCCCCCAGGAACAGCACCAGGTCCGGCCGCACCGCGCGCAGCTCCGCCAGCAGCCACGGCCGGCACGCGACGACCTCCGTGCGCGAGGGCTTCTGGTGGATTCGGCGCTTCCCGCGTTCGTCGCGCTTGAACTTGAAGTGCTTGACGGCGTTGGTCAGGTACAGGGAACGGCGGTCGAAGCCTGCTTCGTCCTCCTTCGCCGAACACGGTCTGCGTGGCGTCCTGGTGGAGGGCACAGCCGCGGCACCCGGCTCCGCACCACGGGCGTGCGGCATGTGGTCCAGCAGCTCTCAGCGCAGCGAGGTCAGGGGAGGTTCGGAGTCGTCCGCGGTCGCCTTGCGGGTCGACTCCGAGCGGGCGATGTGCCAGGCGACGAGCGCGCCCGCGGCGACCGTGCCCCAGAGCACGAGGCCGGCGTCCCGGGCGAACAGGCCGACGACCAGCATCACCACGGCCGTGATGTCGGACAGGATGAGCAGGAGGCTCCAGCGCCGGGCCTGCCGCATGTCGCGGCCGCTGAACACCTCCGCGAGCGCGGGATCGCTCGCCAGCAGTTCCGCCTCGATCGCGCTCAGGGTCTGGCGGTCACGGTCCGGCAGCATCGGGGTCCTCCTCGCTCGGCTACCGGGGAGTTACCCGTTCGGCGCCGGTTCCAAGCAGCGGTTTTCCGGTCTTCAGTGGTTGTCGCGCGGAACGCCCTTCGCGGCCACCCGCTGGAACGCGACGGCCGGGCGCAGGACCATGCCGTCGCAGAGCTGGTCGACCATCGACCGCTGGATCTCCTGCCACGGCGTCTGCGACGCGGGCACCTGGTACCCGCCCGCCTCCTCGAGCTCCTTGTGGCGCAGGGCGAGCTCTTCGTCGGGGATCAGCACGTTCGCGGTGCCTTCGCCGAGGTCGATGCGCACCCGGTCGCCCGTCCGCAGCACGGCGAGGCCGCCGCCGGCCGCGGCTTCGGGGGAGGCGTTGAGGATCGACGGCGAGCCGGACGTCCCCGACTGGCGGCCGTCACCCAGGCACGGCAGCTCGCGCACCCCGCGCTTGATCAGCTCGGCGGGCGGGCGCATGTTGACGACCTCGGCCGAGCCCGGGTAGCCGAGCGGGCCGGTGCCGCGCATCACGAGCAGCGAGTCCTCGTCGACGCCGAGGTCCGGGTCGTCGATGCGGGCGTGGTAGTCCTCGGGGCCGTCGAACACGACCGCGGTGCCCTCGTACACCCCGCCCGCCAGGTAGCGGCGCCGGAACTCCGGCGAGATCACGCTGGACTTCATGATCGCGGCGTCGAACAGGTTGCCGTGCAGGACCAGGAAACCGGCGTCGGTCACCAGCGCGGAGCCGAACGTCCGGATGACGTCGCGGTCGCCGGCCTCGGCGTCACGGCAGTTGTCTCCGATGCTCCGGCCGTTGACCGTGGGCGCGTCCTCGTGGATCAGCCCGTGGGCCATCAGCTCGTGCACGACGGCCGGCACCCCGCCGGCCCGGTGGAACTCCTCGCCGAGGTACTTGCCCGCCGGCTGCAGGTCGACCAGCAGCGGCACGGCGTACCCGAGCCGCTGCCAGTCGGTCAGCGGCAGGTCGACGCCGATGTGCCGGGCGATCGCGCCGATGTGGATGGGCGCGTTGGTGGACCCGCCGATCGCCGAGCTGACGACGATGGCGTTCTCGAACGCCTCGCGCGTCAGGATGTCCGACGGCTTCAGGTCTTCCCGCACCATCTCGACGATCCGCAGCCCGGTGCGGTAGGCCATCCGCGCCCGGTCGCGGTGCGGCGCCGGGATGGCCGCGCAGCCGGGCAGGCTCATCCCGAGCGCCTCGGCGAGCGCGTTCATCGTCGAGGCCGTGCCCATCGTGTTGCAGTGGCCCGGTGACGGCGCCGACGACGCGACCAGCTCCATGAACCCGGCGTCGTCGATCTCCCCGGCGGCCAGCAGTTCCCGCGCCTTCCAGATGATCGTGCCGGACCCGGTGCGCTCGCCGTTGTGCCAGCCGTTGAGCATCGGCCCGCCGGAGAGCACGATGGCCGGGATGTCGACGGTCGCGGCGGCCATCAGGCACGCCGGCGTCGTCTTGTCGCAGCCGGTGGTCAGCACGACGCCGTCGATCGGGTAGCCGTAGAGCGTCTCGACGAGCCCCAGGTAGGCGAGGTTGCGGTCCAGCGCGGCGGTCGGCCGCTTGCCGGTCTCCTGGATGGGGTGCACGGGGAACTCGACGGCGATCCCGCCCGCCTCGCGGATCCCCTCCCGCGTCCGGTCGGCCAGCTGGAGGTGGTGCCGGTTGCACGGGCTGAGGTCCGAGCCGGTCTGCGCGATCCCGATGATCGGCTTCCCGGACTGCAGCTCTTCCCTGGTCAGGCCCCAGTTCATGTACCGCTCGAGGTAGAGCGCGGTCATCCCGGGGTCGGCGGGGTTGTTGAACCAAGCTTCGCTGCGCAGTCCCATACCGGCCAGTCTGGCGGTGCCGACGCCGGAACGCACCCTTCGCTTGGGCGGCGAAAGCCGTGAATGTCGCATTGAGGGACTTCAAGTCCCTCAATGCGACATTCACGGACTTGCCTGTGGGCCCGCGTCAGCCGAGGCCGTTGAGGCCGATGACCCGCGAGTACCAGTGCGCGCTGCGCTTCGGCGTCCGCACCTGGGTCGCGTAGTCGACGTGGACCAGGCCGAACCGCTTGGCGTAGCCCTCCGCCCACTCGAAGTTGTCCAGCAGCGACCAGTAGAAGTAGCCCCGCAGGTCGACCCCGGCGGCGACGGCCTCGTGGGCCGCGCGCAGGTGGGAGTCGAGGAACGCGACGCGGTCGGTGTCGACGATCTCACCGCCGTCGGAGACGACGTCGGGGTAGG
Source organism: Amycolatopsis sp. NPDC049252 (assembly GCF_043197175.1). Classification (NCBI taxonomy): domain Bacteria; kingdom Bacillati; phylum Actinomycetota; class Actinomycetes; order Pseudonocardiales; family Pseudonocardiaceae; genus Amycolatopsis; species Amycolatopsis sp. NPDC049252. The sequence continues at coordinate 9,755 of NZ_JBICSQ010000091.1, forward strand.
CCGCGCCGTTCTCCGTGATGTACAGCGGCACCGGCCGGTAGCCGCGGTGGACCTGCAGCAGCGACTCCGTCAGCCCGGCCGGCTGGACTTCCCAGCCCGAGTCGGTGCGGGGCGCGGCGGGATCCGGCACGAAGTGGACGTCGCCCGCGCCGACCCACTCCGGGCCCGCCGGCTCGCTGCCCGGCACCGGCGCGCCCGCGACGCGGTAGTCGCGGTAGTAGTTCACGCCGAGCCAGTCGACGTGCGCGGCGATGACAGCGCTGTCATCGGGCCGGACGACGTCGCCGATCCCGAACGGTGCCAGGTCCTCGAGCAGGTCTTCCGGGTAGCCGCCGCGCAGCACCGGGTCGAGGAACAGCCGGTTCTGCAGGCCGTCGATCCGGCGGCACGCGGCGACGTCGGCGGCGTTCGCCGGGTCGTGCGGCGCGACCGGGTACAGGTTGAGCGTGATCCCGGCCGGGACGTCCGGGGCGTGCCGTCGGATGATGTCCATCGCGAGCCCGTGCCCCAGCAGCAGGTGGTGCGTCGCGGCGACGGCGGCGGTGTGGTCGGTGCGGCCGGGCGCGTGGATGCCGCCGGCGTACCCGAGCATCGCCGCGCACCACGGCTCGTTGAGCGTCGACCAGCTGGCGACGCGGTCGCCGAGCCGGGCCAGCACCGTCTCGGTGTAGTCGGCGAAGCGGTACGCGGTGTCGCGCGACGTCCAGCCGCCCTGCTCCTCCAGCGCCTGCGGCAGGTCCCAGTGGTAGAGCGTCGCCCACGGCTCGATCCCGGCCTCCAGCAGCCGGTCGACGAGCCGGTCGTAGAACGCGATCCCGGCGGCGTTCGGGGCGCCGCCGTCCGGGCGCACCCGGGGCCAGGCCAGCGAGAAGCGGTAGGCGCCCAGGCCCAGGCGCCGCATCAGGTCGACGTCCTCGCCGTAGCGGCGGTAGTGGTCGGCGGCCGGGTCCCCGGTGTCGCCGCGCTTGACCGCACCCGGACGGCGCGCGAAGACGTCCCAGACCGAGTCGGTGCGCCCGTCGGCCGTGGTGGCCCCTTCGACCTGGAACGCCGCGGTCGCGGCGCCCCAGACGAAGGCGGGCGGGAACATCAAAGCGGTCTCGGCCCGAACGCTGTCGGGATGTACGGACATGGTCACCCTTTCACGGCACCTTGCATGATCCCGGCCACGATCTGGCGGCCGAGCAGGAGGAAGACGATGAGGATCGGGATGGTGGCCAGGGTCGTGCCGGCCAGCACCAGCGAATAGTCGACGTAGTAACCGCTCTGCAGCTTCTCCAGCGCCACCTGGACGGTCGGGTTGCCCGCGTCCAGCACCACCAGGGGCCACAGGAAGTCGTTCCAGGACGTCATGAACGTGAACATCGCCAGGATCGCCGCCGCCGGGCGCACCGCGGGCAGGCAGACGTTCCAGAAGATCCGGAACATGCTGCAGCCGTCGACGCGCGCGGCCTCGATCAGCTCGTACGGCAGTGCGTCCACTGTGTACTGCCGCATCCAGAACACGCCGAACGCGGTGACCAGGTTGGGCACGATCACCGACTGCAGCCCACCGGCCCAGCCCAGCTTCGACATCGCGATGAACAGCGGGATGATGCCGAGCTGGGTGGGCACCGCGAGCGTGATGACGATGAACACGAACAACCCGTTGCGCCCCTTGAACCGGAGTTTCGCGAAGGCGAACCCGGCCAGGGACGAGAACAGCACCGTCGTCAAGGTGACCGTGCCGGACACGATGACGCTGTTGGCCAGCGCCTTCCAGAACGGCACGGTGTCGAACACCCGCGAAGCGTTGGCGAAGAAGTTGCCGCCGGGGATGAACGGCGGGATGCGCTCGGTGAGCATCCCGTTGTCCCGGCTGGCGACCAGGAACGACCAGTAGAACGGAAACAGCGAACCGAGCACGAAGATGGCGAGCACCCAGTAGGTCGCCTTGCGCGGTTTCCCGAGGGTGGCGACGCTCCTGCGCAGTCCACTCTGGATAGTCGTCATTTCTTCTTCACCGCCGGGGTGCGGGCCAGCCGGCCGGTGAGCAGGAAGTTCACCAGCGCGATGAGCACGATGATCACGAACAGCACCCAGGCGATCGCCGAGGCGTAGCCCAGGTTGTAGTTCTCGAACGCGGATTGGTACAGGTACAGCGTCACGGTCTGGAACTGGTTGGTGGAGCCGCCGTTGTTCGACCCGGGCATGGCGTCGAACAGCTTGGGCTCGGTGAAGATCTGCAGCCCGCCGATCGTGGAGGTGATGGTGACGAAGATCAGCGTCGGTTTCAGCAGCGGGAGCGTCACGTTGAAGAACCGCCGCCACGTCCCGGCGCCGTCGATCAGCGCGGCTTCGTGCAGTTCCTTCGGGATGGCCTGCATGGCGGCCAGCACGATCAGCGCGTTGTAGCCGGTCCAGCGCCAGTTCACCATGATCGCGATCGCGACGTGGCTGCCGAACCGGCTGGCCTGCCAGTCGACCGGGTCCAGCCCGATCGTCTGCAGCACACCGTTGATCAGGCCGTACTTCGGCCCGAACAGGTTCGCGAAGATGATCCCGATCGCGACGAGGCTCGCGGCGTACGGCAGCAGGATGCCGACGCGCCAGCCGGTCGCGCCACGCAGCCTGCTCCCGAGCAGCGCCGCGAGCCCCATCGCGATGACGAGCTGCGGGATGCTGGAGAGCAGGAAGATGCTGAACGTGTTGCCCAGCGCGTTCCAGAACTGCCCGTCGCCGAACAGCTCCTTGTAGTTGTCGACGCCGATGAAGTCCGGGTTGTCGTCCCCGGCCTTCCACTTGAACAGCGAGACGTACGCGGTGTACAGCAGCGGGAACAGCCCGACGACCCCGAACACGATGAAGAACGGCGCGACGTAGAGGTACGGCGATACCTTGACGTCCCACCGGCTCAGCTTGTGCCGGAAGGTGGGCCGGGGAGACGTGCGCTCCCCGGCCTTACTCCCTTCCGGCGCGACCTTGTCGATGACGGTCATGAGGTCAGCGGGTGATCTTCTTCGCCGAGTCGACCAGTTGCTGCCAGCCGTCCGCCGCCGACTTGCCCTGTTCGACCGCCTGCAGCGCCGGGCTGGAGGCGTTCTCCTGGATCTGGCCGTCACCGGGGCCCTTGTACTGCGGCTTCTGGACCTTCTTGGCCTGCTCGGCGAACAGCTCGCCGACCTTCGCGCCGCCGAAGTAGGCGTCGGTCTGGCTCAGCAGCGCGGGGTCCGACAGGGCCTTGACCTGGCTCGGGAACGTGCCCTTGGCCTGGAACGCCTTGATCTGCTGCTCCGGCGCGGTCAGCCAGGCCGCGAGCTCGGCGGCCTCCTTCGGGTGCTTCGACTGGGTCGGCACGGTCAGGTACGAACCGCCCCAGTTGCCGCCGCCGCCGGGGAAGGCCGCGGTGACCGCCCACTTGCCGGAGTTCTCCGGGCCGGCCTGCTCCTTGATCACGCCGAGCATCCACGCCGGGCACACCTTCGTGGCGAACGCGCCCTGCTTGAAGCCGGAGTTCCACTCGTTGCTGAACGCGGTCAGCTTGGCCGACTCGCCCTTGGCAACGGCGTCGGTGACCTTCGTCCAGGCGTCCTTGATGCCCTGGTTGCCTTCGACGGCGAGCTTGTCGTCGGTGCCGATGTAGCCGGTCGGCAGCTGGTTGACCATGGCGTTGAAGTTCTGCGCGGCCGAGTCGAACCAGGCCTTGCCCTTCGTCTTGGACACGTAGTCCGCGCCCGCGGCGAAGTAGCTGTCCCAGGTGGCGAACAGGGGCTTGACCTGCTCGGGGTCGGTCGGCAGGCCGGCCGCGGCGAACATGTCCTTGCGGTAGCACATGGCGAGCGGCCCGATGTCGGTGCCGTAGCCGATGACCTTGCCGTCCTTCGTCTTCGCGGCGTCGTACTTCCAGCCGAGCCAGCGGTCGGGGGAGGCGTCGGCGGGGCCGATCTTGGTGAGGTCGTTGAACTTCGAGCCCTTGTCGAGCACGTCGGAGAGGTGACCCTCCTCGACCGCCGTGACGTCGGCGAGGCCGGAGCCCGCGGCCAGCTTGGTGATCAGGTCCTGGTGGTAGGGCCCGCCCTGGCCGGTCTTGCGGTGGGTGATCTTGATGTTGGGGTGCAGCCGCTCGTACTCCGGGATGAGCGCCTCGTAGCCGAACTCGGTGAACGTCGCCAGCGTCAGGTCCACGTGCTCGTTGGGGCCGGCCGCCGGCGGTGTCGCGTCACCGCCGCCACCGCAGGCCGTGGCGCCGAGCGCCGTCATCGTGATGCCCAGTGCGAGGACCAGGCCGTTCCGGATCGTTCTCACGTGTCCAACCACCTTGTTGACGGGAATGAGCGCTCTCACTGCTGGGAGCCGTTCTGGGAGCGCTCCCAGGTGTCGCAGAGTCTGCTTGCGGGTTCTGACCGTGTCAAGGGGGCGTAACCGGAGCGTTTCCTGCGAGGAGCGCTCCCGGTCCCGGAGGATCGTTGAACGTTAAGCTGGGGTCGTCCGGGTGGTGGCAGGAGCGAGGGCGGTGCCGTGGGGCCTCGAGCAGGGGATGAAGAACGGCCGACGCTGGAGGACGTCGCGGCGTTCGCCGGCGTGTCGCGGTCGACGGCGTCACGGGCGCTGAACGACGACGCCTACGTCAGCGCGGCGGCGCGGGAGAAGGTCCAGGCCGCGGCCCGTGACCTGGGCTATTCCCCGAACCAGGCGGCCAGGTCGCTGGTCACCCGGCGGACCGGGGCGATCGCGGTGGTGCTCTCGGAGCCGGAGGCCCGGCTGCTCGACGACCCGTACCGCACGGCCGTCATGCGCGCCGGTTACCGGGAGCTGGCCGACATCGGCCGTCAGATGGTCCTGATCTTCAGTGACACCCGCGAAGACCTCAGCCGGACGGTCCGGTTCCTCGAAGGCGGGCACGTCGACGGCGCGCTCGTGTTCGCGCCGCACCGGTCCGACCCACTGCCCAAGGCGCTGCGCCTGCTGCGGATCCCGGTGGTGTTCGGCGGGCAGGCGGCCGGCCTCCGCCGCGGCGTCCACGTCGTCGACTTCGACAACGAGGGCGGCGCCCGGCTGGCCGTGGAACACCTGGTCGCGGCCGGGCGCCGGAAGATCGGCACGATCGCCGGACCGCAGGACCAGAGCGCCGCGATCGACCGGCTCGCCGGCTGGCGCAAGACGCTGCTCGACGCCGGGCTCGACCCCGCCGACCTGGCCGCGGAGGCCGACTTCACGCTCTCGGGCGGCGCGAACGCGATGTCCGCCCTGCTCACCCGGCACGCGGACCTGGACGCGGTGTTCGTCGCCAGCGACATGATGGCCGTGGGCGCGTTGCGCACGCTGGACGCGGCCGGGCGCCGCATCCCGGAGGACATCGCGGTGGTCAGCTTCGACGACAACGCCACCCTCGCCCCGGCCATGGACCCGCCGTTGACCTCGGTGCACCAGGACCCGCGTGAGCAGGTCCACGCCATGGTCGAGACCATGCTCCAGCTCCTCGACGACCAGGGTCTCAAGCCCCGCCAGCAGGTCCTCCCGGTCTCCCTGGCGGTCCGCGCCTCCAGCTGACCCCGGTTTCGAGCCCCGAGCCGACCCTTCAGGTACGCGAGTCGTCCGCCCGGGTACGCGAGTCGTCCGCCTGGGCACGCGAGTCGTCCGTCCCGGTACGCGTGTCGACCCCTCAATCACGTGTGTCGACCTCCTGATCACGAGTGATGCCTCCCCAATCACGGGTGATGCCCCGCTGGTCACGGGCGATGCCCCTTTCCTGCACGGCGGGAAGAGGTGAACTCGCGTACCTGGAGGGTCGACACGGGTGATCCGATGGACGACACGCGCACCGGGATGGACGACACGCGTACCCCTGCGGACGACACGCGCACCGGGATGGACGACTCGCGTGCCTGGATGGACGACACGCGTGCCTGGATGGACGACACGCGTACCCGGGCGGACGACTTGCGTACGCCGGGGGAGGACGCGAAGTGGGTGTGTGTCGAATGCTTCGACGGGGTCTGGGAGCGCTCCTGGTTCAGGTGTACGCCTTTGGCGCAAGCCGAGGCCCTGCGTGCACGCCGCGTGATCGGGAGGTTGGGCTGAACGGGTGGTGAGGCGACCAACGGGCGCCGCCGTTCAGGAGTGTTCAGCGGGCTGGCTACTCGCGGGTCGCTGACGGTCGCGGCCGGGATCGCCGTGGGCTTCTGACTCGATTCTTTACAGGCACGTTTCCGGCTGGCTACCGTCTGCGCCTGGAAGCGCTCCCAGATCGCTGGCTCCCTACGGACAAAGGAGTTCCGCAGCCATGCGTTCCCCTCATCCCATCCAGGCCGGCGTACTGCCGCTGGTCGCGAGTTCGGTGGTCCTGGCCGCCCTGCTCGTCCCCGTGCCACCGGCGCTCGCCGCCGACGTGGCCTGCTCCGTCACCTACACCACCAACGACTGGGACACCGGGTTCACGGCCAACGTTTCGCTGCGGAACGACGGTGCGCCCCTCGACAGCTGGCAGGTCGGCTGGACGTTCCTCGACGGCCAGAAGGTCCAGCAGGGCTGGAGCGCCACCTTCGCCCAGACCGGCGCCGCGGTCACGGCGACGAACCTCTCCTACAACGGCCACCTCGGGACGGGGGCCAGCACCAGCTTCGGCTTCAACGGCACCAAGGGATCCGCCAACCGCCCGCCGACGGACTTCTCCGTCAACGGCTCGGCGTGCACCGGTGCCAATAAGGCCCCGACCGTCAGCCTGACGTCGCCGTCCTCGACCGGCACCTACTACGCCCCGGCCACGATCCCGCTCGCCGCGACCGCGGCCGACACCGACGGCACGGTCAGCAAGGTCGAGTTCTACGCCGGTGACACGCTGCTCGCGACCGACACGTCAGCGCCGTTCGAAGGCAGCTGGGGCAACGTCCCGGCCGGGACCTACTCGATCACGGCGAAGGCCTACGACAACAAGAACGCTTCCACGAGCTCGAACCCGGTCAGCGTCAAGGTCCTGGCCGGCCCCACGATCGTCGCCACCCCGGCGACCGCGCAGGTCAAGCAGGGCGGCACGACGACCTTCGGCGTCGCCCTCGCCGGCGCGCCGGCCGGCCCGGTCACCGTCGCCGTCGCCAGGAGCGCGGGCAGCGCCGACCTGACGGCCACCCCGGCGAGCCTCACCTTCACGACGGCGAACTGGAGCACGCCGCAGAACGTCACCGTCGCCAGCGCCGACAACGGCGGCGCGCTCGGCAACGCGACCTTCACCGCGAGCAGCAACGGCTACACCGCGGCCACCGTCACGGTCACCGAGATCTCGCCGTCCACATCAGACTACCAGGTCGAGTTCCTCAAGCAGTACAACAAGATCAAGGACCCGAACAACGGCTACTTCCGCAAGTTCGGGAACATCCTGGTGCCCTACCACTCCATCGAGACGCTGATGGTGGAGGCGCCCGACTACGGCCACGAGACGACGTCGGAAGCGTTCAGCTACTACCTCTGGCTGGAGGCGGGCTACGGCCGGGTCACCGGGGACTGGGCGCCGTTCAACGCGGCGTGGACGTCGATCGAGACGTACGCGATCCCGTCCGCGGCCGACCAGAGCGGTAACTCCGGCTACGACGCGAGCAAGCCGGCGACGTACGCGGCGGAGTACCCGAGCCCGAAGTCGTACCCGTCGCAGCTGCAGTCGGGCGTCCCGGTCGGCAAGGACCCGATCGCGGCCGAGCTCAAGGCAGCCTACGGCTCACCGGACGTCTACGGCATGCACTGGCTGCTCGACGTCGACAACATCTACAAGTTCGGCCACTGCGAGGACGGCACGAACACCGCCCCCGCGTTCATCAACACCTTCCAGCGCGGCTCGCAGGAGTCGGTCTGGGAGACCGTCACCCAGCCGAGCTGCGACACCCTGAAGTACGGCGGCAAGAACGGGTACCTCGACCTGTTCACCGGCGACACGTCCTACGCCAAGCAGTGGAAGTACACCGACGCGCCGGACGCGGACGCCCGCGCCGTTCAGGTCGCCTTCCAGGCCGAGAAGTGGGCGCAGGAACAGGGCAAGAGCGCCGACGTCGCGGCCGTCGTCAAGAAGGCCTCGAAGATGGGCGACTACCTGCGGTACTCGCTGTTCGACAAGTACTTCAAGAAGATCGGCAACTGTGTCAACCCGAGTAGCTGCCCCGCCGGCACCGGCAAGGACAGCGAGCACTACCTGATCTCGTGGTACTACGCCTGGGGCGGTTCGCTCGACCAGAACGCCTGGGCTTGGCGCATCGGCGACGGCGCGGCCCACCAGGGCTACCAGAACCCGCTCGCCGCGTACGCGCTGTCGACCGATCCGGGCCTGAAGGTGACCTCGTCGACCGGCGCGAGCGACTGGGCGACCAGCCTCGGGCGGCAGATGGAGTTCCTGCAGTGGCTCCAGTCGTCCGAAGGCGGCCTCGCCGGCGGCGCGACCAACAGCTGGGACGGCCAGTACGGCACGCCGCCGTCCGGCACGCCGACGTTCTACGGCATGTTCTACGACCAGCAGCCGGTCTGGCACGACCCGCCGAGCAACCAGTGGTTCGGGTTCCAGACCTGGGGCATGGAACGCATCGCCGAGTACTACCAGGCCACGAAGGACGCCCGGGCCAAGAAGATCCTCGACAAGTGGGTCCCGTGGGCCATCGCGGGCACCACGGTCGGCGCCGGCGGGAGCTTCCAGGTCCCGTCCGACCTGACCTGGAGCGGCGCGCCGGACACCTGGAACGCCACCAGCCCGGGGAGCAACACCGGCCTGCACGTCACGGTGAAGAACTACAGCACCGACGTCGGTGTCGCGGCTTCGCTGTCGAAGACGCTGCTCTACTACGCCGCCGGCTCGGGCAACGCCCAGGCCAAGACGGTGGGGGAGCAGCTGCTGACGGCGCTGTCGGCCAACGCGGACACCCAGGGCATCGCGGTGCCGGAGACCCGGACGGACTACAACCGGTTCGACGACACCTACAACGCCACCACGGACCAGGGGCTCTACGTCCCGGCGGGCTGGACCGGGACCATGCCGAACGGCGACCCGATCAACGCCTCCTCGACGTTCACCTCGATCCGGTCCTTCTACAAGAGCGACCCGCAGTGGCCGAAGGTCCAGGCCTACCTGGACGGTGGCGCCGCGCCGACGTTCACCTACCACCGGTTCTGGGCGCAGTCGGAGATCGCCACGGCGTTCGCCGCGCACGTCGCCCTGTTCGGCTGAAAGGCACTCGATGAAGCGACTGCTCGCATTCGCGGTCGCCGCACTGGTCGGGGGCGCCGTTCTCACGGCGTCCCCGGCCACCGCGGCCCCGCAAGCCACGACACAGGCCGCCGCGCAAGGGACCGGCACCGGGTACTGGCACGCCGCCGGTTCCCAGCTCGTCGACGCCACCGGCGCGCCCGTCCGGATGACCGGCGTCAACTGGTTCGGCGCCGAGACCGGCAACTACTCGCCGCACGGGCTGTGGAGCCGCAACTACCGGGACATGCTCGACCAGATGGCGAGCCTCGGCTACAACACGCTGCGGCTGCCGTACTCGAACCAGCTCTTCGACCCGGGTGTCAAGCCGAACAGCATCGACGCCGTCCAGAACCCGGACCTGCAGGGGCTTTCCGGGCTGCAGGTGCTCGACAAGATCATCGGGTACGCCGGGACCAAGGGCATGCGCGTGATCCTCGACCAGCACCGGCCCGACTCCGGCGCGCAGTCCGCGCTCTGGTACACCAGCGCCTACCCCGAGAGCCGCTGGCTCTCCGACTGGACGATGCTCGCCCAGCACTACAAGGGCAACACCACGGTGATCGGCGCCGACCTGCATAACGAGCCGCACTCGATCCAGGGTGGCGGCGGCGCGTGCTGGGGGTGTGGCGACACCGCGACCGACTGGCGGCTAGCCGCCGAACGCGGCGGCAACGCCGTCCTGGCCGCGAACCCGGACTGGCTGGTCATCGTCGAGGGTGTCGACTGCGTCAGCGGCACCGGCGACCCGCAGTGCGGCTGGTGGGGCGGTAACCTCTCCGGCGCCCGGCAGTTCCCGGTGCGACTGTCCAAAGCGGACAAGCTGGTCTACTCGGCGCACGAGTACGCGACGTCGGTGTTCGCCCAGCCGTGGTTCTCGGACCCGTCGTTCCCGGCGAACCTGCCCGCGCTGTGGGACCACTTCTTCGGTTACCTGCAGAAGCAGAACATCGCGCCGGTGCTGCTCGGCGAGTTCGGCACCACCCTCGCCGACCCGCGCGACAAGGTCTGGCTGCAGGAACTGATGAAGTACGCCGGGACCGGGGCGACCGGGATGAGCTTCACGTACTGGTCGTGGAACCCCAACTCCGGGGACACCGGCGGCATCCTCAACGACGACTGGACGACGGTCAACCAGGCCAAGCAGGCGATCCTGCAGCCGTACCTGATCCCGCCGACGGGTTCGGGCGGCGGCGGCCCGACCGATCCGCCGCCCGCGGTGAGCTGCGCGGTCACCTACCACGTCGACAACACGTGGCAAGGCGGCTTCGTCGCCTCCGTGACGCTGAAGAACACCGGCACCTCTCCGCTGAAGGCCTGGTCGCTCGGCTGGGCCGTGCCGTCCGGCACGCAGATCACCGGCGGCTGGGGCGCCACCGTCAGCCAGACCGGCACGCAGGCGACCGCCAAGGCGCCGACCTGGGCGCCCGACCTGGCCGGCGGCGCTTCGACGTCGATCGGCTTCCAGGCGACCGGCGCCTCGAGCGGCACGCCGACCGGGTTCGCCGTCGGTGCCACCCCCTGCACCTCCTGATCCCCCCAACCTGATCCCCCAACCCGACCCCCCAACCCGAAGGAGCGCACTCGATGAAGAGTGAATTCTGGTCCGCGAAGAGGAAGGCACGGCTCGCCGTGGCGTCCTCGGTGACGGCCGCGGCCGTCGTGGCCGGCCTGGTGGTGGCCGGCGGCAGCCCGGCGGCCGCCGCCAGCGGCTGCAAGGTCACCTACACCGTCAACCAGTGGGACACCGGCTTCACCGCGAACGTCGCGGTGACCAACCTGGGCGACGCCGTCACGAGCTGGGACGTCCAGTGGGACTTCGCCGGCAACCAGCAGGTGCAGCAGGGCTGGAGCGCGACGTTCAGCCAGAGCGGCAAGCACGTCAGCGCGAAGAACCCGTCGTGGGGCGGCGCGCTCGGGTCGAACGCGACCGCGAGCTTCGGCTTCAACGGCTCGTACACCGGCACCAACGACATCCCGGGGTCGTTCTCGCTCAACGGCGTCCACTGCGACGGCAGCACGGGCACCCCGACCACCACGCCGACGACCCCGACCACGCCGACGACCCCCACGGTACCGACGACCACCACGACGCCGACCCAGCCGGGCACGCACGTGGACAACCCGTACGCCGGGGCCAAGGGGTACGTGAACCCGGACTGGTCGGCCGAGGTGAGCGCCGCGGCCGCGGCCAAGGGCGGCACGCTCGGCACCCAGATGGCCAAGGTGGCGAACACGTCCACAGCCGTGTGGCTGGACCGGATCGCGGCCATCGAGGGCACGTCCAGCGCCCGCGGCCTGCGCGGGCACCTCGACGCGGCACTGGCCCAGCAGAGCGGCGGGACGCCGGTGACGATCCAGATCGTCGTCTACGACCTGCCGAACCGCGACTGCGCGGCGCTGGCGTCCAACGGTGAGCTGCAGGCCGGCTCGAACGGCCTGGCCCGGTACAAGTCCGAGTACATCGACCCGATCGCCTCGATCCTGTCGGACGCGAAGTACGCGCCGCTGCGGGTCGTGGCGGTCGTCGAACCGGACTCGCTGCCCAACCTGATCACCAACACCGCGACGGCCAAGTGCGCCGAAGCGCAGTCGACCGGGGCCTACACCCAGGGCATCCAGTACGCGCTGAACAAGCTGCACGCGATCTCCAACGTCTACAACTACCTGGACATCGCACACTCGGCGTGGCTGGGCTGGGACAGCAACTTCGGCCCGTTCGTCAACCTGGTCAAGCAGGTGCTGCAGGGCACGACGGCCGGGGTGAACAGCATCGACGGGTTCATCAGCGACACGGCCAACTACACCCCGCTGACCGAGCCGAACCTGCCCGACCCGAACCTCAACGTCGGGGGCCAGCCCCTGAAGTCGGCGACGTTCTACCAGTGGAACCCGTACTTCGCCGAGGTGCCGTTCGCGACGGCGATGTACAACGCGTTCGTCTCCGCGGGCCTGCCGAGCGGCATCGGCATGCTGATCGACACCTCCCGCAACGGCTGGGGCGGCTCGGCCCGGCCCAGCGGCGCGTCCGGGTCCACCGTGGACAGCTATGTGGACTCCGGCCGGATCGACCGGCGGCTGCACCGCGGCAACTGGTGCAACCAGAGCGGAGCGGGCCTGGGCACGCGGCCGACCGCGTCGCCCGCGGCGCACTTCGACGCCTACGTCTGGATCAAGCCGCCGGGTGAGTCCGACGGCGCGAGCTCGCAGATCCCGAACGACGAAGGCAAGGGTTTCGACCAGATGTGCGACCCGACCTTCCACGGCAGCCAGCAGGCCAACGGCGGCAACCTGACCGGCGCCCTGCCGAACTCGCCGCTGTCCGGCAAGTGGTTCGAGGCCCAGTTCGAGCAGCTGGTCCAGAACGCCTACCCGGCGGTGCAGTAACCAACGAGTCTCCCGGGCCGGGCGGTGCCTGCGCAGCCGCCGTCCGGCCCGGGTTTCCACCCGTCTCCCACGAAAGGAACCGTTCATGAAGAACCGGCTACGGGCCACACTGGCGTCGTTCGGAGCCACGGCCGTGCTGCTGTCCGGCGGTGTCGTGCTCACCGCGCCACCGGCGGCCGCCGACACGCAGCTGTGCGACAAGTACGGCTCGCTGCGCATCCAAGGTGGCCGCTACATCGTCCAGAACAACAACTGGGGTGACGACACGACCCAGTGCCTGTCGGTGTCCGGCACCGGCTTCACCGTGACGACGGCGTCGCACAACCGGCCGACGAACGGCGCGCCGGGCAGCTACCCCTCGGTCTACGCCGGCTGCCACTACGGCAACTGCAGCACCGGCAGCGGCCTGCCGCGGCAGGTCCGGTCGCTCGGTTCGCTGACGTCCCGGGCGGACTACACGACCGTCCAAGCCGGACAGTGGGACGCCTCCTACGACGTCTGGTACGACCCCACGCCGAACCCGGCCGGGCAGAACACCGGCGCCGAGGTGATGATCTGGGGCAACCACCGCGGTGCCCCGCAGCCGGTCGGCAGCGTCATCGGCACCGCGCAGCTCGCCGGGGCCACCTGGAACGTCTGGTTCGGCAACATCGGCTGGAACGTCATCTCCTACGTCCGGACCTCCGGGACCGACAGCCTCGACGTCAACCTGACGGACTTCACCCGGGACGCCGTGGGCCGCGGCAAGATCAGCGACGCCTGGTACCTGACGAGCGTCCAGTTCGGCTTCGAGCCGTGGCAGGGCCAGACCGGCCTCGGCGTGCGCACCTTCAGCCTGTCGGGCTGAGATCCTTCCGGAAGCTCAGCCGGTCCAGCCCGGGTCCGTCGTAGTCGGGCTGGACCGGCCGTCCTTCGTACTCCTTCGGCCCGGGTTCGGTGACGAACCCCATCCTGGTGTGGAACGCGTGCGAACCACTGTTCTGCGGCGACGTGATCGCCCGGACCACCGAGCGTCCGTGCGCCCTGCTGTGGGCGAAGAAGCGCTCGTACAGCTCCGCGCCCAGGCCGGACCCGCGCTCGGCGGGGTCGACGCCGACGAAGTGGATGTAGCTCTCGTCCGGCCGCGACTGCGACAGGAACCCGATCAGGAACGCGACGATCCGGTCACCGGACGTCACCAGGAAACCGCTGTCGCCGAAGTGCTGGAACATCAGCTTCGGCAGGAGGAGGGCCCGTTGCCGCCTGCCTTCCTCGCCACCGAGGCCGCCCCACCAGGCGTCGAGGAGGGCCAGGACGGGCAGGTGGTCGTCCGGGCCGGGACGCCGGATCCCGAGGTGCTGCCAGGGGGCGGGCAGAGGAGTGGTCATACCCCGCACCCTGCCCGCCCCGGCGCGTCTGTTCCACCGGATTTCCGGTCACGGCACCAGCCGGCCCGCGCCCAGCTTCACCTGCTGCCAGACGGCGGCGGGATCGGCGCCCTGCTCGACCGCCTTGAGCGCCGGCGCGACCACCGTCTCCTGGATCTTCCCGTCGCCGGGGCCCTTGTACTGCGGCTTCCCGACCTTGCGCGCCTGCGCGACGAAGACCTGCCCGCTCAGCGCGCCGCCGAAGTAGCCGTTCATCTCGCTGAGCAGGTCGGGCGAGGTGAAGGCGTCGACCTGGCTGGGGAAGTTCCCGCTGACCCGGAACGCGTGCAGCTGCTGCTCCGGCGCGGTGAGCCAGGCGGCCAGCGCGGCGGCCTCCTTCTGGTGCGGGCTCGCCGCGGGCACCGTCAGGTAGGAGCCGCCCCAGTTGCCGCCGCCGTCCGGGAAGGCGTCGGTGATCGCCCACTTGCCCGCGTTGCCCGGGCCGGCCTGCTGCTCGATCGCGCCGAGCATCCACGATGGACAGACCTTCGTCGCGAACGTCCCGTTGCGCAGCCCGGCGTTGCCGTCGTCGGCGAAGGCCGTCAGCCCGGCCGACTGGCCCTGCCCGACCGCCTGGGTGACCTGGTCCCAGGCGGACTTGAGCCCGGTGTTCGTGTCGAACGTCGGGCGGTCCTGCCGGTCGAGGTACCCGGTCGGGAGCTGGTTGACCATGGCGTTGAAGTTCTGCGCGGCGGAGTCGAACCAGGCCTTGCCCTTGGAGCGCTTGACGTACCGCTCGCCGGCCTGGAAGTAGCTGTCCCAGCTCGCGAACATCGTCTTCACCGAGCCGGGGTCGGTCGGCAGGCCGGCGGCCTCGAGGAGGTCCTTGCGGTAGCACATCGCGAGCGGGCCGATGTCCGTCCCGTAGCCGACGAGCTTGCCGTCCTTGCTGCGCCCGGCCTCGTACTTCCACTCCAGCCAGCGCCCGGGCTTCACGTCGGACGGGCCGATCTCGGCCAGGTCGGCGAACTTCGCCGACTGCGCGAGCACGTCGGCGAGGTGGCCCTCCTCGACGGCCTGGACGTCGGCGAGGTCCTGCCCGCTCTGCAGCTTGGCCAGCAGGTCCTGGTGGTACGGGCCGCCCTGCTCGGTCCGGACCTGGCGGATGGTGATCCCGGGGTGGGTGAACTCGTACCCGGGGATCAGGTCGTCGTAGCCGAACTGCCCGAACGTCGCCAGGGTGAGCGTGAAGCTCTCCGGCGTGGCGGGGCCGCAGCCCCCGGTCAGGACCAGCAGGACGGCGGCTGTGGCGGCCGCCAGTGTTCTTCGGAACTTCCTCACGCGTGCGCACTCCCGATTCGCGACTCGCGCTCGCACACGAGGGTGGGAGCGCTCCCGGTTGGAGTCTTGTTTCCGCAGGCCACGGGTGTCAAGGTGGGCGACTGCGGGTGTCCGGACGGACACGGGCACGCGATGAACCGATTAAGCACTGGGGTCGGGTTTCTTGTGGTGCAACGGGTCCAGTGGAGGAGCGCGATGAAGCGTCCGACGATCACCGACATCGCCCGCGAGGCCGGAGTGTCCAAAGGGGCCGTTTCCTACGCCCTCAATGGACGCCCGGGAGTCTCCGAGGCGACCCGGCACCGGATCACCGCGATCGCCCGGGAGCTGGGCTGGGCGCCGAGCGAAACGGCGCGGGCGCTGTCCGGCGGCCGCGCCGGGGCGGTCGGGATGGTGCTGGACCGGCCCGCCGACGTCCTCGGTGTCGAGCCGGTGTTCCTGGCCCTGCTCACCGGGATCCAGCGTGAGCTCGGACCGGCGTCCCTCATCCTGCAGGTCGCGCCGGACCACGCCGCCGAGCTGGAGGTCTACCGGCGCTGGCACGGCGAGCGCCGGGCCGGCGGCGTGCTGCTCACCGGCCCCCGTCACGACGACGACCGGATCGCCGAACTGCCCCGGATCGGCCTGCCGGCCGTGGCGCTGGGCGGCCCGCTCGGCCGCCCGGGCGTCCCGTCGGTGCGGGTGGACGACGCCGCCGCGGTCGGCGAGGTGCTCGGCTACCTGGCCGCCCTCGGGCACCGCCGGGTCGCGTGGATCACCGGGCCGGGCGTGCTGGTGCAGACGCGGGTGCGGGCCGAGGCGTTCGCCGCGGTGGCCGGCCGGCTGGGCCTGGCCGGCGCGCGGACCGTCCACACGGACCACTCGGGCGAGGGCGGGGTGGCCGCGACCCGGCGGCTGCTGGCGGGCAGCCGGCCGCCGACCGCGCTGCTGTACGACACCGACGTCCTCGCCGTCGCCGGCCTCACGGCCCTGCGGGAGCTGGGTCTCGCGGTGCCGGACGACGTCTCGGTGGTGGCGTGGGACGACTCGGCGCTGTGCCGCCTGGTCCGCCCGGCGCTGACCGCGGTGCGCCGCCCGGTCGCGGAGTTCGGCGCGCTCGCGGTGTCGGTGCTGCGGGACCTCATGACGGGCGGCGACCCCGGCGACGCCTGCACGTCACCGCCGTCCCTGGTCACCCGCGGCAGCACCGGCCCCGCACGTCCAGGTCCGTGAATGGCCCATTGAGGGACTTCAAGTCCCTCAATGGGCCATTCACGGCCTTCGCCTCAGGTGCCCTGGCAGGTGGGGGACGGCTGGGCCGGGTTGGTCCCGGACGCGTTGACGACCAGGCCGAAGGTCGTCTCGCCGTCCGGGGCGATCCGGCCGTTCCAGTCCGCGTTGCGCACCGTCACCACCGAGCCGGACTGGCTCAGCGTCCCGTTCCAGACGCTGCCGACCGTCTGGCCCGCGGGCAGCGTCCAGCCCGCCTGCCAGCCGGTGTAGGCCGTGGTGCTGTGGTTCATGATCGTCACCGTGGCCTGGTAGCCGCCGCTCCACGCGTTGGTGATCTCGTACATCGCCATGCACGAGCCGCCGGTCGGCGGAGGAGACGTCGGGGTCGTCGGCGTGGTCGGCGGGGTGCCCGGGTCGTGCACCCCGGTGACCTCGCCGTGCCCGCCGTCGAACGTGACGTCCGAGCAGCCGTAGAACGTCTCGGCGCTGTCGGAGCGCTTCCAGACCGAGTAGATGACGTGCCGTCCCGTCTTGTTCGCCGGGAGCGCGCCGGTCCACTTGTACTGGCCGTCGACGGTGCCGACCTGGCCGGTCACGGGCGGGTGGTCGACGGTCAGGAACGGCTGGTCCTCCAGCGAGTCCCAGGTCAGCGGCTGCGACGGGTCCCAGCCGTCCTTCGTCACGTAGGTGTAGAACCAGCCCGGGTGGGCCGCCCACGCGTTGTAGGAGAAGTCGAACGTCGACCCCGCGGTGAGGTGGGTCAGCGGCCAGTCGCCGACCTGGTCGAACCCGGCGTAGTTCGGGTTCCCGCCGGAGCAGAGCTTGCCGTCCGGGATGAAGCCGCGGGTGCGCCCGGCGCCGTCGGAGCGCAGCACGGCGAACCAGTTGTACAGCGAGTTGGCGCCGCTGGTGGCCACCGCGGCCGAGCAGGCGGGGTTCTGCGGGATGATCTGGCCGGTCGAGCTCAGCCCGTCCTGCCAGCACAGGAAGGTCCGGCTGCCCGGTTTCATCATGGCGCCGTGCGCTTCGGCGGTGCCCGTGTTCAGCAGCACGGCGGTCAGGCTCGCCAGCAGTACCGTCACGGCGGCGAGGATCGTACTTCGTCTCCTGGTCACGTCAGTCCCTTCGTCGGGTTGCGTGCGTCGAAGACTGGGAGCGCTCCCATGGTCAGGATACGCGGTGGTGGCGGCTTCGGGAACATCCCGGAAACGGGGGCGGGTGACTGGCGCGGGAGCTTTGGCCTACCTTGGGAAAGGCACCCGATCACCGGGCTGGTCAGTGGAGAAAGGCAAGGTTGTCGGATAGTGGACATTCCGTCTTCGGTCCCCTCCTGGGTGCGGGCCGAACCCGCCCGGCTGCTCGGTTTCGCCGCGCCGGCCGCCCATCCCGCCGGCGGCTTCGCCTGGCTCGACGACGCCGGGCACCCGGTCCTCGACCGGCCCGTCGAGACGTGGATCACCTGCCGGATGACGCACGTCTTCGCGCTCGCGTCGCTGCAAGGCGTGCCGGGAGCGGCGCAGCAGGTCGCGCACGGCGTCGCGGGCCTGACCGGGCTGCTGCGGGATCCGGACCACGGCGGCTGGTTCGCCGCGGCGACCCCGGACGGACCCGCGGACGACGAGAAGCGCGCGTACGAGCACGCCTTCGTCGTGCTGGCCGCCGCGAGCGCGGTGGCCGCCGGGGCCGAGGGCGCGGACACGCTGCTGGCGGACGCCCTCGACGTCTTCGAGCGCCGGTTCTGGGAGCCCGGCCACGGCCGGGTCGCCGATGTCTGGGACCGCAGCTGGACGCGGCTCGAGGACTACCGCGGCGCCAACGCCAACATGCACACGGTCGAAGCGCTGCTCGCTGTCAACGATGTCACCGGCGACCCGGTCTGGGCCGCCCGCGCGCTGTCCATTGTGGAGCACCTGGTGCACGGCGAGGCCCGCGCGCACGGCTGGCGCCTGCCGGAGCACTATGACGCGGACTGGCACGTGCGCCTGGAGTTCAACCGGGACGAGCCCGCGCACCCGTTCCGCCCGTTCGGCGTCACCATCGGGCACCTGCTCGAGTGGTCCCGCTTGGCGGTACATCTGAAGCGCGCGCTCGGCGCCGGAGCGCCCGAGTGGCTGGTGCCGGACGCCGAGGCGCTGTTCGCCACGGCGGTGCGGGACGGCTGGGCCGTCGACGGCCGCCCGGGCTTCGTCTACACGACCGGCTTCGACGGTGTGCCGGTGGTGCGCAACCGGCTCCACTGGGTGGTGGCCGAGGCGATCGCCGCCGCGTGGACCCTGCACCAGGAGACCGGCGACCCGGCCCACCTCGACCGGTTCGAGGAGTGGTGCGAGCACGCCGAAGCCTGCTTCGTCGACCGGGAACGCGGTTCGTGGCACCACGAACTGGACCCGGAGAACCGCCCGGCCGCGACCGTCTGGGCGGGCAAGCCGGACGTCTACCACGCCTACCAGGCGACGCTGCTGCCCGTGCTGCCGCCGGCCGTGTCCTTCGCCGGGGTGCTCTCGCTCGACCGGGGCGCGGTGGCCGAAGGAAGCTGATCACGCCGGTAGGCTCGGGGGAGTCGTTTCCCTCCCGACAAGGAGAACCATGTCGCCTTTCGCCGCCGCCGCGGACCGCTATGCGGGCATGCCGTACCGGCGCGCCGGGCGCAGCGGGCTCAAGCTGCCCGCCGTGTCGCTCGGCCTGTGGCACAACTTCGGGGACGACAAGCCCCTCGACGTCCAGCGCGCGGTGCTGCGCCGGGCGTTCGACCTCGGGGTGACGCACTTCGACCTGGCCAACAACTACGGCCCGCCGCCGGGGGCGGCCGAGGCGAACTTCGGGAAGCACTACGCGGCCGACTTCCGGCCGTACCGCGACGAGATCCTGGTGTCGTCGAAGGCGGGCTACCTGATGTGGGACGGCCCGTACGGCGAATGGGGCTCCCGCAAGAGCGTGCTCGCGAGCCTCGACCGGAGCCTGGCCCGCACGGGTCTGGACCACTTCGACATCTTCTACTCGCACCGCCCGGACCCGGACACCCCGATCGAGGAGACCATGGGTGCCCTCGACACGGCGGTGCGGTCGGGGAAGGCGCTCTACGCGGGCATCTCCAACTACTCGCCGGAGCAGACGGAAGCCGCGCTGCGGGCGCTGCGCGAGCTCGGCACGCCGCTGCTGATCCACCAGCCGTCCTACTCGATCCTGAACCGCTGGGTCGAGGACGGCCTGCTCGACACCCTGGGCGAGCACGGCGTCGGCTCGATCGCGTACTCGCCGCTGAGCCAGGGCCTGCTCACCGACCGCTACCTGGACGGCGTCCCGGCCGGCTCCCGGGCCGCCGGGGCCAGCCCGTTCCTGACCGAGGACCGGCTCACCGAGGAGACCCTGGCCACGATCCGCGCGCTGAACGACGTCGCGAAGGGCCGCGGCCAGTCGCTGGCGCAGATGGCGATCGCCTGGATCCTGCGCCGCGGCCGCGTGACGTCCGCGCTGATCGGCGCGAGCAGCGTCGCCCAGCTGGAGAACACGGTGGCGGCGGTGGCGAACCTCGAGTTCACGGACGAGGAGCTGGCGGAGATCGACCGCATCGTGGCGGCTTAGCAGCCGATCCGCGCCGGGCCGGTCGCCACGTCGTCGAACCAGAACGTGTCCGCGTCGGTGCCGTAGCTCTCCCAGCCGAGCCGCAGGTCGGTGAGGGACGGGTGCCAAGCTCGGGCGAGCCACTGCTGGTCGACGTCGGGGGTCGGGACGCCGTCGACGACCAGGCCGGGCACCTCGGTGCCGTCCAGCCAGGTCCGCAGCTGCCCGGCGGGGCCGTCGATCCCGAACTCGAAGCACGACCAGGTCCCGGTCGGCAGCGGCACGCTCTGCGCGACGCCGGCCGGGCTCTGCGCGGGCAGGGTCGAGTCGTCGGACTCGCGGTTCCACTGCAGGGCCCGGTTCTGGCCGCCGGCCCGCAGGTCGCGGCCGCCGTCGGCGGTGTCCTTCAGAGCCATGAACGTGACGTGCCCGGCGGGCAGCGGGGTCGTGTGGCGGACCCAGAACCGGCCGTACCGCACGCTCCCGGCGGCCAGGGGCGTGCCGAGGAAGGCGTGGTTGCAGTACCCGCCGCCGCCGGCGACCTTGACCGAGCGGGTGCCCGAGTGCGCGACCGTGCTGTCGACGGTGACCGTGCCGGTGCCGGTGCAGTTCGCCGCGCCGACCGTCCACCGCCCGCCGGGGGTGGTGCCGGTCTGCTGCTCGAAGTCGTCGCAGACGTCGGAGCACCCGGCGGGCGGCGGCGCGGAGGTGGGCGTGGTGGTCGGCGTGGGCGGGGCGTCGCCGCCGCACGAGACGCCGTTGAGCGCGAAGTCCGCCGGTGCGGGGTTGCTGCCGGAGTACGTGCCCTGCAGGCCGAACGTCACGGTGCCGCCGGCGGGCAGGGACCCGTTGTACGACAGGCTCTCCGCGGTCACGGCCGTGCCGGACTGGCGGACGGTCGCGTTCCAGCCGGACGTCACGACCTGGGTGCTCGCGTAGTGCCAGGAGAGGGTCCACGAGGAGAGCGCGGTGGCGCCGTTCGTGACGGTGACCTGGGCGGTGAACCCGGTCGCCCACTGGTCGACGTGGTAGTCGACGCCGCAGGCGGGAGCGGCGGCGGCCGGGCTCGTGGCGAGGACCGCGGTGGTGCCCGCCGCGGCGAGGCAGAGCCCGGCCAGGGCGGCGGCGAACCTCTTCATCGGGGTACCTCCGGGACACGAACAGGGGCGCCGTGGCGGAAGCCACGGCGCCCCTGGGGGTTCGTGGGGGGGGGGGGGGGGCCCCGGGCGGAGCAAAAAAGAAGGGGGGGGGACCCCCAAAAAACAAGCCCAAGCAACACACCCCCCCC
>NZ_JBICSQ010000092.1:0-30561 GCF_043197175.1 Amycolatopsis sp. NPDC049252
CCCGCCGCCAGGGGCGCCACGCGCGGAATTGCCTGCGCCGCCGCCCGACCCCATAACCCGCGGGGCGGGGACCCCCCCCCCCCCGGCGCGTCCCGGCCCGGTCCCCACTCCCCGCTTGCAGGACCGCCTGGCCCGAGCGGCGGCACAGGGCAGCAGAAATTCGGAGAAATGCCATCCATGAGTGAGCCCATCCTCGAGATCAAGGGCCTGAACAAGAGCTTCGGCCCCGTCCACGTCCTCCACGACGTGGACTTCGACGTGCGCGCGGGCGAAGTCACCGCCCTGGTCGGCGACAACGGCGCCGGCAAGTCGACCCTCGTCAAGTGCATCGCCGGAATCCACCCGTACGACTCGGGGGCCGTGCGGTTCAACGGCAAGGACACCCACATCCGCGGTCCGCGCGACGCGGCGGACCTCGGCATCGAGGTCGTCTACCAGGACCTCGCGCTGGCCGACAACCTCGACATCGTCCAGAACATGTTCCTCGGCCGTGAGCGCGGGAGCAGCTGGAAGCTGGACGAAGCCAGCATGGAGAAGGCCGCCCGCGAAACGCTGGCCTCGCTCTCGGTCCGGACCGTCAAGTCCGTGCGCACCCCGGTCTCCTCGCTGTCCGGTGGGCAGCGGCAGACGGTGGCCATCGCCAAGTCGGTGCTGTGGAACAGCAAGGTCGTCGTCCTCGACGAGCCGACCGCCGCCCTCGGCGTCGCGCAGACCCGGCAGGTGCTGGACCTCGTCCGCCGGCTGGCGGAGCAGGGCCTGGGCGTCGTGCTGATCAGCCACAACATGGCCGACGTGTTCGAGGTCGCCGACCGCATCTCGGTCCTGTACCTCGGCCGCCTCGTCGCCGAGGTGCACACGAAGGACGTCAGCCACGGCCAGGTCGTGGAACTGATCACCGCGGGTCGCTCCGGTGACCTCGGCCTTGCCCGGCCCGAAGCCGTGGTCCTGTGAGCGGGAAGAAAGAACCGGAAATGACTGAAACCCCTGCCAAGCACGAGGTCGGCAGCCCCGCCGACGCGCTCGCGCAGACCCAGAACCCCACCGCGGCGATCACCGACTTCGGCATCGACACGACATCGATGTCAACCGGCGAAGCGCTGCGTGACTACTTCGCCCGCATCCGGGCCGGCGAGCTCGGCTCGCTGCCGTCGCTGTTCGGCCTGCTCGTGCTGGTGATCCTCTTCAGCGCGCTGTCGGACAACTTCTTCACGCTGGCCAACATCGCCAACGTCTTCCCGCAGGGCGCGGGCGTGATCATCATCGCGATGGGCATCGTCTTCGTGCTGCTGCTCGGCGAGATCGACCTCGCCGCCGGTGTGGCGTCCGGCACCGCCGCGTCGGTGATGGCCCTGCACTACGTGCACGCCGGGAACCTGCTGGGCACCATGGGATCCGGCGTGTTCATCACGTTCATCGCGGTCCTCGCCGCGGCCATGCTGCTGTCGGCCTACCAGCGGATCTGGGGCGGTGCCGCGCTGTCGCTGGTCGGCTTGCTGATCGTCGCGATCGGCGTCCCCGCCAACGCCTGGCTGGAGATCCTGCTGGCCATCTGCGTCGGCACCGCGATCGGCTGCATCACCGGCTTCCTGGTCTCGAAGATCGGCATGCCGTCCTTCGTCGTGACGCTGGCGCTGTTCATCGTGTGGCAGGGTGTCCTGCTGCAGTTCATCGGTGAGGGCGGCACGATCGGCATCACCAACTCGGACATCCTGTACAAGATCTCCAACGGCAACCTGAACGTCCTCGGCAGCTGGATCTTCTTCCTCGTCGCCGCCGGCGGGTTCGCGGTGATCACGCTGCTCAGCCACTTCCGGCGGCTCCAGCGTGGCCTGGTCGTGCAGCCGACGGCGCTGGTGATGCTCAAGGTCGGCGCGCTCGTGGTGCTGTCGGCGCTGGGGACCTGGCTGCTGACGGTCAACCGTTCGCCGAACAAGGCCGTCGTGACGATCGAGGGCGTCCCGTACGTCATCCCGATCATGCTGGTGCTCCTGGTGGCCGGGACCTACGTGCTCAACCGGACCAAGTACGGCCGGTACGTCTACGCGGTCGGTGGCAACAAGGAAGCCGCCCGCCGCGCCGGTATCGACGTGCCGAAGATCCGGGCGAGCGTCTTCGTCATCGGCTCGGCGGTCGCGGCCATCGGCGGCATCGTCGCCGCGTCGAAGGTCGGTTCGGTCAGCCCGCAGTCCGGTGGCCTCAACACGCTGCTGTACTCGGTCGGCGCGGCCGTCATCGGCGGCACGTCGCTGTTCGGCGGCAAGGGCCGCGTGGCCGACGCCGTCGTCGGTGGTCTCGTGATCGCCGTGGTCATCAACGGCCTGGGCCTGCTCAAGCAGCCGGCCGCGGTGGTCAACATCGTCACCGGCCTGGTCCTCCTGCTCGCCGCCACGGTCGACGCGCTGTCGCGGCGCCGCGCGGCTGCGTCGACGCGCTGAACCAGCATGGGATGATCAAGCCCGTGTCCAGCTCACCCGTCGCACGACCGGACGAGGTGCGTCGGCACAACCGCACGACCCTGCTTCGCCTGCTGCACGTCGGCGGGCCGAGCACCCGGGCGACCCTGGCCGCCGAGCTGGGGCTCAACCGGAGCACGATCAAGACCCTCGTCGACGGGCTGGCGGAAGCCGGCGTCGTCGAGGAGAAGGTGCCGAGGCCGGGACGAGGGGCGGGCCGCCCCTCGCTCCTGGTCCTGCCCCAGCCGCACGCGGCGGTCGTGCTCGCGGTCGACCTGCAGGTCGAGCACGTCGCGATCGCCCTCGTGGGGCTGGGCGGCCAGATCCTGGGCCGCAACAGCTGGAACCTGCGGGGCCGGATGAACCGTCCCGAAGAGGTCATCACGCACGTCATCGAGTCGACGGCCGTGCTGGCCGGCGACCTCGACGTGACCCCGGTGGCGGTCGGGGTGTCGGTGCCGGGTGTCGTCCGGCGCGCGGACGGGCACGTGCACGAGGCCCCGAACCTGCGGTGGACCGACGTCGCGCTCGGCGAGCGGCTCGGCGCGGTGCTGCAGATCCCGATCCTGGTCGGCAACGACGCCGAGCTCGGCGCGGTCGCCGAGCACCTGCGCGGCGCGGCCCGCGGGTCGTCCGACATGGTCTACATCTCGGCGGACGTCGGGGTCGGCGGCGGTGTCATCGCCGAAGGCGCCGCCCTGCGGGGCGGCGCCGGCTACGTCGGCGAGATCGGGCACATGGTGATCCGGCCGGGCGGGCGGGCCTGCTACTGCGGCAGCAGCGGCTGCTGGGAGACCGAGGTCGGCGAGGCGGCGCTGTGCCGCGCGCTCGGCCTGGCCGAGGACACCCCGCGCGGGGCGATCCTGTTCGAGCTGCGCGAGCTCGGCCGCGACCCCGAGACCGCGCTGACGCGGCTCGCGGAGTTCGCCGAGTGGCTGACCCTGGGGCTGATCAACGTCGTCAACCTGCTCGGGCCGCAGCTGGTGATCCTCGGCGACCTGCTGACGGTGCTGCCGGAGGCGGTCCTGCGGCACGTCGGGACCGAGGTGCGCCGGCGCAGCCTGGTGAGCCGGGCCGTCGGCGGCACGCGGATCGTCAGTTCGGCGCTCGGCGCCGACGTGAAGCTGCTGGGCGCCGCCGAAGTCGCGTTCGAAGTCGTCCTGGATTCTGTCTGATTTCCTGTCCGGCTCCGTGACCGGAATCACCGTATTCCGCTGCCGGACCGTGATTTTCGGAACAGCTCATTGCAAGTTGCAGACAGGTTTCGGCTGTCCAGGTTTCAGCTGTGCGGTTTCGAAAATGCGAAGGCGGCCAGTGCCTGTGCGCACTGGCCGCCTTCGTGTGTCTAGGTTGTTACCGCTGGATGTCGGCGGACAGTTCCTTGAGCTTGGCCTCGTGCTCGCGGGCGTGGTGCCCGCAGAAGAGAAGCTCGCCGCCCTTGAGGACGGCGCGTACCTGAGCTGCGGCCCCGCACCGGTCACAGCGGTCGGCGGCGGTCAGTTCGGGGCGGGTGAGCGTCGGCGTTGTCATGGGGGTCTCCCTCCGTCCCGGCACCGGTTGCCCGGTGCCATCGATCCAGCTACGCCCACTTCGGCACTGACGCCGGTGGCGGCGATCGCCTCCGGCTCCGCGGTGTTCGTGCTTCCACTCTTCCAGACGTTTCGCGGCCCGCAAGTGTTCCCGCGCCGGTGGGACCTGAGTCACGCCGAATTACCCCGGATGCCGTAACCGCATCCCGCAATGCAGGAGACGATTACCCGGAGAGTCACATTTTCCGTGGTCAGGCACCATGGAGTCGTGAGTTCACTGACGTCGCTCCGGAGGGTTTCCGCGGTACCCGCCCCGCTGTTGTTCGTTCTCAGCGGAATTTCCATGTACGCCGGAGCGGCCATCGCGGTCGACCTTTTCGGCCACGCGACGCCCGCGGGGGTGGCGTGGCTGCGCTGCCTGGGCGCCGCGGTGGTGCTGGTGGCCTGGCGACGGCCGCCCCGCGTGGCCTGGCGGGGCCGCCGGCTGCTGCTGGCGTGCGTCTTCGGCGTCGTGACGGCGGGCATGAACGTGCTCTTCTACGAGGCGATCGCCCGGCTCCCGCTGGGCACCGCGGTGGCACTGGAGTTCGCCGGGCCGGTGGTGGTGGCCGCCGTCGGCTCCCGCACCCGGCGGGACGTGCTGGCGCTGCTGCTGGTGGCCGCCGGGGTGGTGGCGATCGCCGACGTCCAGCTGTCCGGCAGCGCCCTGGGCGTGCTGTTCGCCCTGGGCGCGGCGGCCGCGTGGGCGGCCTACATCCTCATCGGCAAGCGCGTGGCGAACGACGGCGACGGCATCGACAGCCTGGCGATCGGCTTCGCCGCGGCGACGGTCTTGCTCTCCCCGCTGGCGTTCGGCACGGGTGAACTGTGGTCTTCGCCACGCATGCTCGCGCTCGGCATCGGGGTCGGCGTGCTGTCGACGGTGGTGCCGTACGCGCTCGACCAGGTCGTGCTGCGCCGCCTCGGCCAGGCCCGGTTCGCGGTCCTCCTGGCGCTGCTCCCGGTGACGGCGGGCGTGACGGGCTTCCTGCTGCTGCACCAGGTGCCGAGCCTCCCGGAGGCGGCGGGAACGCTAGCGGTGGTCGCGGGCGTGGCCCTGCGACGCCGTGAGACGCCTTCGCGGCCGTCTCCGGAGCCGCCGGGCTAGGTTCCCGCGCTTCCGGGCGGGCGTCCCGGGCGGCGAGGTGGACGGCGCTCCCCGGATCGGCGTGCGGTTCGCGCCCGATCACACGCCGCCGGAGCTGCCGGGGCGAGGACGTCTCCGACCGCACGAGCAGGTCATGGCCCTCGGCGCCGCGCTGCCGAAGCACGTCCGGCGACGGCTTCCCGGTGCGGGCCGACCCGGCCGGTCACCCGGTCTGCCTACGCCGGCCGGGCTGAGCCGGTTGTCCACAGGCGCCCGGCAATGTGGACAGCAGCGCCGCGGCCGCGCGTTTCCGGCGTTTCCGTCGGCCACCCCCGATACGCTGGAAGCGGGGCCGGTCCCCCGGAGAGGGCGGGGGCTGCGTTGGCGGGCGGGATCGTGCTGGCTGCGCCCCGGCCGGACCGGGGATACTGAGCCCGGCGGCAGGAGGCGGGTGACATGACGAAGGCGGCGTCGGCGGCGGCCAAGGACCTCGCCGCGGCCGGGGTGGGCGGCGTCCACCTGGCCTGGGCCGACAACAACGGCATCCCGCGCTCGCGCATCGTCCCCGTCGCCGGCCTGGCCGACGCGGCCTCCCGCGGCGTCGGGGCGACGTCCCTGTTCGCCGTCTTCGACAGCCACGACGCCATCACCTACGGGCACCCCGGCCTCGCCACGCCGTCCGGGGACATCCGGCTCGTGCCCGTGATCGAGCGGCTGCGGCGGCTGGCCGGGCAGCCCGCGCTCGCGTGGGCGCCCGTCCGGCAGGTCGCCGCCGACGGCTCGCCGTGGCCCTACTGCCAGCGGACCGTCCTGGAGGCCCAGGTCGCCGAAGGCGCGCGCCGCGGTCTCGAATTCCGCGCCGGGTACGAGCTCGAGTTCGCCGTCGCCCCCGCGGGCAGCGCCGACGTCGTGTCCGCGCCCGGCCACCCCGGGCCGGCCTACAGCCCGCACGCGCTCGTCGGACTGGACGGCTTCGTCGCCGCGCTCCTGCACGACTTCGCCGCCAACGGCCTGCGGATCGGCCAGCTGCACGCCGAGTACGGCGTCGCGCAGCTCGAGCTTTCGCTGGCCGCCACCGACCCGGTCGCCGCCGCCGACGACCAGCTGCTGGCCCGCCAGACCATCCACGCCGCCGCGCACGCGCACGGTCTCGTCGTCAGCTTCGCGCCGCTGATCGGGCTCGGCGCCGCCGGCAACGGCTGGCACCTGCACACGTCGGCCCGCCGCAAGGGCCGCAACCTGCTCGCCGGGGAGGGCGTTCCCGGCGGCGACGGCGCCGGTTACCTCGCCGGGCTCCTGCGCGACCTGCCGGCGCTGACGGCGATCACCGCGCCGAGCGTCCCGTCGACGCTGCGGCTGCGGCCCGGCTTCTTCGCCGGCGCGTACGCGTTCTGGGGTGTCGAGAACCGGGAGGCGCCGCTGCGGTACGTCCCGGGTTCGGCGCTGCTGGGCGCCGACCACGCGAACGTCGAGCTCAAGACGTCCGACGCGTCCGCGAACCCGTACCTCGCGCTCGCCGCGGTGCTGGCCGCCGGCATGGCCGGGATCGAGGATTCGCCCGCCCTGCCCGAGCCGATCGGTGAGGATCCGGGCGGCTGGAGCGAGGGCGAGCGGGACACCCGCGGGGTGCGCCGGCTGCCGGCGGACACCGCGGAGCAGGACGCCGCGCTGCTGGCCTCACCGCGGATCGCCGGCGTGCTCGGCGACGAGCTGCTGGGTGCCTTCCGCGCGGTCCGGGCCTCCGACGCGGCGTGGGCGGCCGAACGGAGCACCGAGGAGATCGTCGCCGCACACCTGTGGCGTTATTGAGGGGATCGTTGAGGGGCTGATGTCTTCGGGGATCGACGGCGGGCAGCTCGACCTGTCCGGGATGCGGTGGCTGCCGGGCGGCGCCCGGCTGGCCGCGGTGGCCCAGGCGGAGCTGCCGCAGAAGGACGGGCTGGCCGCGGCGTTCTGCGGTCTCGCCGCGCTGCGGGCGGCCGGGTTCGACGTGCTCGACCAGGACGCCGTCGCGGCGGCCGCGGGCACCGTCCGCGGGCCGGTGTTCCGCCCGCCGGGCGAGCCGGGACGGGCCGATTTCCGGCTGCCGCCGCCGGTCGCCGGGGACCCGGCCGCCGCCGGCACGCGCGTGTCCGCGCTCGCGAAGGCCGTTTCGGCGTTGTCCGGCGGCACCCTCACCGCGGTGCCGGCGGTGGGGGAGTGGACCGCCGGCTCGGTGTTCGACCTGCTGGTCGGGCTGTGGGACCTGCCGCGCGTCGCGGTGATCGCCCGGATCGACGGCGCGGAGCTCGGCGCCGACGACACCCCGGAACGGGCCCTGCTCGACTACCTCGACACCGGCGTCCCGCCACTGTGGACGTCCCGCTGGCGCCCGCCGGGTGGCCACTTCGTGCTCCTGGCGGGTGTCCGGATCGGGGCCGAGGGGACGCTTCTGTCCGTTGTGGACACTTACGCGTCGTTGGGGGACAACGGGATCCACGACCAGCCGCTGGAATGGATCACGGCGGCGCTGGCCGGGCTGGGGGTCCTGCTGGTCGTCGACACGGACCGCGCCGCGGTCGCCCGCGAGGCGGTCCGTGCCGCCGGCCTCACTCCGTCGTTTTGGGACTGACGTCGGTCTCGCCGCTCTCGGCGATCCCGGCCTTCTCGGCGTTTTCCGGCGCGAACCGCGAGTGGCGGCGGCCGTAGGTGAAGTAGATGACCAGCCCGAGAGCCAGCCAGACCGCGAACCGGATCCACGTGAGCACGTTCAGGTTGAGCATCAGGTAGAAGCACGCCACCGCGGCGACGATCGGGAGCACCGGCGAGAACGGCACGGTGAACGGCCGGTCCAGGTCCGGACGGCGGCGGCGCAGCACCGGCACGGCCACCGCGACGATGATCATCGCCGACAGCGCGCCGATGCTCACCATGTCGGCCAGCTCGGAGATCGGGATGAACGCGGCCAGCACGGCGATCAGCGCGGCCCCGCCGATGGTCATCCGGTGCGGGGTGCCCCACTTCGGGTGCGCGGTGCCGAGCTTCTTGGGCAGCAGGCCGTCGCGGCCCATCGCGTAGCCGATCCGGCCGATCGTGACCAGTTCGACCATCATCACCGACGTCAGGCCGGTGACCGCGCCGAGCGAGATCAGCGCGCCCACCCAGTGCTGGCCGACCTTGTCGAACGCGTCCGCCAGTGGCGCGCCGGTGTCGATGTCGGTGAAGGGGATCATCCCGGTGAGGACGATCGAGACGCCGATGTAGAGCACCGCGCAGACGGCCAGCGCGCCGAGGATGCCGACCCGCAGGTCTTTCTTCGGGTTCATCGTCTCTTCGCCGAGGTTGGCGAGCGCTTCGAAGCCGGTGTAGGCGAAGAAGACCACCGCGGCGGCGGTGATCATGCCGGCGATGCCGTACACCGACTGCTCCAGGCCGAGTGCCGCCTGCACGATCGGCTGCTCCAGCACGCTCGATCCGCCCTCCGGCGGCTTGGCCGTCGGGATGAACGGCGTCAGGTTCGAGCCCTTGACGAAGAACAGGCCGACCGCGAGGACCAGGACGCAGACCGCGACCTTCACGCACACGAGGAGGTTCGTCAGCCAGGCGGACTCCTTGATGCCCAGCACGGCGACCACGGTCAGCACGGCGATGATGGCGACGGCGCCGACGTTGACCTTCGCGTCCTCGCCGAACCAGTCGGGTGACAGGCCGAGCAGGTTGGCCAGGTACCCGGACCAGCCGCGGGCGACCACGGCGGCGCCGAGCGCGAACTCGAGCAGCAGGTCCCAGCCGATGATCCAGGCGAAGATCTCGCCGAGGGTGGCGAAGGCGTAGGTGTAAGCGCTTCCCGCCGTCGGCACGCTGGAGGCGAGCTCGGCGTAGCAGAGCGCCGCCAGCCCGGCGACGACCGCGCCGAGCACGAACGAAAGCGTCACCGCCGGCCCGGCGTGCGTCTTCGCCTCGACGCCCGCGAGGGTGAAGATGCCGGTGCCGATGATGATCCCGATGCCGAACCCGACCAGGTCGCGTCCGCGCAGCCGCCGTTTGAGGTCACCCGAGTCCTGGCGTTTCAGGACCTCGTCCACGTTCAATGTTCTCCGCACACCCATGAGGAGAAGTTAGAAGGTCACGAGCTGTTTCGCAGAACGGCCGGGATCACCCGTCGAGGGCCAGGCCGTTCTCCTGGGCGAGGATCGCGGCCTGGACGCGGGAGCGCAGGTCGAGCTTGGTCAGCACGCGCGAGACGTGGGTCTTCACGGTCGTCTCGCCGATGTACAGGCGGGCGCTGATCTGGGCGTTCGACAGGCCGGCGCCGAGGCAGCCGAGCACCTCGCGCTCGCGTTCGGTGAGGTCGCCGAGACCCCGGGGTTGCGAGACGGGCGCCTGGCTGGTGGCGGCGAAGGCGGTGATGAGCCGCTTGGTGACCTGCGGCGCGAGCACCCCCTCCCCGGCGGCGACGAGCTTGACGGCCTCGATCAGCCGCGGCGCCTCGACGGACTTCAGCAGGAACCCGGCGGCCCCGGCCCGCAGCGCGGCGTGCACGTACTCGTCGAGGTCGAAGGTGGTGAGGACGAGGACTTCGGACAGGCCTTCGGCGACCAGTTCCCGGGTGGCGGCGATCCCGTCGGTGCCGGGCATCCGCACGTCCATCAGGGTGACGTCCGGCCGCAGCGCCCGAGCCTGCCGGATGGCGGCGGCCCCATCGGCCGCTTCTCCGACGACCTCGATGCCTTCGGCGTTGTCGAGGATGATGGCGAGCCCGGTCCGGATGGCCGAGTGATCATCGGCCACGAGGACCTTGACGGTCATGGAGTGCTCCTCAGCGGTGCCACGGCGCCGAGAGGCCGGGTGCCGGTCGTGTGGTGGGGCCGGCTCGCGCCGGCGGGTGAGGTCCCGGCCGGGGCCGGGTGGATTGCGTCGGCGTGGGAGACCTGGCCGGGGTAGGTCATGCCGGGCCTCCTACCGGGAGCTCCGCGCGGACCAGCCAGCCCGCGCCCGCCGGGCCCGCTGTCAGGGTGCCGCCCACCGCTCCCGCGCGCTCGCGCATGTTCAGCAGGCCCGTTCCGGAACCGTTGTCCGGCTCCGGTTCGTGCTGCACGTCGTTGCGGACCTCCACCTCCAGGACTCCGTCGAGGTAGCGGACGTCCACGTCGACGCGGCCGCCCGGGGCGTGCTTCACCGCGTTCGTCAGCGCTTCCTGCGCGATGCGGTAGGCGGTCAGGTCGACCGCGGCCGGGAGGGCGACCTCTTCGTCCACAGTGGACCCGACCGTCACCAGCAGGCCGCTGGCCCGCGCGGACTCGACCAGCTTGGACAGTTCGGCCAGCCGGGCCGGCGCGGTCGTCTCCGGGCCGCCGCTCTCGGCCTTGAGCAGGCCGATCATCGCCCGCATCTCCTCCAGCGCGCTGACGCTGTTCTCCCGCACCGACTCCAGCACCGTCTTCGCCAGCTTCGGGTCCTCCTGCAGCGACAGCGCCGCCTCCGACTGGATCGCGATGGCCGACAGGTGCCCGGCGATCACGTCGTGCAGGTCGCGCGCCATCCGGCCGCGCTCGGCGGCCACCGCCGCCCGCCTGTCCAGCTCCGCGATCTTCGCCACCTGCTCGGCGTTCGAGCGCTCGGTGTCGGCGATGTCGCGCTGCTGCCGGACGTTCGCCGCCCACCACACCGGGGTGAGCACGAACGGCAGCATGCTCAGGCCCGCGAGCACCGCCGTGCGCCACTGCTGGGCCAGCACCAGCACCCCGGCCAGCACGGCCACCACCGACACCGCGGCGACGCCGATCATCACCCGGCTGGTCCGCCGCGAGCCGTACAGCGTCGCCGCGTACAGGAAGTCCGTGAAGACGATCACCACCGGCAGCGACGGGCTCAGCGCGATGTCCACCGCGAGCACCACCATGGCCAGCAGCAGCGCGCCCGGCACCCAGCGCCGCACCAGCTCGAGCCCGCAGAGCGCCGTCAGCTCCGCGAGCCGCACCCACAGCGGCGCGCGGTCGATCCCCGACAGCAGGCCGTGGATGCCGCTGAGGTAGACGAGCAGGCCGAGAACCCAGGTGGTCAGCGCGATGAGGGCATCCTGCTGCCACACCGGGAGCGAGCGCAGGCGTGGGAAGTGCACGTGACCATCCCAGCACAGAGCGTGGCCGGTCCGCGTCCTACTAAGTGATGATCCGCTGTCCTTCCGATCGACGACGCGCCCGCGCCCGCCCCCGGGCGACGCTGGTCCGGTGAGCGAAATAGGGAAGTTCTTCGCGGAGAACCCGATGGCCGCGGTCATCGCGGCGGGTGAGATCGGCTTCTGGCTGTTCATCATCGGCGGGCTGGCCGTGCGGTACGCGCTGCACGCCCGGCGGGCGTCGGTGGTGCTGCTGGCCATGGTGCCGCTGCTCGACGTCGTGGTGCTGGTGGCCACCGTGATCGACCTGGCCGGCGGCGCGAAGGCGAACTTCACGCACGGGCTCGCGGCCGTGTACCTGGGGTTCAGCGTGGTGTTCGGGCCGAGCATGGTCCGCTGGGCCGACGCGCGGTTCGCGCACCGCTTCGCCGGCGGCCCGCCCCCGCCGCCGAAGCTGTGGGGCCGGGAGAAGCTGCGCCACGAGTGGCGCGAGTTCGGCAAGTGCCTGCTGGCGTGCGGCCTGGCCGCGGCGGCGCTGCTGGCGGCGATCTTCGCGATCGGCACGCCGGAGCAGGTCGCGCCGCTGTGGGGCTGGCTGCCGCGGCTGGGGGTGCTCTCGGCGATCTGGCTGGTCACCGGACCGCTCTGGGAGGAGCTGTTCGGCAAACGCGAACCGGCGAGGGGAGTCCGATGAGCGGGCTGGCAAGTGCGGGGTCGCCGGGGACCGGGTGGTCGGGCGCGGGATCGCCCAAGCCGCAGTGGTCGGGCGTGGCTTCGCCGGAGACCGGTTGGCCTGGTGTGGGCGCGCCGGAAACCGGCTGGTCGGGTACGGAATCGCCGGAGGCACGGTGGCCGGGTGCCGGATCGGCCAAGGCCTGGTGGCCGGACGCGAGACTGCCAAGCACTCGGCGGCCGGGCGCGGGATCGCCGGGCAGCCGGCCGACCTGCGTGGTCCGCGTACCCAAGGCGACCCACAAATGCCCCGGCGGTTCGCCGGGAGGTCCGCGCCGTCCGGCAGGTGCGCGCTCGCCGGGGACCCGGGTGACCGGCGCAATCACCCGCGTCCGAGGCGACTCCGGACCCGCCGAGCAGGAGGCGCGGCGATGGGTGAGCTGATCGGCATGCTGCTCGTCGTCCAAGGCGGTGGTGGGCTGCTCAACCGGCTGCTCGGGGCCACCTCGCCCAGCTGGTTCGTCCAGTTGCACGTGCTGCCGCCGTCGTTGCACGTCGCCGCCAGTGTGGTGATGGTGCTCGCCGGGGCCGCGGTGCTGGTCACGGGGCGGGGGCGGAAACGTCCCGAGTGATGTCGTCGTGCGCGGATGGCGCGAACGGCCGGGCACCGGAATGCTGTGCCAGTGCCCCACGAGACGCCCGGCCACCAGTTGCCCGACGAAGACCGCAGCCCCCTGCACGAGCTGGCCGACGCCCACGGCATCGCCACCCGGTACGAGAACTCCGACCAGGTGTGGGTCGAGGTGGACGACGACGTCGTCGTCGCCGTGCTGCGGCAGTTCGGCGTCGACGCCACCAGCGACGACGCCGTCCAAGCCGCGCTGACGGCCGTGCGCGAAGCCCGGCCCGCGGGTGCGTTGCCGCCGACGATCGTCGTCCAGGAGGGCGCCACCCGGGCGCTCGGGATGGACGCCGAGGTCGTGCTGGAGGACGGCACGCGGCGGACCATCCAGGGTGAGCTGCCCGCCGACCTGCCGCTGGGCTGGCACCGGGTGGTCACCGCCGAGCAGGACGTCACCCTCGCCGTCGTGCCGGCGAAGCTGCCCGCCGTCCACCCCGCGTGGGGCTGGATGCTGCAGCTCTACGCCCTGCACTCGGCCGGCTCCTGGGGCATCGGCGACTACGCCGACCTCGCGACGTTCGCCGCCCGCTCCGCCGCCGAGCTCGACGCCGGGGTGCTGCTGGTCAACCCGGTCCAGGCCTTCAGCCCCGCCCACCCCGTCGAACGCTCGCCGTACTCGCCCGCGAGCCGGCGGTTCGCCAACCCGATCTACCTGAACGTCACCGCCACCGAGACGTTCGACCGAGCCGATGAGGCGACCCAGGACGCGGTCCGCTCGCTGGCCCCGGACCGCGACGGCGAACTGATCGACTACGACGCCGTCTGGACGGCCAAGCGCGCCGCGCTCGAGCTGCTCTGGCCGCACCGGGTCGAGGACCTGCCCGGCGACGCCGACCTCGAAGGCTTCGCCGTCTTCTGCGCCCTCGCCGAGCAGCACGGCGCCGACTGGCGCGACTGGCCTGTGCCGCTGCGCGACCCGGCCGGGGAAGAGGTCGCGAAGGCGCGCGAAGAGCTCAAAGAGCGCGTCGCCTTCTATGTCTGGCTCCAGCACCTCTGCCGGGTCCAGCTGGCAGCCGCCCGGACCCAGGCCAAAGAGGCCGGGATGACCGTCGGGATCGTGCACGACCTGCCGGTCGGCGTGCACCCCGGCGGGGCCGACACCTGGGCCGTGCGGGACGTCTTCGCCGCCGACGTGCGGGTCGGCGCGCCGCCGGACGCCTTCAACCAGCAGGGCCAGGACTGGAACCTCCCGCCGTGGCGGCCGGACAAGCTCGCCGAGGCCGGGTACGCGCCGTTCCGGGACGTCATCCGCGGCGTGCTGCGCTACGCCGACGGCATCCGCGTCGACCACATCGCCGGGCTCTGGCGGCTCTGGTGGATCCCGCCGGGCGAGCCCGCGCACCGCGGCACCTACGTCCACTACGACGCCGAGGCGATGGTCGGCGTGCTGGCGCTCGAAGCGCACCGCGCCGGCGCCGTGGTCGTGGGGGAGGACCTCGGGACCGTCGAGGACGTCGTCACCGAGACCATGCACGAGCGCGGCATGCTGAGCTCGGCCGTCCTGTGGTTCGAACGCGACTGGGACACCCCCGGCCACCCGTTCACGGACCCGGCCGACTGGGACCCGGACGCGATGGCCAGCATCTCCACGCACGACCTGCCGACGGTGGCCGGCTGGCTGGCCGCCGAGCACGTCCGGGTCCGCGCCGAGCTGGGGCTGCTGGACCGGGGCGTCGAGGCCGAACGTCAGGCCGCGGCGGAAGAACGTGAAGCTCTGTTCGAACTCGTTGCCCGCGAAGGGATCCCGGACGGCGACCCGGTCGTGGCGTTGCACACCCTGCTCGCGAAGGCCGCGTCACGGCTGGTGCTGACCTCTCCGGCCGACGTCGCGGGCCAGGTACGGCAGCCGAATCTGCCGGGAACCGTCGACCAGTACCCTAACTGGCGGATTCCCCTTCCCGTCAGCGTCGACGGTTTCTTCACCGCGAGGGGAGTGCGCGCCGCGGTCGCGCCGCTGGCTGCGGCGCGTCCGTTGCCCGGGTAACGGGTACACCGCTGCGCACGACCCCTGTGATGCGCGTCCGCGAGCTGCGGACGCCCCGGCACCACCCGAAGCTCGAGGAGACACCAGTGCGGCCCTGGCCAGGAACGCCCTACCCGCTCGGCGCCACCTACGACGGAGTGGGGACGAACTTCGCCCTCTTCTCCGAAGTGGCCGAGCAGGTCGAACTGTGCCTGTTCGACGGCGACGGCAACGAGACCCGGCACGCGCTCGAAGAGGTCGACGGCTTCGTCCACCACGGTTACCTGCTCAACGTCGGCCCCGGCCAGCGTTACGGCTTCCGCGTGCACGGCCCGTACGACCCGAGCCGCGGCCTGCGCTGCAACCCGAACAAGCTGCTGATCGACCCGTACGCGAAGGCCGTGTCACACGGCGTGAAGTGGGACGAATCGCTGTTCGGGTACCAGTTCGACAACCCGGAGGAGCGCAACGACGCCGACTCCGCGGGCCGCGTGCCGTATTCGCTCGTGGCGAACCCGTTCTTCGACTGGGGCAACGACCGCCAGCCGCGGCGGCCCTACAACGAGACGGTCATCTACGAGGCGCACGTCAAGGGCATGACGGTGAATCACCCGTTCGTGCCGGAGGCGCTGCGCGGCACGTACGCCGGCATGGCGCACCCCGCCGTGGTCGAGCACCTGCAGAAGATCGGCGTCACCGCGGTGGAGCTGCTGCCGGTGCACCAGTTCGTCTCCGACCACGGCCTGGAGGAGAAGGGCCTCACGAACTACTGGGGCTACAACACGATCGGGTTCTTCGCGCCGCACGACGCGTACGCGGCGATGCCCGGCGAGGGCGGCCAGGTCCAGGAGTTCAAGGGCATGGTCAAGGCCTTCCACGAGGCCGGCATCGAAGTGATCCTCGACGTGGTTTACAACCACACCGCGGAGGGCAACCACCTCGGGCCGACCCTGTCGATGCGCGGCATCGACAACGAGGCCTACTACCGCCTGGTGGAGGGGAAGCCCGAGTACTACATGGACTACACCGGTACCGGGAACTCGATGAACGTGCGCAACCCGCACACGCTGCAGCTGATCATGGACTCGCTGCGGTACTGGGTGACCGAGATGCACGTCGACGGCTTCCGCTTCGACCTCGCTTCGGCGCTGGCGCGCGAGTTCTACGACGTCGACCGGCTGTCCACGTTCTTCGACCTCGTGCAGCAGGACCCGATCGTCAGCCAGGTCAAGCTCATCGCCGAGCCGTGGGACGTCGGCCCCGGTGGGTACCAGGTCGGCAACTTCCCTCCCCTGTGGACGGAGTGGAACGGGCAGTACCGCGACACCGTCCGCGACTTCTGGCGCGGCGAGCCCTCGACGCTCGGGGAGTTCGCGTCGCGGATCACCGGCTCGTCGGACCTCTACCAGGACGACGGCCGCCGCCCGTTCGCCTCGATCAACTTCGTCACCGCCCACGACGGCTTCACGCTGCGGGACCTGGTGTCCTACAACGAGAAGCACAACGAGGCCAACGGCGAGGACGGCCGCGACGGCGCCGACGACAACCGCTCGTGGAACTGCGGTGTCGAGGGCGAGACCGACGATCCCGAGGTGAACGAGCTGCGCATCCGCCAGCAGCGCAACATGCTCGCCACGATCCTCCTGTCGCAGGGCGTGCCGATGATCCTGCACGGCGACGAGATCGGCCGGACCCAGCAGGGCAACAACAACGTCTACTGCCAGGACTCCGAGATCGCCTGGATGGACTGGGAGCTGGCCAAGGAGAACGCCGGCCTGGTCCAGTTCGTCGGCGGGCTGACGGCGTTCCGGCACCGGCACCCGGTGTTCCGCCGCCGCCGGTTCTTCCAGGGCGGCCCGGTCGGCAAGGGCGACAAGCTCGGCGACATCGCCTGGTTCACCCCGGCCGGCGAGGAGATGACCGAGCAAAACTGGGACGACGGCTTCGGCAAGGCCGTCGTGGTCTTCCTCAACGGCAAGGCGATCCCGGACCTCGACCCGCGCGGCATGCCGGTCGAGGACGACTCGTTCCTGCTCGCCTTCAACGCGCACTACGAGGACATCGACGCCACGCTGCCGGGCAACGGCTACGGCCAGGCCTGGACGGTCGTCGTCGACTCCGCGACCGGCGAGGTCGAGCCGGCGGACGCGGAGCCGATCGAAGGCGGCGGCAAGCTCACCCTGCCCGCGCGGTCGCTGATCGTGCTCCAGCGGACGGAGACGGAATGACGGTGCCGGAGTCGACCTACCGGGTGCAGCTGCGCCCGGAGTTCACCTTCGCCGACGCCGCCGGGCTGACCGGCTACCTGCGTGACCTGGGCATCGGCGCGCTCTACGCGTCGCCGGTGCTGGACGCGACGCCGGGCTCGACCCACGGCTACGACGTCGTCGACCCGACCCGCGCGCGGCCCGAGCTGGGCGGCGAGCAGGCCCGTCAGGACCTCTCGAAGAAGCTGAAGGAAGCCGGGCTCGGCCTGGTCGTCGACATCGTGCCGAACCACATGTCGGTCGAGACGCCGAAGGTGAACCGCTGGTGGTGGGACGTGCTCACGCACGGCCGCGACTCCGAGCACGCCGCGTTCTACGACGTCGACTGGGACCGCGGCCCGATCCTGCTGCCGGTCCTGGGCGACGACGACGCGGTGAGCGAACTGACTGTGGAAGGCGACGAGCTCGTCTACTACGACCACCGGTTCCCGATCGCGCCCGGCACCGGTGACGGCACGCCGCAGGAGGTCCACGAGCGCCAGCACTACCGGCTCGTCGGCTGGCGGCGCGGCAACGCGGAGCTGACCTACCGGCGGTTCTTCGACATCACCAACCTGGCCGCGGTCCGCGTCGAGGACCCGGTGGTGTTCGCCGAGACGCACGGCGAGGTGCTGCGCTGGGTCGCCGACGGCGACGTCACCGGCCTGCGCGTCGACCACCCGGACGGCCTCGCCGACCCGGGCGGCTACTTCCGGCGGCTGCGGGAGAACGCGCCCGGCGCGTGGATCGTCGCGGAGAAAATCCTGCACCCGGGTGAGCCGCTGCCGCAGAGCTGGCCGGTCGACGGCACCACCGGGTACGACGCCCTGCGCGAGATCGCCGGCGTGTTCGTCGACCCGGCGGCCGAGCCCGCCTACACCGCGCTGGCGGACGAGCTCGGCGTCCGGACCGGTTACCACGACGTCGAGGCCGAGGCCCGGCGCCTGGTCACCGACCGGATCCTGGTCGCCGAGGTCCGGCGGATCGCGGCGCTGCTGCGCCACGAGAACACCGAGGCCGCCCGGGAAGCCGTCGCCGAGACCATGGTGGCGTTCCCGGTCTACCGCTCCTACCTGCCCGAAGGCGAGCAGCACTGGGCGACGGCGATCGCCGCGGCCCGGGAAGCCCGCCCGGATCTCGGCGACGCGCTCGACGCCCTCGACGCGCAGGTGCGGGCCGAACCCGGCGGAGAGCTGGCCACGCGGATCCAGCAGACGTCCGGCATGGTCGTCGCGAAGGGCACCGAGGACACCACCTTCTACCGCTACACCCGGTTCGCCGCGCTCAACGAGGTCGGCGGCAACCCGGACCGGTTCGGCCTGGACGTCGAGGAGTTCCACCGCCTCGCCGCCGCGCGCGACGCCGGTTACCCGGCCGCGATGACGACGCTGACCACCCACGACACCAAGCGGTCCGAGGACACCCGGGCCCGCGCGTCGGTGCTGGCGGAGCTGCCCGGCGAGTTCGCCGACGCCGTCCGCCGCTGGACCGCGCGCCGCAGGATCGACGAGCCGTCGCTCAACCTGCTGGCCTGGCAGACGCTGGTGTCGACCTGGCCGATCGAGCCGCCCCGGCTGCGGGACTACCTCGACAAGGCGGCCAAGGAAGCCAAGCTCCGCACCAGCTGGACCGATCACGACGAGGAGTTCGAAAAGGCCGTCGCGGCCTGGCCGGACGACGTCATGGGCGACGCCGAGCTGGCCGCCGACATCGCCGGGTTCGTCGGCCGGATCGAGGGCCCGGGCTGGAGCAACTCGCTCAGCCAGAAGCTGGTGCAGCTGACCGCGCCGGGCGTCCCGGACGTCTACCAGGGCACCGAACTGTGGGACTTCTCGCTGGTCGACCCGGACAACCGCCGTCCGGTCGACTACGCGGCCCGCCGCGAGATCCTGGCCCGCGTCGTCGAGGGCGAGCAGCCGGCGATCGACGCCTCGGGCGCCGCGAAGCTGCTGGTGACGCACAAGGCGCTGAAGCTGCGCCAGGAGCACCCCGCGCTGTTCCACGGCTACCGCCCGCTGCGCGCCGAGGGGGCCGCCGCGGACCACGTGCTGGCCTACACCCGCGGCCCCGGCCTGGTCGTGGCCGTGACCCGCCTGCCGATCGGCCTCGCCAAGGCCGGCGGCTGGCGCGACACCGTGCTGCCGCTGCCCGACGGCGTCTGGACCGACGTCCTGACCGGCCGCGACGCCACCCCGGAGCTGGCCACGCTGTTCGACCGCTACCCCGTCGTGTTGCTGGTGCGAGGAGACGCATGACGTTCACCGTGTGGGCCCCGTCAGCGGAGCGCGTCCGCGTCCGGGTCGACGCCGACGTGCACGAGATGACCCGCGGCGACGGCGGCTGGTGGTCCGCCGAGGCCGAGGGGATCAACTACGCCTTCCTGATCGACGACTCGAGCGAGCCGCTGCCGGACCCGCGGTCGCGGTGGCAGCCGCACGGGGTGCACCAGGAGTCGCGCGTCTACGACCACGCGGAGTTCTCCTGGACCGACGACGCCTGGCACGGGCGGCAGCTCGCCGGCGGCGTCGTCTACGAGCTGCACATCGGCACGTTCACCTCCGGCGGCACCTTCGACGCGGCCATCGACCGGCTCGACCACCTGGTGGAGCTGGGGATCACGCACGTCGAGCTGCTGCCGGTGAACTCCTTCGACGGCACCGCGGGCTGGGGCTACGACGGCGTGCTCTGGGGCGCGGTCCACGAGCCCTACGGCGGCCCGGACGGGTTCAAGCGGTTCGTCGACGCCGCCCACGCGCGCGGCCTGGCCGTCGTGCTCGACGTCGTCTACAACCACCTCGGGCCGTCGGGGGCCTACCTCGACCGGTTCGGGCCGTACTTCGCCGGGCAGAACGACTGGGGCCCCGGCCTCAACCTCGACGGGCCGGGTTCGGACGAGGTCCGCCGCTACGTCGTCGACAACGCGCTGGCCTGGTTCCGCGACTTCCACGTCGACGCCCTGCGCCTGGACGCCGTGCACGCGCTGCTCGACCGGCGCGCCACCCACCTGCTCGAACAGCTGGCCGTCGAGGTCGAGACGCTGTCGGCGGGGCTGAACCGGCCGCTGACGCTGATCGCCGAGTCCGACCTGAACGACCCGAAGCTGGTGACGCCCCGCGAGCGCGGCGGGTACGGCCTGCACGCCCAGTGGTCGGACGACTTCCACCACGCGATGCACGTCCGGCTGACGGGGGAGGACTCCGGCTACTACGCGGACTTCGCCGCGCCGGGCGCGCTGACCAAGGTCCTGCGCGAGGTGTTCTTCCACGCCGGGACCTGGTCGTCGTTCCGGGAGCGGACCCACGGCCGCCCGGTCGACACCCGGACCGTGCCGGGCCACCGCTTCCTCGGCTACCTGCAGGACCACGACCAGATCGGCAACCGCGCGACGGGCGACCGGCTGTCGGCCACGGTGTCGCCGGGGCGGCTGGCCTGCGGCGCGGCGATCCTGTTCTGCTCGCCGTTCACGCCGATGGTGTTCATGGGGGAGGAGTGGGCGGCGAGCACGCCGTGGCAGTTCTTCGCCTCCTTCCCGGACCCCGAGCTGGCCGAGGCCGTCCGCACCGGACGCCGTCGCGAGTTCGCCCGGCACGGCTGGGGCGAGTCCGACGTCCCCGACCCGATGGACCCGGCGACGGTCGAGCGCTCGAGGCTCGACTGGGCCGAGGTCGAGCGCCCGGGCCACCGGGAGATGCTCGAGCTGTACCGGACGCTGATCCGGCTGCGCCGCGAGCGGCCCGAGCTGGCCGACCCGTGGACGCCGGACCTGCGCGTCGACGCCGCCCCGGACAGCTCCTGGCTGGTGCTGCACCGCGGCGGGCTGCGGCTGGCCTGCAACTTCGGCCCGGGCGACGTCACGCTCCCGCTCGGGGCCACGAAGGAGCTGCTCACCTGGGGCGAGGCCACCGTGGACGGTGGGGCCGCGCACCTGCCGCCGGAGACGTTCGTCCTGGCCGGCACGAACTGACGCGCGCACTCGCCCCTCGATCTGGGACGATTCAGGAATGGCTACCCGACCCTCCGCCGACCACGTCCTCGCCGGACGCCCGTTCCCGCTCGGCGCCCACCCGGAGGCGGGCGGGGTCCGGTTCGCCATCACCTCGGCCGTCGCGGACGCCGTCGAGCTGTGCCTGATCGACTCCGACGGGTCCGAGCGCCGGATCGCGCTCACCGAGCGCACCTTCGGCGTCTGGCACGGCCTGGTCCCCGGGGTGACCCCCGGGCAGCGCTACGGCTACCGCGTCCACGGCCCCTACGACCCGGCCCGCGGCCTGCGCTGCAACCCGCACAAGCTGCTGCTCGACCCGTACGCCCGGCAGATCACCGGCGGCCTCACCGACCTGGCCGCGGCCCAGGGCTTCACCGGCGACCCGGACCGCGGCCCGATGTCCACAGTGGACTCACTGGGCAGCGTGCCGCTGTCGGTCGTCACCTCGCCCGGCGGCCCGGACACCGGGGCCCACCCGGAGGTGCCGTTCGAGGAGGCGGTGATCTACGAGCTGCACGTCAAGGGGTTCACCCAGCAGCACCCGTTCATCCCCGAGGCGCTGCGCGGCACCTACCTCGGCCTGGCCCACCCGGTGGCCATCGAGTACCTGACCCGGCTCGGCGTCACCTCGGTGGAGCTGCTGCCGGTGCACTCGTTCCTCGACGAGCCGTCCCTGGTCCGCGCCGGACGGCACAACTACTGGGGGTACTCGCCGCTCGGCTTCTTCGCGCCGCACGCCGCCTACGCCAGCGAGCCCGGCCACGAGGTCGAGGAGTTCCGGCTGATGGTGGCGGCGCTGCACGCGGCCGGCATCGAGGTGATCGTCGACGTCGTGTTCAACCACACCTGCGAGGGCGGCCCGGACGGCCCGACGCTCAGCTTCCGCGGCCTCAACGCGCCGGTCTACTACCTGCACACCGACCGCGGGCACATGGCCGACATCACCGGCTGCGGCAACACG
The DNA here is from genome assembly GCF_043197175.1 of Amycolatopsis sp. NPDC049252. Taxonomy (NCBI): domain Bacteria; kingdom Bacillati; phylum Actinomycetota; class Actinomycetes; order Pseudonocardiales; family Pseudonocardiaceae; genus Amycolatopsis; species Amycolatopsis sp. NPDC049252. The sequence goes on from NZ_JBICSQ010000092.1 coordinate 21,715, forward strand.
CTGGAGGCCGGCTCGCCGACCGTGGTCCGGCTGGTGACCGACTCGCTGCGCTACTGGACGCAGGAGCTCGGCGTCGACGGCTTCCGGTTCGACCTGGCCAGCACCCTCGGCCGGCCGCGCGGCGGCGCGTTCGACCCCGCCTCGACGCTGCTCACGGCGATCACCACCGACCCGGTGCTCTCGCGCTGCAAGCTGATCGCCGAGCCGTGGGACGCGACCGGCGAGGGCTACCGCGTCGGCGGCTTCGGCGCCCAGTGGGCGGAGTGGAACGGCCGCTACCGCGACACGATCCGGGACTTCTGGCGCGGCGCGACCGGGGTCCGCGACCTGGCCTACCGGCTGTCCGGTTCGTCGGACCTGTACGACCACAACCTGCGCCGGCCGTGGCAGTCGATCAACTTCATCACCGCCCACGACGGCTTCACGCTGCGGGACCTGGTGTCCTACAACGAAAAGCACAACGAGGCCAACGGCGAGGACAACCGCGACGGCACCAACGACAACCGCTCGTGGAACCACGGGGCGGAAGGGGAGACGGGCGACCCGGAGATCCGCGCCCTCCGGACCCGGCAGGCCCGCAACCTGTTCGCGACGCTGCTGCTGTCCACCGGCACCCCGATGCTCACCGCGGGTGACGAGTTCTGGCGCACCCAGCACGGCAACAACAACGCCTACTGCGTCGACGACGAGACCTCCTGGTTCGACTGGACCCCGGATGACCCGGAGGCCGAGACGATGCTCGCGTTCGCCCGCCGCGTCGTCCGGCTGCGAGCGAACAGCCCGGCGCTGCGGCAGCCGGAGTTCTTCGAAGGCCGGACCACGCCGACCGGCAAGCCGGACCTGGTCTGGTTCCGCCCCGACGGCGAGGAGTTCGGCGAGAGCGACTGGTTCGCCGACCGCCGCACGCTCGGCATGTGGATCGACGGCTCGAACAGCCAGGCCCGCAACCGCGAGGGCGCCCTGGTGCCCGACCACTCGTGGCTGCTGTGGCTGCACGCCGGCGACGAGGCGGCGGAGGTCGTGCTGCCCGGCCGCGAGTACGGCGAGACGTTCAAGCCGACCCTCGACACGAGCACCGGCGACGGCAGCCCGGCGTACCTCGGGCCGCTGGAGCCCAAGAGCCGGGTGACGCTGCAGTCGCGTTCGCTCCTGCTGCTGCGGGCGCCGCGCCTGGCGGCGGAGCCCCCGGCGGAAACCTACTGACGCGTACCACCGTCCGGGCGTAACCCGCCGGACATCCGCCGGGAACCTTTGCCGGCAAAGCGTTTCACTCGAACGAGTCTGGGTACTGAACAAGGGAGACCTGCCTCGATCGTGCGTGATCGAGTCGGGCAGACTGACGACGCCTACGTCCGCACCCACAGATCGAGGGGCGTTGCCCATGACCGGCCGGCTCGGTATCGACGACGTCTCCCCCAGCGTGAGCTGCGGCCGGTATCCGGCCAAAGCCGTTGTGGGGGAACACATTCCCGTCACCGCGACGGTCTGGCGCGAGGGCCACGATGCCGTCGCGGCCACCGTTGCGTGGCGGGGTCCCGGCGACCGCCTGACGCGCCAGGCGCGGATGGTGCCGCGCGGCCCCGACCACCCGGACGAGTTCGCCGCGGTGATCGTCCCCGACACCACCGGGCTCTGGACCTACCGGATCGACGCGTGGAGCGATCCCTGGGCGACGTGGGAACACGCCGTCGAGGTGAAGGTCGCCGCCGGGCAGGGGCCCGAGGACCTGGCCAACGACATCGAGAACGGCGCCCGGCTGCTGGAGCGCGTCTCCCGCCGGCCGGACCGCCGGGCCGAAAAGGGGCTCCTCACCGGCGCGGTCGTCGCGCTGCGCAACGAAGAGCTGAGCCTCGCCGAGCGCGTCGGGCCCGCGCTGTCGCCGGAGATCCGCCAGCTGATGCACGAGTTCCCGGTGCGCGAGCTGATCACCAAGGGCAAGCCGCTCAAGCTGTGGGTCGACCGCAAGCGCGCCGCCTTCGGGTCCTGGTACGAGCTGTTCCCGCGCTCCACCGGCGGTCTCGACGCCGAGGGCAAGGCCGTGCACGGCACGTTCACCACCGCCGCGGCCGCGCTCGACCGGGTCGCGAAGATGGGCTTCGACGTCGTCTACCTCCCGCCGATCCACCCGATCGGCCGAGTGAACCGCAAGGGCCCCAACAACACCCTCGACGCCACCCCGGACGACGTCGGCTCGCCGTGGGCGATCGGCGCCGACGAGGGCGGGCACGACGCCATCCACCCGGAGCTGGGCACCTTCGACGACTTTGACGCCTTCGTGGCCCGCTCGGAGGAGCTCGGCATGGAGGTGGCGCTCGACTTCGCGCTGCAGGCCGCGCCCGACCACCCGTGGGTCCTGAAGAACCCGGAGTTCTTCACCACCCGGCCGGACGGCTCGATCGCGTACGCGGAGAACCCGCCGAAGAAGTACCAGGACATCTACCCGATCAACTTCGACAACGACCCCAAGGCCGTCTACGAGGAGATGCTGCGGGTCGTCAACGTCTGGGTCGACCACGGGGTCAAGATCTTCCGGGTCGACAACCCGCACACCAAGCCGCCGGACTTCTGGGCCTGGCTGATCCAGTCGGTGAAGGACGCCCACCCGGACGTCCTGTTCCTGGCCGAGGCGTTCACCCGTCCGGCCCGGCTGTGGGGCCTGGCCCGGCTCGGTTTCACCCAGAGCTACACGTACTTCACCTGGCGGACCGGCAAGCAGGAGCTGATCGACTTCGCCGTGGACCTGCGGGACCACTGGAACGAGGGCCGGCCGAACCTGTTCGTCAACACCCCGGACATCCTCCACGAGTCGCTGCAGCGCGGCGGCCCCGGCATGTTCGCGCTGCGGGCCGCGCTCGCCGCGACGATCGCGCCGACGTGGGGCGTCTACTCGGGCTACGAGCTGTTCGAGCACGTCCCGGTCCGCGACGGCAGCGAGGAGTACCTCGACTCCGAGAAGTACCAGCTGCGCCCGCGCGACTTCGACCGCGCCCTCGCCGAGGGACGGTCGCTGGAGCCGTGGATCGCGAAGCTGAACGCCGTCCGCCGCGCGCACCCGGCGCTGCAGCAGATGCGCACCCTGCACTTCCACCACGTCGACAACGACGCGCTGCTGGCCTACTCCAAACAGGACCCGGCCACCGGTGACACGGTGGTCACCGTCGTGACCCTCGACCCGTTCGGGCCGCAGGAGGGCACGTTGTGGCTCGACACGGGCGCACTCGGCTTCGAAGCGCACGAGCGGCTGATCGCGCACGACGAGGTCACCGGGGACACGTGGGACTGGGGCCAGGCCAACTTCGTCCGGCTCGAACCGTGGCGGGCCGTGGCCCACGTGGTGTCGGTCCGGCGGCGGCTGGCCGGGTAGCAGGGAAGGAACGGATCGAGGGACTGAGGTGGAACACATGGCGGAGGAAGCCCGCCCCGACGCGGCACTCGGGCTCGAGGGTGTGCCGCACACCGGTGAGGCGATGACGGCCGACGGGATGCTCGTCGAACCCCAGGCCGAGGACTTCCGCTCGGCGCAGCAGGCGCCCAGCAACCCGGAGTGGTTCAAGGGCGCGGTGTTCTACGAGGTGCTGGTGCGCGCGTTCGCCGACTCCAACGGCGACGGCACCGGCGACCTGCGCGGCCTGGCCGGCCGCCTGGACTACCTGGCGTGGCTCGGCATCGACTGCCTGTGGCTGCCGCCGTTCTACGCGTCGCCGCTGCGCGACGGCGGCTACGACATCAGCGACTTCCGCGCGGTGCTGCCGGAGTTCGGCAGCGTCGAGGACTTCGTCTTCCTGCTCAACGAGGCGCACCGGCGCGGCATCCGCGTGATCACGGACCTGGTGCTCAACCACACCTCGGACGCGCACCCGTGGTTCCAGCAGTCGCGCCAGGACCCGGACGGCCCGTACGGCGACTACTACGTGTGGAGCGACGACGACTCCCGCTACGCCGACGCGCGGATCATCTTCGTCGACACCGAGTCGTCCAACTGGACCTACGACCCGGTGCGCGGCCAGTTCTACTGGCACCGGTTCTTCTCCCACCAGCCGGACCTCAACTTCGAGAACCCCGACGTCCAGAACGCGATGATCGACACCCTGCGCTTCTGGCTCGACCTGGGCATCGACGGGTTCCGCCTCGACGCCGTGCCGTACCTGTTCGAGCAGGAGGGCACCAACTGCGAGAACCTGCCGCGCACGCACGAGTTCCTCAAGCGCTGCCGCAAGGTCGTCGACGACGAGTACCCCGGGCGGATCCTGCTGGCCGAGGCGAACCAGTGGCCTTCGGATGTCGTGGAGTACTTCGGCGACCCGGCGGTCGGCGGCGACGAGTGCCACATGGCGTTCCACTTCCCGCTGATGCCGCGGATCTTCATGGCCGTGCGCCGCGAGTCGCGGTTCCCGATCTCGGAGATCCTCGTCCAGACGCCGCAGATCCCCGACGGCACGCAGTGGGGCATCTTCCTGCGCAACCACGACGAGCTGACCCTCGAGATGGTCAGCGACGAAGAGCGCGACTACATGTACGCGGAGTACGCCAAGGACCCGCGCATGAAGGCGAACATCGGCATCCGCCGCCGGCTCGCGCCGCTGCTGGAGAACGACCGCAACCAGCAGGAGCTCTTCACCGCGATGCTGCTTTCCCTCCCGGGTTCGCCCGTTCTGTACTACGGTGACGAGATCGGCATGGGAGACAACATCTGGCTCGGTGACCGCGACGCGGTGCGCACACCCATGCAGTGGACCCCGGACCGCAACGCCGGGTTCTCCGCCTGCGACCCGGGCCGGATCTACCTCCCGGTGATCATGGACCCGGTTTACGGCTACCAGGGCCTGAACGTCGAAGCGCAGTCCAACAACGAATCCTCCCTGCTCAACTGGACCCGCCGGATGATCGAGGTGCGCAAGCAGCACCACGCCTTCGCGCAGGGCGAGTTCGTCGACCTCGGCGGCTCCAACCCGAGCGTGCTGGCCTACAAGCGCCAGTGGCGGCGCCCGGACGGCGGGGAGGACGTGGTGCTCTGCGTCAACAACCTGTCCCGGTTCCCGCAGCCGGTGGAGCTGGACCTGTCGGCGCACCGCGGGTGCGTCCCGGTCGAGCTGACCGGCGGCGTGCGCTTCCCCGGCATCGGGGAGCTGTCCTACCTGCTGACGCTGCCGGGGCACGGCTTCTACTGGTTCCAGCTGACGACCCCGGGAGACGAAGGCGAAGCGAGGTGAGTTCCGTGTCCGAGACCAGTGAGCTGGTCGACGCACTGACCGGCGATCTGGCCCGATGGCTGCCCGAACAACGCTGGTTCGCCGGCAAGGACCGGCCGGTGACCGGTGTCCGGACGCTCGGCGTGACCGAGCTGGTCGAGGGTGACCCCCAGCTGCTGCACGTGGTGGTGGAGGTGACCCAGGACGACCGGCGCGAGCCCTACCAGCTGCTCGTCGGCCGCCGGACGCACCCGCCGGAGATCGCGAGCGGCAGCTGGATCGTCTCCGGCGGCGAGCTGAGCGCCTACGAGGCGTCCGCGGACGCGGACCTCACCGGGGTGCTGCTCGACCTGATGGCGAGCGAGGGGCACGTCGGCGTGCTCGGCTTCGGGCACGAGCCCGGCGTCGAGCTGGAGACCGGGCTGCGCGCCCGGCCGATCTCGTCGGAGCAGAGCAACACCTCGCTGGTCTACGGCGGGCAGTACATCCTCAAGCTGTTCCGCAAGCTGACCCCGGGCCAGAACAAGGACCTGGTGCTGCACCGGGCGCTGCAGAAGGTCGGCAGCAAGCACATCGCGCAGCCGCTGGGCTCGATCACCGGCGACCTGGACGGCGAGCCGACCACGGTCGGCATGCTCCAGCAGTTCATCCCGGACGCCGTCGACGGCTGGGCGATGGCCACCACCAGCGTCCGTGACCTGATGGCCGGCCCGGAGCGGCACGCCGAGGAGGTCGGCGGCGACTTCGCCGGCGAGGCCGAGCGGCTGGGCCGCGCGGTCGCCGAGGTGCACGCGGACCTGGCCGAGGCGCTCGGCACCGAGGGGGTCGACGCCGACGAGCTGGACCGCACGATGAAGGCGATGATCGCGCGGCTGGACACCGTCGCCGGGCGGGTCCCGGAGCTGGCCGAGCACGCGCCGGCGCTGCGGGCGTCGTTCGAGACGCTCCGGGCGCTGCCCGCCGACTCGGTCTCGATGCAGCCCATCCACGGCGACCTGCACCTGGGCCAGGTGCTGCGCACGGTCACCGGCTGGTTGCTCATCGACTTCGAGGGCGAGCCGGCGGCCCCGGTCGAGGAGCGGCACGCGCTCCGGTCGCCGTTGCGCGACGTGGCGGGCATGCTGAGGTCGTTCGACTACGCCGCCCAGCAGATGCTGGTCGGGCAGCCGGACGACCCGGAGCTCGTCGAGCGGGCGCAGGAGTGGTCGGACCGCAACCGCACGGCGTTCTGCGAGGGTTACGCCGCGGTGGCGGCCGACCCCCGCGACCAGCGCGAGCTGCTGCGCGCGTTCGAACTGGACAAGGCGATCTACGAAGTGAGCTACGAGCACGCGAACCGGCCCGACTGGCTGGGCGTCCCGCTCGCCTCGATCGCCCGGATCATGCGGGGAGATGGGTGAAGATCGTGACAGCGGTACCGGAGAACCTCCCGGACGCGGCCCCGCCGGCCGCCGACATCGACCGGCTGCTGGCCGGCTCGCACCACGACCCGCACTCGGTGCTGGGCGTGCACGCCGTGGGCAAGGGGTTCGCGGCGCGGGCGCTGCTGCCCGGGGCCAAGGCCGTCGCACTGCGGGTGGGCGAGCACCGGTACCCGATGGAGCCGGTGATCGACGCGCTGTTCGCCGTCGCCGTCCCGGAGCACCCCGGCGACTACCGGCTGGAGGTCGAGTACGACGGCCACAGCGTCACCGCGGACGACCCGTACCGCTGGCTGCCCACGGTCGGCGAGCTGGACCTGCACCTGATCGGCGAGGGGCGCCACGAGCGGCTCTGGGAGGCGCTAGGCGCCCACCTGCGCTCCTACGACACGCCCGGCGGCGTCGTCGAGGGCACGTCGTTCGCGGTCTGGGCCCCGAACGCCCGCGGCATCCGCGTGATCGGCGACTTCAACGGCTGGGACGGGCGCGGGCACGCCATGCGCTCGCTCGGCTCGTCCGGGATCTGGGAGCTGTTCGTGCCCGGCGTCGGGGCCGGCACCTGCTACAAGTTCCGGATCCTCGGCGCCGACGGGAACTGGCAGGAGAAGGCCGACCCGATGGCGTTCGGCACCGAGCTGCCGCCCGCGACGGCGTCGGTCGTCACGCGCTCGGAGTACCGCTGGGAAGACGACGAGTGGGTCGCGCAGCGCGAGGCAACCCAGTGGGCCGCGGCGCCGATGAGCGTCTACGAGGTCCACCTCGGTTCGTGGCGCCCCGGCCTGGACTACCGCGAGCTGGCCGACCAGCTCGGCGACTACGTCCTCGAGACCGGCTTCACGCACGTCGAGCTGCTGCCGGTGTCGGAGCACCCGTTCGGTGGGTCGTGGGGCTACCAGGTGACGTCGTACTACGCGCCGACGTCCCGCTTCGGCTCGCCGGACGACTTCCGCTACTTCGTCGACCGCCTGCACCAGCGGGGGATCGGCGTGCTCGTCGACTGGGTGCCCGCGCACTTCCCGAAGGACAGCTGGGCGCTGGCGAAGTTCGACGGCACCGCGCTGTACGAGCACGCGGACCCGCGCCGCGGCGAGCAGCCCGACTGGGGCACGCTCGTGTTCGACTTCGGCCGCAACGAGGTCCGCAACTTCCTCGTCGCCAACGCGCTGTTCTGGATCGAGGAGTTCCACCTCGACGGCCTGCGCGTCGACGCGGTGGCGTCGATGCTCTACCTCGACTACTCCCGCAAGGAAGGGGAGTGGCTGCCGAACCAGTACGGCGGCCGGGAAAACCTCGACGCGGTGCGGTTCCTGCAGGAGCTGAACGCGACCGTCTACAAGCGACACCCGGGCATCGTGATGGTGGCCGAGGAGTCGACCGCCTGGCCGGGCGTCACGCGCCCGACGCACCTGGGCGGTCTCGGGTTCGGCTTCAAGTGGAACATGGGGTGGATGCACGACACGCTCCGCTACCTGTCCCACGAGCCGATCCACCGCGCCTACCACCACAACGAGATGACGTTCTCGCTGGTGTACGCCTGGAGCGAGAACTTCGTCCTGCCGCTTTCGCACGACGAAGTGGTGCACGGCAAGGGATCCCTGTGGGGCCGCATGCCGGGTGACGCCTGGAACAAGGCGGCCGGGCTGCGTTCGCTGCTGGCGTTCATGTGGGCGCACCCGGGCAAGCAGCTGCTGTTCATGGGCGGCGAGTTCGGCCAGCCGGCCGAGTGGTCGGAGGAGCGGTCGCTCGACTGGCACCTGCTGGACGAGCCGCTGCACCGCGGCGTCCAGGACCTGCTGCGGGCGCTGAACTCGGTGTACAAGTCGACGCCGGCGCTGTTCAGCCAGGACACCTCGCCGGAGGGCTTCGCCTGGATCGACGCCAACGACTCCAGCGGCAACGTGCTGAGCTTCCTGCGCATCGGCGCCGACGGCTCGCGGCTGGCGTGTGTCGCCAACTTCGCCGGCGTCCCGCACCACGACTACCGGGTCGGCCTGCCGTCCGCGGGCCGCTGGCGCGAGGTGGTCAACACCGACGCCGAGAGCTACGGCGGCTCGGGCGTCGGCAACCTGGGCGCGGTGGAGGCGACCGACTCACCCTGGCACGGCCAGCCGGCCTCGGCGGTCCTCCAGCTCCCGCCCGCGGGAGTCCTCTGGCTCACCGAAGAGACACCCCCGGCCGCGCTCGATCTCCCGTAACCGGTCGTGAGTGAGAAACAGTGTTCTAACCCTGTTTCTCAC
>NZ_JBICSQ010000093.1:0-29872 GCF_043197175.1 Amycolatopsis sp. NPDC049252
GATCGCGCTCACCCCGGCGTGCCCGGCGGCCGGCCGGGCCGCCGACACCGCCGTCAGCGGCAGGGGAGCGCCGCCGAAGGCGTTGGAGAACCGCAGCCGGATGCGCGGGCCGCCGGCGGAAACGTGGACGGTCTGGCGCAGCGTCGTGTTGTCGAGGACCCGGTCCGCGCCGGTGAACGGCGCCGGCGGCAGGTTGCCCGGCTCGGTGAGCTGGGGCATCGACGTCCAGGTCGCCACCCACCGCGACGACGGCGGCCGGCCGGACGCGCCCGCGAACAGCGCCGTCAGCACCACCAGCACGGTGATCGCCAACGGCCGCCTCACGACGAGAACTCCGGCGCCGCCACGCGCTCGAACCCGACCTCCCGGCGCGGTCCGGACAGCGTGCAGTGCAACGTCGAGACGATCCGCTCGCTCGACGTGCCGACGCGCAGCTCGACGTCACCCGGCTCGACTAGGCGCCGGCCCGCGCGGCCGGTGTAGGACGTCAGGTCCGCGTGCAGCCCGATGTCCAGGACCCGCGTCTCGCCCGGCGCGAGGTCGACCCGGCGGGCGGCGATCAGCTGCCGTTCCGGGCGGGCCACCTCGGCGACCGGGTCGTGGAGGTACACCTGGACCACCTCGGACGCCGGCCGGTCGTGGTCGTTGCGCAGCGTCACCCGGACCCGGCAGGTGCCGTCGGTCGGCCACAGCGAACCCGTCGCGCTGACGTCCTGCCAGGTCGCCGGCGCGTAGGAAAGCCCGTGGCCGAAGGGGAACAGCGCGGTCGGGTCGACCGTGCTCACCTCGCTACGGCGGGCCAGCGGGGCCGCCAGGTACGTCGAGGGCTGGTTCGCCCCCGCCGCCGGGAACGACACCGGGAGCCGGCCCGACGGGTTGATCCGTCCACTGAGGACACCGGCGAGCGCGGGCCCGCCCTCCTCGCCGGGGTAGAAACCGCAGACGATCGCCGCCAGCCGGTCCGCCTGCCGCGACAGCTCGTACGGCCGGCCGGAGAGCAGGATCAGGATCACCGGCTTGCCCGTCGCCAGCAGGGCTTCGAGGAGTTCTTCCTGACGGCCCGGCAGCCGCAGGTCGGGCGCGTCGCAGCCTTCGCCGGACGTCCCGCCGCCGAACAACCCGGCCCGGTCGCCCAGCACCGCGACGCAGACGTCCGCGGCGGCCACCGCCGAGACCGCCTCCGCGATCCCCTCGTCGTCCCCGCCGGTCACCGGGCAGCCCAGGGCGTAGCTGACGTCGTGGTCGGCGCGCAGGGCCTCGGCGACCGTCGGCACCTCGACGCCGAACGGGACGTCGGGGTGGTGGACGCCCACGTGCAGCGGGAACGAGTAGCAGCCCATCATCGCGCCGGCCGCGTCCGCGCGCGGCCCGACGACGGCGACCTTGCGCCCGGGGGCGAGGGGGAGCGTGCCGTCGTTGTGCAGCAGCACGATCGAGCGTTCGGCGACCTCCCGAGCCAGCGCCCGGGATTCGTCGTCGTCGAGGTCGATCTCGTCGGGGACGTCCGGCGCCCAGTCCGCGTCGAGCAGGCCGAGCTCGCACTTCTGCCGCAGCACGCGTTCGAGGGCCCGGTCGACGACGGCGGCGTCGACCGAGCCCCCTTCCACCGCGGCGAGCAGCGGCTCGCCGTAGCAGTCCATGGTCGGCAGCTCGACGTCGATGCCCGCGGCGAGCGCCTGTCCGGCGGCGTCACCGCGATCGGCCGCGACGCCGTGCAGCCGGTGCAGGAACGCGACCGAGAAGTAGTCGGCGACGACGGTGCCGGTGAACCCGTAGGTGCCGCGCAGCAGGTCCGTCAGCAGGGCCGGGTCGGCGGCGGCCGGGACACCGTCGATGTCGGTGTAGGAGTTCATCACCGACCGGGCGCCCGCGCGCAACGCCAGCTCGAACGGCGGGAGCAGGACGTCCGCGATTTCCCGTGGCCCCACCGAGACCGGCGCCAGGTTGCGTCCCGCGCGCGATGCGGAGTAGCCGACGAAGTGCTTCAACGTGGCGATGACGCCCGCCGACTCCAGGCCGGCGACGTAGGCGGCGCCGATGGTGCCGACCAGGTACGGGTCCTCGCCGATGGTCTCCTCGACGCGGCCCCAGCGCAGGTCGCGGGCGACGTCGAGGACCGGCGCGAGCCCCTGGTGCACCCCGAGGCGGCGCATCGTCAGCCCGATCCGCGCGCCCATGCGGCGCACCAGGTCCGGGTCGAAGCTCGCGCCCCAGGACAGCGGCGCCGGGTAGACGGTGGCCTGCCACGCGGCGAGCCCGGTCAGGCACTCCTCGTGCACCACGGCGGGGATCCCGAACCGGCTGCTCGCGGTGATCTGCCGCTGGGTCCGCGCGAGGGTGCGGGCGCCGATCGCCGGGTCGACGGGGCGGGTGCCGAACGCCCTGGTCAGCTGGCCGATCCCGTGCCGGGCCAGATCGTCGAGGTCGATCCCGGCGTCGACGAAGTCGTGCTGGTGCGGAGCCATCTCGCCGCCCGCGTCGATACCGACCCAGACACCGTAGAGCTGGGCGAGCTTCTCGCGCAGGGTCATCCGCGCCATCAGGGCACGGACGCGCTCGGCCGGGTCGGCGGCGGGGTCGCGCCACGGCTCCGAGGGCGCGGTGTCCTCCAAGGCATCCAGGGCATCGGAGGACTCGGTGGGCTGCGTGGTCAAGGCGGTCCGCCCTTCGTCGGGGAGAAAGATCAGGAGAGGGCGCGGGTCGAGCTGCGCACCACGAGGCCCGTGTCCAGGGTCAGGTGGGTGCGCTCGACCTCGTCGCCGTTGATCAGCGCGATGAGCATGCTGATCGCGCGGTGGCCCATCTCGCGGATCGGCTGGTCCACTGTGGTCAGTGGCGGGCTGCAGAGCGCCGACTCGGGCACGTTGTCGAAGCCCACCACGGAAAGGTCTTCGGGCACCGAAAGGCCCAGTTCGCGGGCCGCCCCCACGGTCGCGATGGCCGAGATGTCGTTCGCGGCGAACACCGCGGTCGGCCGGTCGGGCCCGGTCAGCAGCTCGTGCGCCGAGGCCGCGGAGATCTCCGGGTCGTAGGCGCCGTCCCGGATCAGGCTTTCGTCGAACGGCACCCCGGCCGCGGTCAGCGCCCGCAGGTAGCCGGTCTTGCGCAGCTGGGCCGACTGCAGGTCGGGCCGTCCCGCGAGGAAGGCGATCCGCCGGTGGCCCAGCTCCAGGAGGTGCTCGGTGGCCAGCTGCGCGCCGCGCAGGTTGTCGGAGTCGATGGTCGGCAGGTGCGACGGCCCGGTGTGCGGGTCGACGGCCACCACCGGCGTGCCGGGCACGGCCTCCAGGGACACGGCGGGGGTGACCAGCACGGCGCCGTCGACGAGGGTGCCGCTCAGCCGGGAGAGGTAGCGCTTCTCCCAGCCCTTCGGGTCGCCGGTGCGCCCGCCCGCGGAGTAGACGACGAGCTCGAAACCGCTGCCGCGGATGGCGTCCGCGGCCCCCTTGAGCAGCTCGGTGGAGAACGGTTCGAGGTCGGCGACCAGGATCCCGATCACGTTGGTCCGGTGGTTGCGCAGGCTCTGCGCGACGAGGCTCGCTTCGTAGCCGAGTTCTTCGATCACCGCCCGGACCTTCGCGAGCGTGGCGGCGGAGACGCCGTAGCGCTCGTTGATCACTTTGGAGACCGTGGCCACCGAGACGCCGGCGCGGGCCGCGACGTCACGGATGGTCACCCTCGAACTGGGCTGCATCGGCTCAGACTAGCCATGTAAAACGTTATCGACAACGATTGACATCCGTTTTGGCCGGGAGCAAACTCTTCGCCAACCCGGGTGCAGTCGCGCCCCGTCCTACTCGGCCGAAGTCGTCAGGAGTGGACCAGAGATGTTTGTGAAACGCAGAATCTCCGTTTTCGCAGCGCTGGTGGCGGTCTTTCCGCTCGCGCTCTCGGCGTGCAGCGGGGGGAGCGAGACGCCCGCGCAGCCGAGCGGGCCGGTCACCCTCACCTGGTGGCACAACGGCACCACCGACCCGATCAAGTCGATCTGGGAGAAGGTCGTCACCGACTACCACCAGGCCCACCCCGACGTGACGATCAAGGCCCAGCCGCTGCAGAACGAGGACTTCCCGACCAAGGTCCCGCTCGCGCTGCAGGGGGCCACACCACCGGACGTCTACCAGTCCTGGGGCGCCGGTGACCTCGCCTCGCAGATCACCTCGAACAAGGTCGCCGACATCACCGACGCCACGAAGCCGTGGATCACCCAGACCACCGGCAAGTTCGGCGAGAACTGGCAGGTCGACGGCAAGCAGTACGGCGTGCCCTTCGAGCAGCACTTCGTCGGCTTCTGGTACCGCAAGGACCTCTTCCAGCAGGCCGGCATCACCACCCCGCCGAAGACGATGGACGAGCTGAACGCCGCCGTCACCCAGCTGAAGGCCAAGAGCATCGCGCCGATCGCGGTCGGCGGCAAGGACCGCTGGCCGGATGCCTTCTACTTCAACTACTTCGCCGTCCGCGAGTGCTCGATCGACGTGCTCAAGCAGTCGGTGAAGGCGGTCAAGCTGGACGACCCGTGCTGGACGAAGGCCGGGCAGGACCTGAAGAGCTTCCTGGCCACGCAGCCCTTCCAGACCGGGTTCGCCGGCACCCCGGCCCAGCAGGGCGCGGGCAGCTCCGCGGGCCTCGTCGCCAACGGCAAGGCCGCGATGGAACTGCAGGGTGACTGGGAGCCCGGCACGATGTCGGCCCTGACCGACGACAAGCAGCTGGACTCGAAGGTCGGCTGGTTCCCGTTCCCGTCCGTGGCGGGCGGGCAGGGCGATCCGGCGGCCGTGCTGGGCGGCGGCGACGGTTTCGCCTGCACCACCCGCGCGTCGAAGGCGTGCGCGGACTTCCTGCAGTACCTGGGCAGCGAGCCGGTGCAGACGCAGCTCGCCGCGCAGGGGGCCGGCCTGCCCGTCAACACCGTGGCCGCGAAGTCGCTGAAGACCGACACGCTGAAGGCCGTCTACGACTACGGCACGAAGGCGCCCTACCTGCAGATGTACTTCGACCGGGCGTTCCCGACCGCGGTCGGCGCCGCGCTGAACGACGCGGTGGCGAACATGTTCGCCGGCCAGGGCACCCCCGAAGGCATCGTGGCGGCCGTCAACCAGGCCGCGGCGGGCAACAAGTGACCACGACCACCAGTCCGGTGCGGGCGGCGCGACCGCCCGCACCGGGGGTGCCGGTCCGGAAGCGGCGTTCGAGCCTGCGCAAGCGGCTCGAGCTGACGTTCCTGCTCGGGCCCGCCCTGCTGGTGTTCGTCGGCTTCGTCCTGGTGCCGATCGGGATCGCCGGGTTCTACAGCTTGTTCCAGTGGAACGGCTTCGGCCCGCTCGACGACTTCATCGGTCTCGACAACTACGTGGACGCGTTCAGCGGCACGGTGTTCCAAGGCGCGATCGTGCACAACCTGATCATCGCCGGGCTGTCGATCGTGGTGCAGCTGCCGCTGTCGATCGGGCTGGCGATGCTGCTCAACCGCAAGCTGCGGGGACGCGCCGTACTGCGCGCCCTGGTGTTCGCGCCGTACGTCCTGTCCGAGGCGATCACCGCGGTGATCTGGGTGCTCATGCTGCAGCCCAACGGGTTCGCCGACCAGGTGCTGAAGGGCGCCGGGCTCGGCGGCCTGGTCCACCAGTGGCTGGCCGACCCGGGCATCGTGCTCTACACGATGTTCGCGGTGATCACCTGGAAGTACATCGGCTTCGGCATCATCCTGCTGCTCGCCGGTCTGCAGGGCGTGCCCCCCGAACTGCGCGAGGCCGCGGCGCTCGACGGCGCGTCGGCGTGGCAGACCACCCGGCACGTCGTGCTGCCGCTGCTCGGCCCGACCATCCGGATCTGGATCTTCCTGTCGGTGATCGGCTCGCTGCAGCTGTTCGACGTCGTGTGGATCATGACGCTGGGCGGGCCGGCGAACGCGTCGACGACGATGGCGACCTACCTGGTGGACCACGGCTTCAAGCGCTACGAGTTCGGGTTCGGCTCCGCCGTCGCGGTGATCCTCTTCGTCATCTGCTTCGCGTTCGCCCTGCTGTACCAGCGGTTCGCGCTCCGCCGCGACACCCAGGGCGCCCTGACCAGGATGGTGGGCTGATGCGCTCGCGCCGGTTCGGCCTGTCGGTGGGGTACCTCGCGGCGATCGTGGTGCTCGGGGTGACCGTCGTGCCGCTGCTGTTCGTGGTGCTCGGCGGGTTCCGCACCAACGCCCAGATCAACAACGACCCGGCCGGGCTGCCGGGCCCGTGGGTCACCGACAACTACGCTTCGGTCCTGGGCTCGGGCGCGTTCTGGGGATTCCTCGGCAACAGCGCGCTGATCGCGGTGATCGCGACCGCTGTCGCCGTCGGCCTGGGTTCGATGGCCGGGTTCGCGCTTTCCCGGTACCAGTTCAAGGGCCGTGAAGCGCTGTACACGCTGTTCACCCTCGGCCTGCTGTTCCCGCTCACCGTGGCGACGCTGCCGCTGTACCTGTGGCTGCGCCAGCTCGGGATGCTGGAGAGCTTCTGGGGCGTGGCGATCCCGGAGGCGGCGTTCTCGCTGCCCGTGACGATCGTGATCCTCCGCCCGTTCATGCACGCGATCCCGGCCGAGCTCGAAGACGCCGCCGTGCTCGACGGCGCGAGCCGGATCGGGTTCTTCTGGCGCATCCTGCTGCCGCTGTCGGCGCCCGCGCTCACCACGGTCGGCGTCCTCGCCTTCGTCACCAGCTGGAACGCCTACCTGCTGCCGTTGCTGGTGTTCAACGACTCCGCGCACTTCACGCTTCCGCTCGGTGTCGCGAGCTTCCAGTCCCAGTACTCCCAGGACACCGCCCGGGTGCTCGCGTTCACCGCGCTGTCGATGATCCCCGCGCTCGCGTTCTTCGTGCTCGCCGAACGGCGCATCGTCGGCGGGCTGACCGGCTCCGTGAAGGGCTGACCCAGGAGGCCTGCCGTGACGTCCGAGGTACACCGCCGTACCTTCCTGCAACTGCTGGCCCTCGCCGGCGCGGGAACCGCCGCGTTGCCGGGGACCGCCGAAGCCGGCACGGGATTCCCCCTGGTGTCGCACGGGAAAGCCGCGACGATCGTGGTGGGCTCGGGGGACTTCCCCGGCGTCCGCCGGGTCGTCGGCGACCTGGCCGCGGACGTGGAGCGCGTCACCGGCGTGCGGCCGGCGGTGTCGGTCGACGTCGTCCCCGCGCACGGGCCGGTGGTGCTGGTCGGGACCCTCGGCCACAGCCCCCTGGTCGACGGCCTGGTCCACGCGGGCAAGCTTGACGTCACCGGGATCGCCGGCCAGTGGGAGACGTCGCTGAGCCAGGTCGTCGACGGGAAGCTCGTGCTCACCGGCAGCGACCAGCGCGGCGTGATCTACGGCGTCTACGAGGTCTCGCGGCGCATCGGCGTCTCGCCGTGGTACTGGTGGGCCGACGTCCCGCCGCGGCAGAGCGCGGAACTGCACCTGCCGGGTGAGCGGTTCAGCCTGGGCACGCCGCGCGTCAAGTACCGCGGGTTCTTCATCAACGACGAGAACCCGGCGCTCGGCACCTGGGCTCCCGCGTTCTTCGGGCCAGGTAAGGCGCCGGGGTATCCGGGCGGCTTCAACCACGAGTTCTTCGCGAAGGTCTTCGAGACGCTGCTGCGGCTGCGGGCGAACTACCTGTGGCCCGCGGTCTGGGGACGCGCGTTCGCCGAGGACGACCCGCTCAACCACGCGACGGCCAAGGAGTACGGCGTCGTCATGGGCACCTCGCACGAAGCGCCGATGATGCGCGGGATCGAGGAGTGGAACCGGCACGCGGTCGCCGCGGTCCGCGACGCGGCGGGGAACGTCGTCACGCCCGGCCACGACCCGTACGGCGGCACGGGGGAGTGGAGCTTCCGCCGCAACGGCGAGGCGATCAAGGCCTACTGGGCCGACGGCATCCGCCGGATGGCCCGCGAGGACTTCGAAGGCGTCGTCACGCTCGGCATGCGCGGCAACGGCGACGTCAGCCTGCCCGACGGCGACGGCATCGAGCTCATGCGCGAAATCATCACCACCGAACGGGAAATCCTCGCGCGCGAGCTGAGCACGGACGTCCCGCAGGTGTGGACGCTCTACAAGGAAGTCCAGCGCTACTGGGCCCAGGGCCTGCGCCCACCGGACGACGTCATCGTGGTGTTCACCGACGACAACTGGGGCAACATCCGCAAGCATCCGGACCTCTCGCTGCCGCCGCATCCGGGCGGGTACGGGCTCTACTACCACTTCGACTACGTCGGCGGCGGCCGCAACTACAAGTGGGTCGACACGGCCCTGCTCGCGAACACGTGGGAGCAGCTGAACCAGGCCGTCTCCTACGGCAACGACCGGCTGTGGGTCGCGAACGTCGGGGACATGAAGGGCAACGAGCTGCCCCTGCAGTTCTTCCTCGACTACGCCTGGAACCCCGCGGCGCTGCCCGCTTCGCAACTGTCCACATGGGAACGCGACTTCGCGTCGATGAACTTCGGGGCCGCGCCGGCGTCGGACATCGCGTCGGTGCTGCACGACTACGGACGGCTGCAGTCTCGCCGCAAGCCGGAGCTGCTGAACCGGAAGATCACGCTTCAGGCGGACGGCACGATCGTCTACGACGACCAGGCGACGCCGTTCAGCCTGGTGAACTACCGCGAGCTGGACACGGTCACCGACGAGTGGCAGGCCCTGGCCTCGCGTGCGTCGAAGATCGCTTCGCGACTGCCCGCGGCCTATCGCGACGCCTACTACGAGCTGGTGTTGTACGAGGTCAAGGCGTCGGCGAACCTGTACGCGTTGCGGCGCGCGGAGTTCACCAACCTGCGGTACGCGGCGCAGGGCCGTTCCTCGGCGAACGCTCTCGCCGCCGTCACCGAGGCCCGGTTCGCCGACGACCTCGCGCTGGCCGAGAAGTACAACACGGGCATCGCGGGTGGCAAGTGGAAGGGCTTCCAGACGCAGCCGCACATCGACTACGGCGACGTCGCGCGCTACGGGCCGAACGCGCCGTGGCAGCAGCCGGAGAAGGACAACGTCGCGTTGCCGGACGTCATCTTCCCGGCGGTGCAACGGGTTTCCGTTCCGTCGGCCGCCGAGCTGGGTGTGGCCGTCGACGGCTCGGAGCTGTGGTGGCCCGCGGCGCCGGGGCGTCCGGTGCTGCCGGAGTTCAGCCCGTTCCAGAGCGCGCCGGCCCAGTACGTCGACGTGTTCAACCGGGGGCGGACGCCGTTCCGCTGCACCGTCACGGCCGGGGCGCCGTGGGTACGGGTCGAGCCGCGCGGCGGCCGGGTGGACGAGGAGCTGCGGATGACGGTGCGGATCGACTGGGCCCGGGCGCCGAAGGGCACCACGACCGTGCCGATCACCGTGGCGGGCGCGGGCCGCTCGGTGGTGGTGGACGCCGTCGTGCGTCAGCCTTCCCTGCCGCCTCTCTGGCAACGGGGGTTCGTCGAAGCCGGGGGCTACGTCTCGATGGAGGCCGCCCACGGCGACGCCGTGCCGGCGGCGGGTGTGTCGTGGCGGCCGGTCCCGGACCTCGGCATGACCCCGTTCCCGGTGACGGCCGCGAGCCGCACCGCGGGGGCGGGCCCGCGCCTGGAGTACCGGATGACGCTGCTGACGGCCGGCCCGGTGACGGTCTGGGCGTACCTTTCCCCGCGCAACAACGTCCTGCAGGGCGACGGCCTGCGCTACGCGATCTCGCTGGACGACGCGGCACCACAGGTCGTGAACATCACGAAGGTCTCCGGCGCGGACGACATGACCATGAACCGCCAGTGGGAGCGAACGACCTCGGACAACGTGAACCTGACCTCGACGCGCCATGTGGTCGCCTCGCCGGGTCCGCACGTGCTGAAGGTCTGGATGATCGACCCGGCGGTGGTGGTACGGAAACTGGTGGTCGACACCGGCGGGCTGCGGCCGAGTTACCTGGGGCCGCCGGAGAGCACGAGGCTGGGACCGCGGCCGTGAGCCGGGCCGGGTGTGGTTGCCGGGAGTATCCGCCGCGGGTGTGCTTGCCCGCCGGGGCGGTTCCTGGCGGGTGTGCTGCGGCCGAGTTGTCCGGGGCGGCTGAAGGGTACGAGGCTGGGTCCGCGGTCGTGAGGCGGGCCAGCCTTGATTGCCAGGGGTGCCTGCTGTGGGTGTGCTTGGCCGGCGGGGCGGTTCCTGGCGGGTGTGCTGCGGCCGAGTTGTCCGGGGCGGCTGAAGAGTACGTGGCTGGGACCGCGGTCGTGAGCTGGGCCGGGTGTGGTTGCCGGGGGTGTCTGCTGTGGGTGTGCTTGGCCGGCGGGGCGGTTCCTGGCGGGTGTGCTGCGGCCGAGTTGTCCGGGGCGGCCGGAGGGTACATGGCTGGGTTCGCGGTCGTGAGCTGGGTCAGCCTTGGTTGGTGGGGTTGCCTGCTGTGGGTGTGCTTGGCCGCCGGGGCGGTTCCTGGCGGGTGTGCCGCGGCCGAGTTGTCCGGGGCGGCCGGAGGGTACGTGGCTGGGACCCCGGTCGTGAGCCGGGCCGGGTGCGGTGGCTGGGGGTATCTGCCGCGGGTGTGCTTGGCCGCCGGGGCGGTTCCCGGCGGGCGTGCCGCGGCTGAGTTGTCCGGGGCGGCCGGAGAGTACGAGGCTGGGTCCGCGGTCGTGAGCCGGGCCAGCCTTGGTTGCCAGGGGTGCCTGCTGTGGGTGTGCTTGGCCGGCGGGGCGGTTCCTGGCGGGTGTGCTGCGGCCGAGTTGTCCGGGGCGGCCGGAGGGTACATGGCTGGGTTCGCGGTCGTGAGCTGGGTCAGCCTTGGTTGGTGGGGTTGCCTGCTGTGGGTGTGCTTGGCCGCCGGGGCGGTTCCTGGCGGGTGTGCCGCGGCCGAGTTGTCCGGGGCGGCCGGAGGGTACGTGGCTGGGACCCCGGTCGTGAGCCGGGCCGGGTGCGGTGGCTGGGGGTATCTGCCGCGGGTGTGCTTGGCCGCCGGGGCGGTTCCCGGCGGGCGTGCCGCGGCTGAGTTGTCCGGGGCGGCCGGAGAGTACGAGGCTGGGTCCGCGGTCGTGAGCCGGGCCAGCCTTGGTTGCCAGGGGTGCCTGCTGTGGGTGTGCTTGGCCAGCGGGGCGGTTCCTGGCGGCCGTTCCGCGGGCGAGTTGTCCGGGGCGGCTGAAGAGTACGAGGCTGGGACCGCGGTCGTGAGCCGGGTCGAGCGCGGTTGCCCGCTGCGGGTGTGGTTCGCCGCAGCGGCGGTCTCCGGCGGACCGGCGGTGGCCCAGGGGCGCACCGTCGTGACCGGCGGCTGTGCCGCTGGGCCGGGCGCCGGTGGGCATCGGCCGGGTTGCTTCGGTGGCACCTGCGTCGCGGTACGGGCTCGGTGGAATTCCAGTGGGCGGCGGCACGGTCATGTCGGTGTGGCAGCCGTGCCGCGCGATCGGGTTGCGGGCCGGAGCCGGTGGTCTGCCGATGAACCGCGGCCTGGTCATGTCCGTGCGGCAGGCTCACGTGCCGGGGTCCGAAGAGTGCAAGCGGGCATCGGCTCGGTGCCGGGGCCGCGTCGTGCGATCGGAGTCCGGCCCGGCTACCTCGGTGCCGGGATCACGTTCTCCGCCGGCGCCGCCGTGCTGTGCCGGACCACCAGGCTCGTCGCCAACTCGAGCCGCCGGGCGTCCGGCGCCAGCCCCCGGGCCAGCGCGATCGCCAGCCGGGCCCCGGCCGCGGCCATCTCCTGCAGGGGCTGGCGGATCGTCGTCAGCTCCGGTGTCAGCCAGCGGGCCACCGGGAGGTCGTCGAAACCGACCACGCTCAGGTCGCCCGGGATCTTCAGGCCCGCGTCGCGAGCTGCCTCGTACACGCCCAGGGCCTGCAGGTCGCTGCCGGCGAAGACGGCCGTCGGGCGGTCGGGGAGGGTGAGCAGTGATGCCAGCTCGCGGTAGCCCGAGCGGACGTGGAAGTCGCCGCGGCGGACCAGGGCCGGGTCGAAGGCCAGGCCCGCCGTCTCCAGCGCCGTGCGGTAGCCGTCGATGCGGGCCCGGCTGCACAGCACGCCGTCCGGGCCGCCGATCATCGCGATCCGCCGGTGGCCCAGCTCCACCAGGTGCCGGGTGGCCGTCAGCCCGCCCTGCCAGTTCGTGGCCCCGATCGAGGGCGTCTCCGGGCCGGGCGCGCCGGCCGGGTCGACGATCACCAGCGGGATGTCCCGCGCGCGCAGCTTCGCCAGCTGCCCGCCGGTGAAGTCGGAACACACCGAGACGATGCCGACCGGCCGCCGGGCGAGCACGCTTTCCAGCCAGCTCTGCCCCGGCGTGTGCCGCCCCGACGATTCCGCCAGCACGACCGCCATTCCGTTTTCGCGGGCGACGTACTCGACCCCGCGGATGATTTCGAGCGCCCACGTGCTTTCGAGTTCGTGGAACATCAGTTCCAAGAGCCGGGAACGGCGGGAGCGTTCGTCCGCGCGGCGCCGGTAACCGTATTTCCCGATGACCGCTTCGACGCGGGCGCGGGTGCTTTCGGCGACGTCCGGACGTCCGTTCAGCACCTTCGAAACGGTCGGCACGGAAACGCCGGTCTCGGCGGCGATCCGGGCGATGGTGACCCGCGACGCTGCGGGTTCGAGATCGTCGGATTTCACTGGCATGAAGGGGATTCTAGGTCATCCGGCGCGGAATGGACACGTTCGAAACTTTCGATCATTGCTCCGACAGGTGCCTTGACCGCCGTCATCGGCGGCTTCTATCGTCGAAAACCATCCCCATTCCCCCGAGGAGTCATGAGATGGTGTACGCAATTCCGGTCAAACGCGCCCTGGTCGCGATGATGGCGCTCGCGGGCGTCGCCGTCTGGCCGGCTCCCGCGGCTTCCGCGTCGGTTCCGTTGAAGGACATCACGCACCGCTACGTCGGCAGCGCGGTGGCCGCGTCGTATCTCGCTTCCGAGCCCGATTACCGCGCGGTGCTCACCCGGGAATTCGACAACGTGACGCCGGAGAACGAGATGAAATGGGGCACGATCGAAGCGGTGCGTGGCCAGTACGACTGGTCCGGCGCCGACGCCGTCGTGCGGTACGCGCAAACGCACCACAAGACCGTCCGGGGGCACACGCTGGTCTGGCACTCGCAGCTCCCGGACTGGGTCGCCGCCTTGCCCGCCGACGAGCTGCGCCGCGTGCTGCACGACCACATCACCACGGAAGTCAAGCGGTACCAGGGAAAGATCCGCGCCTGGGACGTCGTCAACGAGATCTTCAACGAAGACGGCACCCGCCGGGACACCGTGTTCCGGCAGAAGCTCGGGGACGGCTTCGTCGCCGACGTCTTCCGCTGGGCGCACGCGGCCGACCCGTCCGCGACGCTCTACCTCAACGACTACAACATCGAGGGCAAGAACCCGAAGAGCGACGCCGTCTACGACCTCGTGAAGACGCTCCGGCGGCAGGGCGTGCCGATCGGCGGTGTCGGCGTCCAGGCGCACCTGTCGATCCAGTACGGCTTCCCGGACGGCTACCGGGCCAACCTCAAGAGGCTCACCTCGCTCGGTGTCGACGTCGCGGTCACCGAGGCGGACGTCCGCATCCCGACCCCGCCCGACGCCGCGAAGCTCGACACCCAGGCGAGCTACTTCGACCAGCTGTGGGACGGCTGCCAGGCGGTGCGCAAGTGCGTCGAGTTCACGACGTGGGGCTTCACCGACCGGCACTCGTGGGTCCCGGACGTCTTCCCCGGCGAGGGCGCGGCCTGCCTGTTCGACGCCGACCTGAAGCCCAAGCCGGCCTACACCCGCATCAACCCGTGACGGCGGCCGCGCGCAGGCCGCGGGCCGCGAGCGCGGCCAGGATGCGAGGGACGGCGGCGACGGTCGACGCGTAACCGCCGTCGTGCATCAGGATCACCCCGCCCGGCTCGACGGTGGCCGAGGCTTCGACGATCTCATTCGCCGAAGCCCCGGCCCAGTCGCGGGTGTCGACGGTCCAGAGGATCTCGGCGAGCCCGTGCCCGGCGATCGTGGCCGCCACCGCGGCGTCGGTGTCGCCGTACGGCGGGCGGAACAGCCGCGGCCGGGTGCCGGTGATCCCGGTCAGCAGGTCCTGCGTGCGCGCCACCTCGAGCTCCCGCTCCGCGGGGGAGAGGGAGGGCAGCCGCGGGTGCGTCCAGCTGTGGTTGCCGATCGTGTGCCCGGCCGCGGCGATGGCGCGGACCAGGTCCGGGTGATCGGCCGCGCAGGAGCCCTGGAGGAAGAACGTCGCGGGCGCGTCGCCGAGGGTGGCGAGCAGCGCCGGCGTCGTCTCCGGGTGGGGGCCGTCGTCGAAGGTCAGGGCAACCGTGTCCATCCGTCCACGGTCACCCCGCCCGCGACGACCGGCAAGGAGTTTCGGCGGGCTTTCAGCGCGCCATGGCGGCGAGGCGCTTGGCCGTGGGCCAGCGGACCTGCCAGGCCCAGCCGAGCTTCTCGAACGCCCAGATCACCCGGGCGGAGATGTCGATCTGGCCGCGCTGCACGCCGTGGCGGGCCGACGTCGGGTCCGCGTGGTGGGAGTTGTGCCAGGACTCGCCCATCGACAGGATCGCCAGCGGCCAGAAGTTGGCCGAGCGGTCGCGGCTCACGAAGGGCCGTTCGCCGATCATGTGGCAGATCGAGTTCACCGACCACGTCACGTGGTGCTGGAAGGAGATCCGGGCCAGCCCGGCCCACAGGAACGCGGTCAGCGCGCCCCACCACGACAGCGTGATCAGGCCGCCGAGCAGCGCCGGGAGCAGCAGGCTCGTCACCACCCACACCGGGAACAGGCGGTCGACGATGCTGATGTCCCGGTCGGCGGCCAGGTCGGGGGCGAACCGGGCGACGTTGGTCTTGTCGCGGCCGAAGAGCCAGCCCATGTGCGCGTGCCAGAAGCCGCGGGCCAGCGCCACCGGGGACGTGCCGAACAGCCACGGGGAGTGCGGGTCGCCCTCGCGGTCGGAGAACGCGTGGTGGCGGCGGTGGTCGGCGACCCAGGTGAGCACCGGGCCCTGGGCGGCGAGGCCGCCGGCGATGGCGAGCGCGATGCGCAGCGCCCGCTTCGCGCGGAACGCGCCGTGGGTGAAGTACCGGTGGTAGCCGACCGTGATCCCGAGGGTCGAGACGACGAAGAAGGCGCCGCCGATGGTCAGGTCCAGCCAGCTGACGCCCCAGCCCCAGAACACCGGGATGGCCGCGGCGAGCGCGAGGAACGGGACCAGCAGGAACGTGCGGATCGTGATCAGTTCGGCGATGGTCTGCTTGCCGGACAGGACGGGCTTCGGCGCAGGCCGGGATTTCACCGAGGTGGGTGAGGTCATGCACTACTCGTTTCGAGGTATTCGCCACGCGCGGAGGGGTGCCTGCGCGGGAGGCCGGGGACGCGGAACACCCGGCTGATCAGCTGTGTGAGCGTGGCCCGCCGCGCGGTCGCCGCTCCTGCCGGCGCCCGGCCGTCGAGGGCCGCGGGGGACGGGAGTGCGTCCGGCACCGCGCCGGCGTACGAGGTGCTCCCGTGTTTCCGAGGCTACCCGAGGGTCGTGTGAACCCGCAGTGTGGCGAACGAGCGGACCCGGACGCACCCCGCCGGGCAGTACGGTGGGCGGATGGCAGACCGTGCAGGTGGACCCGCGCTGGACCCGACCCTCTCCGAATGGCTCAAGGCCCGCGAGGAGACCCATCGGCACCTCGGCACCATCGAGGCGACCGTGGACGCCGGGTGGACCCAGCGGCTGGCCGACCTGCTCGCGACGGAGCAGTCCTGGCAGGCCCAGTACACCGAGCTCGTCGCCCTCGGCACCCCCGGACGCCGGTTCCCGACGTCCAACCGCTGACGGCGCCTGACCTGGAAAAACCCCGGAAAAGGGGAATGCCCCCGCCCCGAGGGGCGAGGGCATTCCATGTCGCGTGGTTCAGATGACGCTGACCCGCTGGGCCTGGGGGCCCTTCTGGCCCTGGCCGATTTCGAACTCCACACGCTGGCCCTCGTCGAGCGACTTGAAGCCGGTGCCCTGGATCTCGGAGTAGTGGACGAACACGTCCGGACCCCCGCCGTCCTGAGCGATGAAGCCGAAGCCCTTTTCACCGTTGAACCACTTGACACTGCCCTGAGCCATACCCATACCTACTCTTCATAGTGAGCCTGGCCGCCCCGTTCGGACGCCCGGTCTCGGTGACTATCCTCGCAGAACCTTCGCCGAGAGGCACGCCCGGTCTCAAACACCCCAGTCGGGCCGCAGCGGCATGCCCATTCCGCCCTGGTTGTCGGTGCGGACGCCGAGGATCTGGTGCAGTTCGATCTCCCGCCGTTCGAAGGCCAGCCGGCAGGCCGCGAGGTAGAGCGCCCAGACCCGGCTGCGCCCCGCGCCGGCCTCGCCGACGGCCTCGTCCCAGTGCTCGTCGAGGTTGGCGCACCAGCCGGCCAGGGTGGTCGCGTAGTGCTCGCGGAGGTTCTCCGAGTGGCGGACCTCGAGACCGGCGTCGTGCATGGCCGTGACCAGCTCGCCCGGGGCCTCCAGCTCGCCGTCCGGGAAGACGTACCGGTCGATGAACCCGCGGGAGCGGTGCGCGACGCTCGTGTCCGGGTTGGTGATGCAGTGGTTGAGCAGCCGCCCGTGCGGCTTGAGCTTGGCGGCCAGGAAGCGGAAGTACCCCGGCACGTTGCGGGCGCCGATGTGCTCGGTCAGCCCGATCGACGAGATCGCGTCGAAGTCCGTTTCGGTGACGTCCCGGTAGTCGAGGTGCCGGATCTCGGCCCGGTCGGCCAGGCCGAGGGCGACGATGTTCTTCTGCGCCCACTGCGCCTGTTCACGCGAAAGTGTGACGCCGAGGGCCTCGACGCCGTAGTGGCGAACGGCGTGCGCGACCATCCCGCCCCAGCCGCAGCCGACGTCGAGCAGCCGCATCCCCGGCTTGAGGCCGAGCTTGCGGCAGACCAGGTCGAACTTGTGCTCCTGGGCCTGCTCCAGCGTGGCGCCGTCCTCGGGGAACACGGCGCAGGTGTAGGCCATCGACGGCCCGAGGACCAGCTCGTAGAACCGGTTGGAGACGTCGTAGTGGTTCGAGATGGCGCTGCTGTCGCGCTCCTTCGAGTGTCGCAGGCCGGACAGGCTCCGCTTGAACCGGTTCGGCAGCTCTTCGGCGGGCGGCTGGACGCGGCGCAGGTGGGCGGGCCCGAGCTTGCGCAGCAGCCAGACGCGGTCGGCCGGGGTCAGCTGGTCGACCTGGGCCGCGAGCGCGTGCAGCGCCGTGTAGAGGTCGCCGGTGACCTCGATCGCCCCGGCGACGTACGCACGGGCCAGGCCGAGGTCGCCCGGGGACGACATCAGGTAGTCCAGCGCGAGCGGCGACCGGACCTCGATGGCGACCGGCGCGTCGGCCGGGCCGGTGCTGCTGCCGTCGTAGGCGGTGATGGACACGGTGGAGCTCGGGCCGAGCAGGCGCTCGAAGACTTCGCCGACCGGGATGCTTGCCTTGGTCACTTTTGTTCCTTTCAGGGCCTTCACCGGCGCCGGACGCATTTTTCGTAGAGGCCGAGCAGCCGGCTGGCCGGGTCGTAGGCCCGCTTGAGCTCCCCGTAGGCGTCACCGTTGTAGAGGCGCCAGAACTCGTCCTCGGAGTAGAAGCTGTCCGAGTAGAGCGATTTGTGCCCGCCGAGGCGGGTGACCTCGGCTTCGATCATCCGGTTGTGGACGCCGTCGCGCTCGCCGGGGTCCAGCGGCACCGCCGACCAGAACCCGAAGTTGACGTACAGCTCGTCGGGGTCCAGTTCGTACAGCGGCCAGCGCACCCCACCGGGCCGCTGGCGCAGCGGGCAGATCCACACCGGGCTGATCGGGATCTCCCGCTCGAAGAACTCGAGGAACTCCGCGGCGCGGGCCAGCGGCACCTCGATGTCCTGCACGATGGTCTCTTCCGGCGGCATCCGCCGGAGCTTGAGGAGCTTGGCGGCGATCCCGAACCTGCGGTCGAGGGCGACGAGCTTCCAGTACACCGAGGACCGCAGGAACCGGCGGCCCATCAGCAGCCGGGGGAGGCGCGACTGGACGCCGAAGGCCCGCGAGCACCAGAACCAGTCGGTGTCCCAGCGCCAGAGGTAGTCGCGGACGGTGAGATGGTCGGTCTCGCGCCGCTGGATCGAGCGGTAGTAGATGTCCAGCCACGTGTAGTCGCTGGTTTCGGGGGCACTGTCGGTGAAGGTGCCCAGCGTCACGTACAGCTCGTCCGGGCCGAACACCGTGCCGTCGACGAAGTCGACCGCTTCGCCCTCGTGAACCCGAGTGGTACAGACCTCGCCGAGGGCCGCGAAGTACGTCTCCCGGTCGTGGTGGCGGACGTGGCGCAGCTTCACGAACGGCTTCACCGGCTCGAGCTGGATCCGCAGGCGCAGCGCGTAGCCGAGGGTGCCGTAGGAGTTGGGGAAGCCGTGGAAGAGGTCGCGGTGCTCGTTGTCCGGCGTGGCGACGACGATGCCGCCGTCGCCGGTCATGATCTCCAGCTCCAGCACCGACTCGTGCGGCATGCCGCTGCGGAAGGAGCTTGACTCGATGCCGAGGCCGGTGACCGCGCCGCCGAGGGTGATGGTCTTGAGCTGCGGCACGACCAGGGGCATCAGCCCGTGCGGCAGCGTGGCGTCGACCAGCTGCTCGTAGGTGACCATCCCTTCGACGTCGGCGGTCAGCGTCTCGGGGTCGACGCGCAGCACGTGGGTGAAACCCGAGACGTCCAGACCAGGGTGCTGGGCCGAAGCGCGGGAGCGGAAGAGGTTCGACGTCCGCTTCGCCAGCCGGACCGTGGCCTCACCGGCCACCGCGGCCAGCTGGCGCCTGAGGTCGTCGACGCGGGTTTCGTGTTCGGGGAAGGCCGGGCCCGGGCGGGCCTGGGGCGCACCGGCCTGATCGATCGTCACCCCCCGATCCTGCCTCACGGGGGAAGGGGGCGCACCGTGCCTGTCCTCTCGCTGTCCCGCCGGCCGGAACCGGTGCCTCATCGCGTGGTTGACCGACGGAGGCGTGGGGTATCCGCGTTCGGGTTGCGGAAGATCCCGCGGCCGACGGGGAAAGCGAGGCGGCGTTGAGCATTCAGATCGATTTCGGGCGCGACACGGAGTTCTCGTTCGAGCGGCGGTTGCGCGGATACCTGGGGGCGGTCGCCCGGGCCGTGGGGGTCGGGCCAGAGTCCTGCACGATCGACCTCGACACCCCGGTGTCGGCCTACGTCGCCCTCGACTGGCGGCTGGGCCGGTTCCCCGGCCACGACCTCGCCCTCGTCTGGGACGAGGCGCACGGCTGGGCGGCGGCCCTGGAGGACACCGGCGGAGAGGCCGTCGTCCTCGCCTACCTCGGGGGCGAAGTGCTGCCGCAGCCGCGCGCGGTCGTGCGGTTCCTGGCCGCGGTGCGTGCCGGCGACCCGGCCGTGGGGACGCTCGAAGCGCCGATGCTGCGCGAGGCCGGCCACCACGAGGAGCTGCTCGGCGCGCTCTCGGCGGCGTGACCACGACGTTGCCCCGGTGTACGTCGCGCACGGAGCCGTGAGGGGTCAGCGTTCGCGGAACAGCTGGGCCGGGACGAGCGCCCACACGGTCTTGCCCGGCTCGGTCGCGCGCACGCCCCAGCCCAGGGACAGCTGGTCGACCAGCTTCAGGCCGTGACCGCCACCCGCCGCGACGCGCTCGACCGACGGCTCCTCGTCGGACACCTCCACCAGCAGGCCGCGCAGCTCGCGCGTCACCTTGAGCCGTGACGGGTGCGCGGTGTGGTCGTAGGCGTTGCCCACCAGCTCGTCCACGACGAGCAGCAGCGCGCCGAGCGGTTCCTCCTTGGTGCGGCCGAAGCCGAGGCAGCCGGCGACGGTCGACCGGATGCGGCGCAGCGCCGGCCGCGTCGTGAGGTCGACGGTGAGCTCGGCGGCCGTCGCGACCTGCAGGCTGAGCCGCTCCACGACCAGGTCCCAGCCCGGGGGCAATGTCTCGCCGTTCATCGCTCACTCCCTCGCACCGGACGCACCCGCCAGGGATTCGGCGCCACCGGCCATGCGGATGGCTGACAGACTGCGCGCATGGGGAACTTGAGCGCCGAAACCGTCGTCGACCGGATCCTGCCCAGGGAGCCGCGGGTTTCCCCCGACGGCCGCTGGGTCGTGTACCTCACGACGACCCGGGGCCGGACGGCCGGAGACCTGTGGCTCGTCCCCGCCGCCGGCGGTGCGCCACCGCGCAAGCTGGCCGGCCCCGCCGAGGCACCCCGGTGGGCCCCGGACTCCGGCTCGGTGTTCTACCTGGCCGCCCGGCGGCTCCACCGGGTCGGCCGCACCGGTGACGCCGAACGCGTGACCGACCGGGTCGTCACCGCCTGCGTCCCGCTGCCCGGCGACCTCGTCGTCCTGGTCGGGCCCGGCGAAGAGCCTCCCCGCGACCCGTACCTGCGCGCGCCGGAACCGCCCGACCGGCTGTGGCTGCTCGACCTGACCACCGGCGAGGTCCGTCCGCACGGCGACCTCGGTGACCGGCACGTCGTCGAGGTCGCCGCCCACCCCGGCGGCGGCCCGCTCGCCGTGCTGACCTGGCCGGTCACCGACCACTGTCCCGGCATGCTCGAAGCGCGGCTCCACCTGGTCGGCGGCCACGACCTCCCTGCTCCGGCCGTCGAGGCGTCCGCGCTCACCTGGTGGGGCGACCGCCTCCTCTACCTCGGCCTGACCCCGCCCGGACTCGTCGGCGGCTACGCGATCTTCGACGCCGGGGACGGCGCCAACCTCACCGAGGGGATGGACGTCTGCCCGGTCGAACTGGTCCAGGTCGACGACGGCCCGCCGCTCGCCCTGTTCGCCGAAGGCCTCGACACCACGATCCGGCGGCTCGACCCGGCCACTCGCAGGTTCGTGGAGCTCGCCCACGCGCCGGGCTCCCTCGAGTTCCTGAACCACGGCGGTGGTGTCGTCGCCGTGGTCGCGAGCACCGCGACCGAGCCCGACGACGTCCACACCGGACCGCCGGGCGGCCCGCTGACCCGGCTCACCGACAGCAGCCCGGAGCTGCGCGCCAGGACCTGGGGCCCGCAGGAGCGCCTGGCCTACCGCGCCGCCGACGGCCTGGAGCTGGACGGCCTGCTCGTCCTCCCACCCGGCGCCACGCGCCAGGACGGCCCGTTTCCGCTGGTCACGCTCGTGCATGGCGGCCCGTACGACCGCTGGGCCGACCGGTTCATCGGCGGCTGGCACCGGCAAGCACGGTGGCTGGCCGACGCCGGGTTCGCCGTCTTCCTGCCCAACCCGCGCGGCAGCCAGGGCCACGGCCACGCGTTCGCCGTTTCCGTCGCCGGTGCGGTCGGCGGCGCGGAGTGGACGGACATCCTCACCGGCATCGACCTGCTGATCGACGCCGGTGTCGCCGATCCGGACCGGCTCGGCATCGGCGGCGGGAGCCACGGCGGGTTCCTCGCCGCCTGGGCGGCCGCGCGCAGCGACCGCTTCGCCGCGGCCTTCGTCAACGCGGGCGTCAGCGACTGGGGCATGCTGGCCGCCACCGGCGAGCTGGGTGCCCCCTTCGAGGCGGCGTACGGCGGGAGCATCGGCTGGGAGGGCCCGGGCCCGCATCCGCACGACCGGAACAGCCCGATCTCCTACGCCGCCGACATCCGGACGCCGATCCTGCTGCTGCACGGCGCGGACGACACGAACGTCCCGCTCTCGCAGGCCGAGTTCCTCCACCGCGCGCTGCGCCACTTCGGCGTCGAGCACGAGTTCGCCGTCTACCCCGGGGAGGGCCACTCGCTGCGCGGCCGCGAACACCAGCTCGATTTCCTGCACCGCACCCGCGAGTGGTTCACCCGGTGGCTCAAACCTGCTCGCCCAGCTTGAACTCCGTGTCCTTCGAGGTGTCCTTCGACGTGTACGAGAAGCCGTCGGCGCCGATGGTGACGTCGGCTTCGCGCGCCTCGGCCCGGGCGATCAGCGGCTGCGGCTTCCCGTCGAGGTCCAGCACCGCGGACGCGTCGGAGTACCAGCTCGGCACCACCGGGTTGCCCCACCAGTCGCGGCGCTGGTTGTCGTGCACGTCCCAGGTGAGCACCGGGTTGTCCGGGTCGCCGGTGTAGTAGTCGTGGGTGTAGATCTCGATCCGGTGCCCGTCGGGGTCGCGGAGGTAGAGGTAGAACGCGTTCGACACACCGTGGCGGCCCGGCCCGCGCTCGATCATGCCGGACTGGCGCAGCGCGCCGAGGTGGTCGCAGAGGTGCAGGATCTGCGTCCGCTCGTGGCTCGCGAACGCGATGTGGTGCAGCCGCGGCCCGTCGCCGCCGGTGAGGGCGACGTCGTGCACCGTCGGCTTGCGGAACATCCAGGCCGCGTAGACCGTGCCCTCGTCGTCCTGGATGTCCTCCGACACGCGGAAACCCAGGCCCTCGTAGTACTTCCGGGCCGCCGGGACGTCCGGGGTGTCGAGGTTGAAGTGGTCGAGCCGCGACAGCGCACCGGCGCCGTGGACGTCGTAGCGCTGGGTGAACCGCTCGACGTGCTCGGCTTCGCAGAAGAACTCGACCGGGAAGCCGAGCGGGTCCTCGACGCGGACCGCCTCGCCGATGCCGCGAGTGGCGCCCGCCGCGCGGCGCTCGACGCGGCAGCCGAGAGCGCGGTAGTACGCCTCGGCGAGGTCGAGATCGGCCGCGCTCCGGATGCGGTAGCCGAGCACGGCCAGCGCGGGCGTCGCACCCTTCCGCAACACCAGCGAATGGTGCAGGTACTCCTCGAACGCCCGCAGGTA
This sequence comes from Amycolatopsis sp. NPDC049252, assembly GCF_043197175.1. NCBI lineage: Bacteria > Bacillati > Actinomycetota > Actinomycetes > Pseudonocardiales > Pseudonocardiaceae > Amycolatopsis > Amycolatopsis sp. NPDC049252. Next base: position 22,688 of record NZ_JBICSQ010000093.1, read on the forward strand.
CAGCGCCTCTTCGTCCTCATCGGACACCACGAGGCCGAGCACGCCGACGTAGAATTCCCGCGACGCGGCCAGGTCCGTGACGACCAGTTCGGCGTACGCGCAGCGGAGGACGTCCGGCGGGGTGGCGGTCATGACTGTCCCCTTCCGACGCTGCCGAACCGGGCCGGGTGCACCGGCCCGAGCGAAACGTGAATCGCCTGCTGGTGGGTGTAGAAGTCGAGCGAGCGGTAGCCGCCCTCCTGGCCGAGGCCGGACGCCTTGACCCCGCCGAACGGCGTGCGCAGGTCGCGGACGTTGTGCGAGTTCAGCCAGACCATCCCGGCGTCGACCGACTGCGCGAAGGTGTGCGCGCGCTCCAGGTTCGACGTCCACAGGTAGGCGGCGAGCCCGTACTTGACGTTGTTGGCCAGTGCCAGGGCTTCCGCCTCGGTGTCGAACGACGTCAGCGCGACGACCGGGCCGAAGATCTCCTCCTGGAAGATCCGCGCGTCCGGGGCGACGTCGGCGAACACGGTCGGCGCGACGTAGTTGCCGCTGTCCACACCGGACGGACGCCCGCCGCCGGCGAGCAGGCGGCCTTCGGACTTGCCCAGCTCGACGTAGCTCATGACCTTGGCGTAGTGCTCGGGGTGCACCAGCGCGCCGACCTCGGTGGCGGGGTCGTGCGGGTCGCCGACGACGATGGTCCGCGCTCGCGCGGCGTACCGCTCGCAGAACTCGTCGTAGATCGGGCGCTCGACGAGGATCCGGCTGCCCGCGGTGCAGCGTTCCCCGTTGAGGGAGAACACCCCGAACAACGTCGAGTCGAGGGCGGCGTCGAGATCCGCGTCGGCGAAGACGATCGCCGGGGACTTGCCGCCCAGCTCCATCGACATGCCCTTGAGCCCGGTCGCGCAGTTGCGGAAGATCGTCTGACCCGTCGTGGACTCGCCGGTGAAGGAGATCAGCGGGACGTCCGGGTGCTTGACCAGCGCGTCGCCCGCCTCCTCGCCGAAGCCGTTGACCAGGTTGAACACGCCTTCGGGCAGGCCCGCGCCGGCAAAGATCTCCGCCCAGAGGCTCGCCGACAGCGGTGTGAACTCGGCCGGCTTCAGCACCACCGTGCAGCCGGCCGCCAGCGCGGGCGCGAGCTTCCAGCTCTCCAGCATGAACGGCGTGTTCCACGGCGTGATGAGCCCGGCGACGCCGACCGGCTTGCGGTGCACGTAGTTCACCTGCCGGCCCGGCACCTGGTAGGTGTCGTCGGCCTGCGCGACCACGAGGCCGGCGAAGAACCGGAAGTTCTCCGCCGCGCGCTGCGCCTGGCCCAGCGCCTGGGTGATCGGCAGGCCGGTGTCGAACGTCTCCAGCTCGGCCAGCCGGGCGTCCTGGGCCTCGACGGCGTCGGCGATCTTGTTCAGCACCCGGGCCCGCGCGCGGGGCGCCAGGCGCGGCCAGGGCCCGTCGACGAACGCCGTGCGCGCCGCGGCGACCGCCCGGTCGACGTCCTCGGCCTGGCCCGCCGCCGCGGTCACGTACGGGGTGTTCGACACCGGATCGAGCACGTCGAAGGTCTTGCCCGAGACGCTGTCGACGAGCTGCCCGCCGATGTAGTGCTGCAGCGCGCCCGGCAGTCCTTCCGGGACGTGGTGACTCATGCTTTCCCCTCCACGGTGAAGCCTTCGGTCGGCGAGAGGTACTTCGCGCCTTCGGCCATGAGGTCCTTGATGCGGGCCAGCCCGGCCTCGGACGGCGGGAGCAGCGGCGGCCGGACGTGCCCGGACGCGATCAGCCCGCGGTGTTCGAGGACCCACTTGCCGGGCGCCGGGTTGGTCTCGACGAACAGCAGGTCGGCCAGCGGGTGCAGGCCGTAGTGGAGCTCCCGCGCGCGTTCGTGGTCGCCGGCCTGCCAGGCCTCGTACATCGCGGCGCACGCGGCGGGCGCGATGTTGGCCGTCGCGCTGACGAACCCGGCACCGCCCAGCGCCAGCAGCGGCAGGCAGAGCAGCTCGATCCCGGACCACACGACCAGCTCCCGCCCGCACAGGTGCAGCACCCGCGAGAAGTGCTCGAAGTCCTTCGTCGTCTCCTTGATGCCGACGAAGTTGTCACACGAGCGGAACAGCCGCGCGACGGTCTCCGGCGCGAGGTCGACGGCGGTGCGGCTCGGCACGTTGTAGGCGACGATCGGCAGGTCGGGGAACTCGTTGGCGACCGTGCGGTACCAGACGAACAGCGCGTCCTGGGTCGGGCGCGCGTAGTACGGCGTGATGACCAGCGCCGCGTCGATCCCGGCGTCGCGCGCGGCGGCCGTCAGCTCGAGGGTCTCGTCCAGCTTCGCGGATCCGGTGCCCGCGGCGAACGGGACGCGGTCGTCGACGACGGCGACGACCGTGCGGATCGCCTCGGTGCGTTCGGCGACGGTCTGCGAGCCGGGTTCGCCGGTCGAACCGCCGATCGAGATGCCGTGGGTGCCGGCGGCGAGCTGCCAGCGCACCAGGTTGGCCAGGCCGTCGTGGTCCACCGCGCCGTCGGCGGTGAACGGCGTCATCAGCGGCGCGATCGACCCGCGGATCGCCTGGGGGTCGGAGCGGAATCGCATGGTTTTCCCTTCTGCGTCAGGGGTGGCGGTAGTCGAGGAACGCGGCCAGGGTGGCCAGCCGGTGGTCGCGCACGGCGCGTTCGACGTCGGCGGCGGGGCCGCCGGCGTCGAGCAGGCCGAGGATGGCCTCGTGCTCGGCCACCGACTGGCGGGCGCGGCCGGGTACGAAGCTGAACGTCGAGGTCCGCAGGCCGCTCAGCCGGTTCCAGCTGCGGTGGACCAGGTCGAGGATCTGCGGGTTGGGGCACGCGGCGAACAGCACGGTGTGGAAGTCCCGGTTGAGCGCGGTGAACCGCGCCGGTTCGAAGTGCCCGAGACAGTCGGCGAGCTGGGCGTTCAGTTCACGGGCCTCGTCGAGCGCGCCCGGCGGCAGCAGGGGAGCGGCCAAGGCGGCCGCGTAGCCCTCCACCAGCGCGAGGGTCTGCATCGTGTGCTGGTAGTCGCTCTCGTCGACCATCGTGACCTGCGCGCCGACGTTGCGTTCGAACGTGACGAGTCCTTCGGCTTCCAGCAGCCGGATCGCCTCGCGGATGGGGACCACGCTGACACCGAGCTCCTGCGCGAGCCGGCCGAGGACCAGCCGGTAGCCGGGGGAGAAGGTGCCGTCGCCGATGCGGGCCTTGATCCATTCGTAGGCGATGCGCGACTTGCTCGGCGCGGCGCCGTTCACCGTTTCGCGAGCCATGCGGCGTACCTCCCGCGCCAGTGCTCGTCCATCGGGTAGAGCCCCTCGACCCGCTCGCCCGCGGCGACCTGCTCGGCGATGAACGTCTCCTGCCGCTCCTGCTCGATCGCCGCGTCGACGACCTCCTCGACCAGGTGCGGTGGCATGACGAGCACGCCGTCGCCGTCACCCGCGATGACGTCGCCGGGGCAGACGGCCGCGCCCCCGCAGGCGATCGCGACGTCGACCTCCCACGGCACGTGCCGGCGTCCGAGCACCGCCGGGTGCGGCCCGGCGTGGTAGGTGGGAATGTCCAAAGCGGACACCGCGGCCAGGTCGCGGACCCCGCCGTCGGTGACGATCCCGGCCGCGCCGCGCACCTGCGCGCGCAGCGCGAGGATGTCACCGACGGTGCCGGTCCCGCGTTCGCCGCGGGCCTCCATGACCAGGACGTCACCGGGGCCGAGGGCGTCGATGGCGCGTTTCTGCGCGTTGTAGCCGCCCCCGTGCGCGCGGAACAGGTCTTCGCGGTACGGCAGGTAGCGGAGAGTCCGCGCGCGGCCGGTCAGCCGGGACCCGGGCCGGGTCGACGTGAGGCCCTCGATGAAGACGTCGTGGTAGCCGCGCTTGCGGAGCTGGACGGAAAGCGTTGCGGTGCCGACGGATTCGATCCGCTCCCGCAGTTCCGGGCTCAGCGTGAAGTCCGGTTCGGACGTTCCGTAGGCGTCCGCGCGCTGCTTCTCGTCGACCCGGGGGAGCGCGCCGTACGGTCCGAAGGGGACGGTCCCCTCCGCGATCGGGGTGACCAGTCGGCCGGTGGTGCGCTCCCCGGCGCTGACTTCGACCTCGACGACGTCCCCGGGCCCGGCGACCGACGCGCCCGCGGGCGTCCCGGTGAGCACGACGTCCCCGGGTTCGAGGGTGATCAGCTGCGAGAGGTCGGCGACCAGCCGGCCGAAGCCGAACAGCAGGTCGGCGGTGGTGTCGTCCTGGACGAGGGCGCCGTTGAGCCAGGTGCGCAGCCGCAGTGCGGCCGGGTCGACGTCCGCGGCGGGCAGGACCGCCGGGCCGAGCGGGGTGAAGCCGTCGCCGCCCTTCGAGCGGAGGTTGCTGCCCTTGTCGGCGTAGCGAAGGTCGTAGACGCCGAAGTCGTTGGCCGCGGTGACGCCGCCGACGTACGACCAGCCCTCCCCGGGGGCGACGCGGCGGGCGAGCCGGCCGATGACCAGCGCGATCTCGCCTTCGAAGCCGAGCAGTTCGGTGCCGGCCGGGCGCTCGAGGACGTCCCCGCTCGCCGCGACGGAGGTCGGCGGCTTGAGGAAGTACGACGGCTGCTCCGGGACGCGCCCGCGTTGCGCGGCGCGGGAGCGGTAGTTGAGGTGCAGCGCGATGATCTTGCCGGGCCGCGCGATGCTGGTCATATTCCAAATGATATACGATCTGGTCGATGAAAGACCCCGCCGATTGCGACGACGGGGGTTCCTCCGGCTACGTCCCGTAGTGCCAGTAGTCCCGCTCGGGCAGCACCGCCCAGACGTCGGGCGGGCCGGTGATCGAGCGCGCGTCGAGCGGCCGCAGTCCCGCGTACGCGCAGGCGTAGGCCGCCGCGTTTCCCGGGTGCAGGGAGGAAAGCAGCACCTCAAGACCGGAGGAATCGGCGTACGGCGCGCCGCCGGGGTGCAGGTCCGACCCTGCGACGACGCCGTCGCGGACGATGCTGCCCTGGTTGCCGCTCTTCGGGTTCGAGTAGACGCCGTAACAGACCGTGCCCGCCGACAGCAGCCACGTGACGAGCGGGGTCTGCGGCAGGTAGCCCCACGGCTGGGTGAGGACGCAGCCGCCGGGCACGTCGGTGAACCCGGCGATCAGGTCGATGCCCTCGGCCGCCCACGGATCCTCGGACAGCGTCCGGCCGGCCTCGGGCTCGACGGGAGCCGCGTCCAGGCGCCGCGCCGCTTCCGCGGCGTCGATCCCCGCGACGCACCCGAGACCGGTGCCTTCGCGCAGGTTGGTGCGCAGCGCGTGCCCGAGCCGGGGCGCCTCGGCCACGACGGCGGCTTCGGCGTCGGTGAGCGCGACTCCGCCGGGTGGGGTGCCGAACAGGTCCGGGGTGGGCCCGGCCAGCGCGAGCCGCCCCGGCGACCAGCCGGACGGGTCCGGCCGCCACGGATCGGCGCCCGCTTCGGCCAGCACACGGGCGTTGTCCGGGCGACGGGCGTGCACGGCCCACCACAGGGCGGTGTGGCCCTCGTCGGCGACGTCGACGTCGGCCGCGCGGCGGGCCAGCTCGGCCACCTGCTCCGGCGTGCCGCGTTCGGCGGCGTCCTGCAGGGTGCTCATCGTTCCCCCTCGTGATCGGTTCGCGGCGACCGTAGCGAACGGGACCGACATTTCCGGCGGTAGCGCGCGACGCGGCCGGCATGTGATGCTCGGAGCCGGAGGGGGAGGGGAGATGGACTCGTTCGGGGCGCGGTTGCGCCGTCTTCGGCGCGCCGCGGGGCTGACCCAGGAGGCGCTGGCCGAGAAGTCGGGGCTGAGCGGGCAGGCGGTCGGCGCGCTCGAACGCGGGGACCGGCGGTTCCCGCAGCGCGCCACCCTCGACCGGCTCGCCGACGCCCTCGAGCTCTCCGGTGACGACCGGGCCGCCTTCACCGCGGCCGCCGCGCGGCCCACCGGTCCCAAGCCGGAACCGGGGGTCGTCCCGCGGGAGCTGCCCGGGGAGATCGCCGCGTTCACCGGCCGGGAAGCCGAGCTCGAACGGGTGCTGGCCTGCTTCGAAGAGCGGTCGGGTGCCGTGGTCGCCGTCGCCGGGATGGCCGGGATCGGGAAGACGGCGCTGGCGCTGCACGCCGGGCACCGGCTCGCCCGGCGATTCCCCGACGGCTCGCTGCACCTGGACCTGCGCGGGCACGCGGCCGACCCGCCGGATCCGCTGGACCTGCTCGACCGGCTGATCCGGGAGCTCGGCGGGGAACCGCCGGCACCGTTGTCGCTCGAAACCGCGTCGGCGCGGTTCCGGTCGCTGCTCGCCGCGAAACGCGTGCTGCTGGTGCTCGACAACGCCCGCGACGCCGCGCACGTCGCGCCGCTGCTGCCCGGCGGCGGCGGGTCGGGCGCGATCGTCACCAGCCGCGCGGCGTTGCCCGACCTGCCGCAGGCGCACCAGGTCCTGCTCGACGTCCTGCCGGAGGCGGACGCGCTGCGGCTGCTGGCGGCGGAGATCGGCGCCGAGCGGGTCGCCGCCGAACCCACCGCCGCCCGGTCGGTCGCCCGGCTCTGCGGGTACCTGCCGCTCGCCCTGCACCTGGCCGGGGCGCGGCTCGCGACCCGGCCGAGCTGGCCGGTCGCCCACCTGGCCCACCGGCTCGACGACGAACGCCGCCGGCTCGACGAGACCGGCGTCCGGACCAGCTTCGAACTCGCGTTCCGCCGCCTGGCGGCCGGCGATCCGCCCGCGGCCCGCGCGTACCCGCTGCTGTCCCTGCTCGACGTCTCCGAGCTCTCGGTCGCCGTCGCCGGCCGGCTGCTCGACGCACCGGAACGGGAGACCGAGGAGCTGCTGGAACGCCTGACCGACGAGCACCTGCTGACCACGCCCGCGCCCGGGTGGTACCGGTTGCACGACCTGCTCCGGCTCTACGCCCGTGAACACGCCGAGCGGCTGACCGCGCCCGAGCGGGCGGCGGCGATCACCCGGGTCGTCGAGCTGTGCGCGGCGATGGCGTGGCGGAGCATGGCGCTGGTCTCGGCGGCTTCGCAGCGCCACGATTGGGCGGCCGGGCGCTGGGCCGGCGGGGAGGTCCCGGCGACGGTCGGCGAGGTCTTCGGCTGGCTCGACGCGCACCAGCCGCACCTGGTCACCGTCGTGCGGCAGGCCGCCGCCACCCCCGGGGTGCCACCCGAGGCGATCGCCGCCGTCGGGCTCGGGCTGTTCGAGTAC
>NZ_JBICSQ010000094.1:0-29683 GCF_043197175.1 Amycolatopsis sp. NPDC049252
GTGGTTGGGCAGCATCGTGATCACGACGTCCACCCCGGCCACGGCGTCGGCCACGTCCGCCGCGGCACGGCCGCCGGCGGCCTGCAGCTTCTCGCCGGCCGCGGCGTGGACGTCGAAGCCGCTGACGTCGTGGCCGGCCGCGACCAGGTGCGCGGCCATCGGCGCGCCCATCACGCCCAGTCCGATGAATCCCAGTTTCATGCTCGTCCCCTTCGGGTGATCGGCAGCCAGTCCAGCGAGGCGCGGGTGTCGGGTTCCGGGACGTACTCGATCCCGACGAACCCGTCGTAGCCCGCGGCCTGGAGTTTGCGCAGGTGGCCGTCGAGGTCGACGGTCCCGGTGCCGGGCTGGTGGCGCCCGGGCGCGTCGGCGATCTGCACGTGCCCGATCCGGGAGATGTGCGTCGTCGACAGGGCGTCCAGGTCGTCGCCGTTGACTGCCAGGTGGTACAGGTCGGCCAGCAGCGCCACGTTGTCGCGCCCGAGGTCGTCGAGCACGGCCACGGCGTCCGCGGCGGTCTTGAGCGGGTAGCGGTCCGCGCCGGAAAGCGGTTCCAGGACCAGCTGCGCGCCGATCCTGGCGGCGGCTTCGGCCGCGGTCGCGAGGTTGACCAGCGCCAGGTCGTCCTGCTTGGCGGGTTCCTCGCCGTCGAGCCGGTTGCCGTACAGCGCGTTGAAGCTGCGGCACCCGGTGCGTTCGGCGATGCCGAGCGCGACGACGAGACTGTCGGCGAACTCGGCCTCGCGGCCGATCCACGAGACCAGGCCCCGCTCCCCCGCCGCCATGTCGCCGGCGTAGAAGTTCAGCCCGCGCAACGCGACACCGGCCCGCTCGATGGAGACGACGAAGGCGTCGACCTCGTCCCGCGCCGGGACCGCCACGTCGAACGGCCACCAGTACTCGACGTCGGTGAAGCCCGCCGCGCGCGCCGCCCCCGCCCGCTCGAGCAGCGGTACCTCCTTGAACAGGATCGACAGGTTGGCGACGTACGGCAGGGTGTGAGCCTCTTCAGGCATCGCGACCTCAAATTTCGCTATCCGGAATCTTTCTTTCGCATATCGAGAATAGCCCGCGACCTGCGCTGAGGTCAACGGGTGGCGGTCCGCCCTCGATCACGGCACGGCGGGGATGGCAACCGGTGGATCCGGTTCCGACGCAACCAAGGTCCGCGCGGCCGGACCTGTCGACGAACCTCGGACGCGCGACCTCAGCGACTATCCACATCGGACCCGCGGACCAGCGGGCGCCGGGCGCTCAGCACCGCCGACGCACCGGTCGCCGGAGCCAGCAGTTCCCTCACCGCCGGGTCGCCGGCTTGGAACGCCAGCGCCGCGGGGGCTCGTTCGCAGGCGCCGAGGCACGGGCTGCGCAGCCACATGACCCCGGCGACCGCCTTCCCCGCGGCGCCGACGTGCTCAGTGGGGACGTCGCACACCGTGTCCGACCCGGCGTCCCAGCAGGCCTCGCCGGTGCACACGCGCAGCTGCCGTCCCGGGCGCTCCGCCAGCGAGAACAGCGGATGCGAGCGGACGAACTCCGCCACGTCGGCCGACGGCACGCCCAGCGATCACCTCACGTTCCTCGCGGGCCTGCCGGACGTCGGGGAACTCGAGCGTCATCCGACCGGGACCGGGGTGTTCACCGTGCGGTCGAGCAGGCCGATGGCGGCGTGGACGTGGCGCAGCGCGGGGGCCGCGACGCCGGTCAGCTCCGCCAGTTCGACGACCGCGCCGATGATCGCGTCGATCTCCAGGGGCTTGCCGGCCTCGAGGTCCTGCAGCATCGACGTCTTGTGGTGGCCGACGCGCCAGGCGCCGTGGATGCGCTTCTCGACCGAGACCTGCGGGTCGCTGCCCGCCGCGCGGGCGATGGCGAGGGCCTCGGTCATCATCGTGGCGACGAGCGCGCGGGTGTCGTCGTGCTCGCACATCTGCGCCATCGTCGCCCGGGTCAGCGCCGAGAGCGGGTTGAAGGCGACGTTGCCCATCAGCTTGACCCAGATGTCGTTGCGCAGCTCGGGTTCCACCGGTGCCTTGAGGCCACCGGCGATCATCGCCGCGCTCAAGTCCTTGCAGCGCAAGGAAATCCGGCCGTCCGGCTCGCCGAGGGAGAACCGGGTGCCTTCCAGGTGCCGGATCACGCCGGGCTCCTCGATCACCGTCGAGCAGTAGACGACGCAGCCGATCGCGCGGCGCAGCGCCACCACGGCGGTCACCGCGCCGCCGGGATCGACCGTCTCGACGCGACGGCCTTCCAGCGGATGTCCGGTCAGGCCGTGGAAGTACCACCAGGGAATGCCGTTCTGCGCGGCGACGACCGCCGTCTCCGGGCCCAGCAGCGGCGCGAGGAGCGGGCCGGACGTGGCGTAGGAGTTGGCTTTCAGGCCGAGGAACACGAAGTCGACCTCACCGATCTCGGCGGGATCGTCCGTGACGTGCGGGTGCGCGGTGAAGTCGCCACGCGGGCTGAGCACGCGGACGCCGTGCTCGCGCATCGCGCTCAGGTGGGCCCGGCGGGCGACCAGGTGCACCTCGGTCCCGCCGCGGTGCAGCGCGGCCCCGACGTAGGCGCCGATCGCCCCGGCCCCGAGAACAGCCACCTTCATGATGTGCCTCCCACTTAGGTCGACCCCGTGATTGCATACAGTATCCTGGATTCACATGCGGAACCAGGGTCCTGCCGGGATTTTGCATACCAAAACCTGTATCCTGAAGCTCGACAGTCGTGTTCCACTCCGTCTCGAGGTGCCCCGTGAGCCAGCCCGTTTCCCCGCTCCCCGACCGCGGCCCGACCGGCCGCCGCACGGCCAAGGGCGCGCTCGGCTCGACCCCCGCCAAGCGCGTCGAGCGGCCGGCGCCGCTGCGCCAGGTCGTCTACGAGGCCCTCGCCGAGCTGATCATCAACCGCACCCTCGAACCCGGGCAGCACCTCGTCGAGGCCGACCTGGCCGAGTACCTGGGCGTCAGCCGCCAGCCGGTCCGTGAAGCCCTGCAGCGCCTGCAGAGCGAGGGGTGGGTCGACCTCCGGCCCGCGCAGGGCGCGTTCGTGCACCTGCCCACCGACGAGGAGGCCGACCAGCTGCTGAGCGTCCGCAGCGTGCTGGAGACGCACTCCGCGAAGCTCGCCGCCGGCCGCGCCACCGAGGACGACGTCAAACGCCTGTGGGAACTGCAGAACACCGGCGTCAAGGCGCTCGCCGACGAAGACACCGAAGGGCTCGTCGCCGCGAACGCCGCCCTGCACGCGTTCATCACCGAGCTGTCCGGCAACGCCGTCCTGGCGGAACTGATCGGCCTGGTCGACCGGCGGGTGCGCTGGTACTACACGCCGATCGCCCGCCCCCGCGGCCACGACGCGTGGAACGAGCACGACGAGCTGATCCACGCCATCTCGGACAAGGACGCCGACGCCGCCGAGCAGATCATGAGCCGGCACACCGAAAAGACCCGCCAGGCCTACCACGAACGTCCGGACACGCCCCGGCCCTGATTTCCCCAGGGCCGGGGCGCCGGATCGTCCGGGGTCGAACCCCGGACCCCGCCAGGGGCAAGCCCCTTGGAACCCCGAAAGCCGGGGGTCCGGATCAGCCGCCGGTGGCGGCGGAAGGTCGCGCAACCAGCTCGGTTTCGGCGAGCTGGTTGCGTGGCCGGCCGGGCTGGCGCAGGAACAGCGTCAGCACCGCCGAAAGGAGCGCGATGCAGCCGGCGAGGATGTACGCGCCCGTGTAGCCCCAGGCGCTGATGACCCCTGCGGCGAGGCCACCACCGCCGACACCACCGATCAGTTTCGCGCTGTAGACCAGGCCGTAGTTCGACGCGTTGTTGTTCTCGCCGAAGTAGTCCGGCACGAGCGCCGCGAACAGCGGGTAGAACGCGCCGCCGCCGAACCCGGTCAGGAAGGCGAACACCATGAACAGGACCAGGTTGTGCGTGTTGCCGGCGTACATCACGCCGAACTGCGCGCCACCCGCGATCACCAGCACGACGGTGAGCGTCTGCCGGCGGCCGATCCGGTCCGAAACCCAGCCGACGACCGCGCGCCCGGTGCCGTTGACGATCGACAGCACACCGGCCGACGACGCCGCGACGAACGCCCCGAAACCGCTTTCCTTGGCGAAGGGCACCTGAAAGTTGATGCCGAACAGCGAAACCCCGCCGATGATCACCAGACACACCCACATCAGCGGGAGCATGCCGGTCCGGATCGCCTCCATCGGGGAGAACTGCTTCACCGCGGGCGGGTTCTTGGCCAGGCCGCCGCTCTTGGTCCGCCGGTTCGCGGCCCAGTTCTTCGGGTCGACCTCCTTCGGCCACCAGCTCTTCGGCGGGTCCTTGAACAGGAACCCGCAGACCCCGACGACCAGCAGCATGTAGACGCCGATGACGTCGAGGATCACCGAATAGTTCGCCGGCGTCAGGAACGCGGCGAACACGTAGATGAACGGGACGGCGCCGTAGGCGAACCCGCCGTTGACGAAGCCCGTTCTCGCACCCCGTTTCTCGGGGTACCACTTGCCGACCATGTTGATGCAGGTCGCGTACACCAGCCCGGCGCCGGTGCCGCCGAGCACGGCGTACCCGACGAAGGCCACGGCCAGGTTGCCGCTGTGGGAGATGGTGAAGTAGCCGATGCCACTGCACACCGCGCCGGCCAGCATGGCCGTCTTCGCCGACATGATGTTCTTTTCGCGCAGCCGGCCCGCCGGGAACGCGACCCCGGCCTGGAACACGGCCCAGATGCTGGCCAGCCAGAACGCGTCGCCGAGCGACCAGCCGTACTTCTCTTCGAGGGTGCCTTCGACGGCGCCCCAGCCGTATTCGAAGACACTGACCGCCATCATGGCGATCCAGGGAAGCCACACCATCCAGCTTCGTGAACGCCCCATGATGTCCTGTGGCGTTTCGCCTACTCGATACACCCGTCCGTTCTCGTCAACGATCTCCTGGTAAGTCGCTGCGGTCATAAGAGTTCTCTTTCGTCACCGTTGACTCGTGTCCCTCTGTACCGTCGTGCGGTGGATCTTCGTCCTTTCTCCGTCGTGGGAACAGCCCCTGTGGAGGTACTTCAAAGCAGTCCGGCTGACCGCGCCCAGCGGTACTTCGCGCCGAGCACCGCGACCGGCTTTTCGGTCGTGTACGGATAAGCCACGACCCCGTGCTGGTAGAGGTAGTCACTGGCTTCCTCGACTTCGACGTCACCGGAGAGCGAGGCGACGACGGGCTTGTGGATGCCCTTCGCGCGGTACTCGGCGACGACTTCGGAAACCAGCTCGGCGAACACCATGGGCGGGGTGACGATGGTGTGCCAGTAGCCCAGGATCAGGGCGTGGATGCGGTCGTCCTCGAGGCCCAGCGCGATCGTGTTGCGGTAGGTCGCGGGCGGCTCGCCGCCGGTGATGTCCACCGGGTTGCCCGCCGCGCCGAACGGCGGGATGAACTTCCGGAACGCGGTGTCGAGGTCCGGCGGGATCTCCATCAGGCTCAGCCCGTTGTCGACGCAGGCGTCCGAAAGCAGCACGCCGGACCCGCCGGCGCCGGTGATGATGACGACGTTCTCGCCCTTCGGCGTCGGCAGCAGCGGGATGCCCCTGGCGTACTCGAGCATGTCGTTCAGCCCGGGTGCCCGGATCACGCCGCTCTGGCGCAGGATGTCGTCGTACACCTTGTCGTTGCCGGCCAGGGCGCCGGTGTGGGAGCTCGCCGCCTTCGCGCCCTGCGACGTCCGGCCCGCCTTGAGCACGACGATCGGCTTGCGCCGCGACACCCGCTTCGCCGTCTCCGCGAACGTCCGGCCGTCCTTGAGGTCCTCCAGGTGCATGGCGATGAGCTCGGTGTGCTCGTCCTGCTCGAAGAACGTGAGCAGGTCGTCCTCGTCGATGTCGGCCTTGTTCCCCACCCCGACGATCGAGGACACGCCCATCTTCGCCGAGCGGCTGAACCCGAGGATCGCCATCCCGATGCCGCCGCTCTGCGACGAGAGCGCCACGCCGCCTTTGACGTCGTAGGGCGTGCAGAAGGTCGCCGACAGGTTCACCGGCGTGTAGTAGTAGCCGTAGATGTTCGGCCCGAGGACGCGCACGCCGTGCTTGCGCGCGATCGCGACGACCTCGTCCTGCAGCGCGATGTTGCCGGTCTCGCCGAAGCCGGACGGGATGAGGATCGCGCCGGCGACGCCCTTCGCGCCCGCTTCCTCCAGCGCCGCGGGGACGAACTTCGCCGGGATGGCGAAGACCGCGACGTCGACGTCGCCCGGGACGTCGGTGATGCTCGCGTAGGCCTTGCGGTCGAGGATCTCGGCGGCCTTCGGGTTGATCGGGTGGATCTCCCCCGCGTAACCACCGTTGACCAGGTTCTTCATCACCGAGTTGCCGATCTTCCCGGCCTCGGCGGACGCCCCGATCACCGCGATCGACGACGGCCGCATGATCCGCGTCATCGACGCGAGGATCTCCTCCTGGGTGAACCGGACCGGCTCCTTCGCCGCGTCCGGGTCGACGAGGATCCGGACGTCGACGGCGGTGGCGCCGGACGGCGTCGCGAGCACCGGGTTGAGGTCCACTTCGGACAGCTGGGGGAAGTCGGTGACCAGCTCTCCGAGCCCGTGGATGACAGCGGCGAGCGCGTCGCGGTCCACCGGTTCGGCGCCGCGGACGCCCCGGAGGATCTCCGCGGCCTGGATGCCGTCGATCATGGAGAGCGCTTCCTCGGTGCTCGTCGGCGCGAGCCGGAACGTGACGTCCTTGAGGACTTCGACGAGCACGCCGCCCAGACCGAAGGCGACGATCTTGCCGAAGGTCGGGTCCGTGACCGACCCGATGATCACCTCCTGGCCCTCGGTGAGCATCCGCTGCACCTGGACGCCGAGAATCCGCGCGTCGGCGTGGTACGCCTTGGCGTTCTCGACGATCTTCGTGAAGCCCGCCGACACCGCCTCGGGATCGGTGAGGCCGACGAGCACGCCGCCGGCCTCGGTCTTGTGCAGGATGTCCGGCGAGACGATCTTGAGCACCACCGGCAGCCCGATCTCCAGGGCGTGGGTCACGGCTTCCTCGGCCGTGGCCGCCAGCCGCTCGGCCGGGGTCGGGATGCCGTACGCCTCGCACACCGCACGTCCCTCGGGCGCGGTCAGCGAAGACCGGCTTTCGGCCGCCGCCTGGGCCAGGATCTTCTCGACCGCCGCGCGATCCGCCACTCAGATCACCCCCGCCGAACGGAGCTTCTCCAGCTCGGCCTCGCCGTAGCCGAGCTCGCCGAGCACCTCGTCGGTGTGTTCGCTCAGCAGCGGCGAGCGTTCGATCTCGACGGGCGAATCGGACAGCTTGAGCGGGCAGCCGACGGTCTTGAAGCTGCCGCGCTCGGGATGCGCGACCTCGACGACGGCACCGAGCGCGGCGAGGGTCTCGTCCTCGATCAGCTCTTGGGTCGACAGGATGGGACCGCAGGGGATGTTGTGGGCGTTGAGCGCCTCCATCACCTCCCACTTGGTGTGCGTCTCGGTCCACTCCTCGACCAGCGCGAACACCTTGTCCAGTTTGGACAGCCGCACCTCGGGGGTGGACCAGGCCGGGTCTTCGGCCAGCTCCGGTTTGCCCAGCAGCCGCGTGAGCGGGGCCCAGCCGACCGGCTGGATGATCACGTAGATGTAGTCGTTCGGGCCGCCCGGCGCGCACCGCACCGCCCAGCCCGGCTGGCCGCCGCCGGAGGCGTTGCCCGAGCGCGGGACCTCGTCGCCGAAGTGGTCGTTCGGGTACTCGCCGAGCGGCCCGTGCGCCAGCCGCTGCTGGTCGCGCAGCTTGACCCGGCACAGGTTGAGCACGGCGTCCTGCATGGCGACCTGGACGCGCTGGCCGCGGCCGGTGCCCGTGCGCTGGTACAGCGCGGCGAGGATCGCGGCCACCAGGTGGATGCCGGTACCGGAGTCGCCGATCTGCGCGCCGGTCGCGGTCGGCGGCCCGTCCTCGAAGCCGGTGGTGCTCATCGCGCCGCCCATCGCCTGCGCGATCACCTCGTAGGCCTTGAAGTCGGCGTAGCGACCGGGGCCGAACCCCTTGATGGAGGCGTAGATCAGCCGCGGGTTGAGCGCGGCCAGCTTCTCCCACGGGTAGCCGAACCGGTCGACGACCCCCGGTCCGAAGTTCTCGACCAGGACGTCCACCCCGGACACGAGCTTTTCGAAGACTTCTTTGCCTTCGTCGCTCTTCATGTTGAGGGTGATGCTGCGCTTGTTGGCGTTCAGCATCGTGAAGTAGAGACTGTCCACTCCGGGCAGATCACGCAGCTGCCCGCGCGTGATGTCGCCCCGGCCGGGGGTCTCCAGCTTGATCACGTCCGCGCCGAGCCAGGCGAGCAGCTGCGTGGACGACGGACCGGACTGCACGTGCGTCATGTCGAGGACACGGACGCCGTCGAGTGCCTTACCCATCTTGTCTCCGCTCACTTGTACATGGTCTGGTTCATGGTTCCGGGGGCGTACACGTCCGGGTCGACCCAGACGTTGATCAGCGACGGCTTGCCCGACTCGCGGGCCCGCTGAAGCGCCGGCGCGATGTCGGCCGGGTCGCGGACCTCCTCGCCGTGGCCGCCGAGCATCCGGGCGAACTCGTCGTACCGGACGTCGCCGAGGGTGTTGCCGACGCGCTCGCGCGGGAGGCCGTACTTCGCGGCCTGGCCGTAGCGGATCTGGTTCATCGACGAGTTGTTGCCGACGATCCCGACGAACGGCAGGTCGAACCGCACGAGCGTCTCGAAGTCCCAGCCGGTGAGGCTGAACGCGCCGTCGCCGAACAGGGCGACGACCTCCTTGTCGGGCCGGGCGTGCTTGGCGGCCAGCACGAACGGGATACCGACGCCGAGTGTCCCGAGTGGACCGGGGTCCATCCAGTGGCCGGGCGACTTGGGCTGGACGACCTGACCGGAGAAGGTGACGATGTCGCCGCCGTCGCCGATGTAGATCGAGTCCTCGGTGAGGAACTCGTTGATCTCGTGGACCAGCCGGTACGGGTGGATCGGCGTCGCGTCGGAGTGCTGCAGCGGCAACCGCTTCTGCTTCGCCTTCTCCTCCACGGCCTGCAGCTCTTCGAGCCAGACCTTGCGCCCGACCGAGCCGTTGTCGTGGCGGCCCGACGCGGCCTCCGCGACGGCGGCGAGCACCTGGCCCGCATCGCCGACGATGCCGAGGTCGATGTCCCGGTTCTTCCCGACGGTCCGGTAGTCGAGGTCGATCTGGACGACGGTGGCGTCCGGGGACAGCCGCTTGCCGTAGCCCATCCGGAAGTCGAATGGGGTGCCGACGATGACGATGACGTCGGCGTTGTCGAAGGCGTACCGGCGCGAGAGCTGGAAGTGGTGCGGGTCGCCCGGCGGCAGCGTGCCGCGGCCGGCGCCGTTCATGTACGCCGGGATGTTCAGCGTGCGCACGAGGTCCACGGCGGGTTCGGTCGCGCGGGTCGTCCAGACCTGGCTACCGAGCAGGATCGCCGGCTTCTTGGCGTGCACCAGCAGGTCGGCCAGCTTCTCGATGTCGGCCGGGTCGCCCGCGTTGCGCGTGGACGCCCGGTAGCGGCCGGATTCGGGGATGCGCGCCTGGGAGAGCGGGACCCGCGCGTCGAGGACGTCACGCGGAATCTCCAGGAACGACGGCCCGGGCGCGCCGGCGTAGGCCTCGCGGAACGCCATCGACACCAGGTCGGCGACGCGGGCGGTGTGCGGCACGGTGGCGGCGAACTTGGTGATCGGCGTCATCATGTCCACGTGCGGGAGGTCCTGCAGAGACCCCATCTTGTGCTGGGTGAGCGCGCCCTGGCCGCCGATGAGCAGCATCGGGCTCTCCGCGCGCAGGGCGTTGGCGACGCCGGTGACCGCGTCCGTCGTGCCGGGGCCGGCGGTGACCACCGCGCAGCCGGGCTTGCCGGTGATCCGCGCGTAGCCGTCGGCCGCGTGGGCGGCGACCTGCTCGTGCCGGACGTCGATGACCTCGATGCCTTCGTCGACGCAGCCGTCGTAGATGTCGATGATGTGGCCGCCGCAAAGCGTGAAGATGGTGTCGACGCCTTCGGCCTTGAGGGCCTTGGCCACCAGGTGGCCGCCCGAGATCTCCGCCGGCGCGGTGCCGTTGGTCGCTCGGGCGCTCTCCCCCGCGGTGGTGCCTGTGGTTGTCATTCGCTCGACTCCTCTGGTCCACGCCGGGTCTCGCTGGCCCGGCGTTCGCTCGTCGCCGCTCCCCTGTCCGGTCGTTCGGGGGTTCCGGGTGGCGGAGCCCCCGGCCCGGGCCGAAGGTCCGGTTGTTACAGCCGAGGTCAGCGGCCTCTTCGCGGCAGACTGTAGATTGCATACCGTATGGGGTAGGCATATAGTCACCCTTCTGGCAGCCCGTGTCCAGGCCCATCCGCAGGGTTTTTCCCCGGCCCCGAGGGGTGCGATCACACGCCCGGACACGGCGGACCTCCTTGCCCTGCAGCGCCGCGGAAAGGACGCTCCCGCATGGACCTCTTCGAACACGAAGCCCGAGATCTCTTCGAGAAACACGGCGTGCCGGTCCCCCGCGGCCGCGTCGCCGCCGACCCCGCCGCCGCCCGTGCCGCCGCCGCCTCGCTCGGCGGGCCGGTGGTGGTCAAGGCCCAGGTGAAGACCGGCGGCCGCGGCAAGGCGGGCGGCGTCCGCGTCGTGCGCACGGCCGACGACGCCGAGCAGGCCGCCGACGACATCCTCGGCATGGACATCAAGGGGCACACCGTGCACCGGGTGCTCGTCACCGAGGCGAGCGAGATCGCCGCGGAGTACTACCTCTCGTTCCTGCTCGACCGTGCCGGCCGCACGTTCCTGGCCATGGCGTCGACCGAAGGCGGCGTGGAGATCGAAGAGGTGGCCGCGACCGAACCTGAAGCGCTGCTGCGGGTTCCGGTTAACGCCCTCCACGGGGTGGACGCTTCGGCCGTGGCCGCGGCTTTTCCCCCGGACGTGCGGGAGGAAGCCGCGGACGTCGTCCGGAAGCTGTGGGACGTCTTCGTCGCCGAGGACGCGACGCTGGTCGAGGTCAATCCCCTGGCCCGCACCACGACCGGCATCGTCGCCTTGGACGGCAAGATCACCCTCGACGACAACGCGGACTTCCGCCGCGCTGCTTCCTTCGACGATCCCCACGACGGCGATCCGCTCGAGCGGGCAGCGCGGGAGAAGGGCCTCAACTACGTCAAGCTCGACGGCGACATCGGCGTGATCGGCAACGGCGCCGGGCTCGTCATGTCCACTTTGGACGTCGTCGCGGCGGCCGCGGCCGCGGCCGGCGCGCGCGGTCCGACCAACTTCCTCGACATCGGCGGCGGCGCTTCGGCCGAGGTGATGGTCGCCGGGCTGAGCGTCATCCTCGGCGATCCGCAGGTGCGCAGCGTGTTCGTCAACGTCTTCGGCGGCATCACCGCCTGCGACGCGGTGGCGACCGGAATCGTGCGCTCCCTGGAAGTGCTCGGCGAGCGGGCCACGAAGCCGCTGGTCGTGCGGCTCGACGGCAACAACGTGGCCGAGGGCAGGCGGATCCTCGAACAAGCCGCGCACCCGCTGGTCACCGTGGTGGCCACCATGGACGACGCCGCCCGCGAAGCGGCGAAACTCGCGATCGCGGAGGTCTGAACCGTGGCCATCTTCCTGGACGAGAACAGCCGGATCGTCGTCTCGGGCATCACCGGCACCGAGGGCGCGAAGCACGCAGCGCGGATGCTGGCCGCCGGGACGAACGTCGTCGGCGGAGTGAACCCGCGCAAAGCCGGCCAGCACGTGGAGATCGGCTCTGCGCAGCTGCCCGTCTTCGGCAGCGTCGCCGACTCGATGGCCGGGACCGGCGCCGACGTCTGCGTGCTGTTCGTGCCGCCGCCGTTCGTCGAAGGCGCGGTGGCCGAGGCCGTCGACGCCGGGATCGGGCTCGTGGTGGTGATCACCGAGGGCGTCCCGGTGCACGACACCGCGCGGCTGTGGGCGCACGCCGTCGCCGCGGGCGGGCGGACCCGGATCATCGGGCCGAACTGCCCGGGCGTCATCTCCCCCGGCAGGTCGAACGCCGGGATCATCCCCGCCGACATCACCGGGCCGGGCCGGATCGGCCTCGTCTCCAAGTCCGGCACGCTGACCTACCAGCTCATGCACGAGCTGCGGGACATCGGGTTCTCCACGTGCGTCGGGATCGGCGGCGACCCGATCATCGGGACGACGCACATCGACGCCGTCGAGGCGTTCGAGAAGGACCCGGAGACCGACCTGATCGTGCTGATCGGCGAGATCGGCGGCGACGCCGAGGAGCGGGCCGCGGAGTTCGTGCGCGCCCACGTGTCGAAGCCGGTCGTCGGCTACGTCGCCGGGTTCACCGCGCCCGAGGGCAGGACCATGGGCCACGCGGGCGCGATCGTGTCCGGCTCGTCCGGCACGGCCGAGGCGAAGAAGACGGCGCTGGAGGCGGCCGGGATCCGGGTCGGCCGGACGCCGAGCGAGACCGCCGCGCTCGCCCGTGAGCTGGTGAGCTGATGCCGCCGAAACCGCGGCTCGGACCGGCGGTTCCCGCCTGTGTGGACGCCACGATCCGCTCGCCGCTGCTCGGCACCCACGAGGTCGTACCGCCGCACCACCACGACCGCGGGATGCGCGCCGTCACCGGCACGGAGTTCGCGCGCCGGCTGGAGGAGCGCACCGGGATCCGGCCCGGCCGGGCCGCGGAGACGTTCACCGACCCGGCTCAGAACGTCCGGCCGTGCGGCGCGCGGCTGCGCCTGCCGTACACCGGCGCGGTGCGCGGGTGCGTCCTCGACGAGGCGGCGTGATGGACCTGCGCCAGCTCGCGGTCGTGGTGGCGGTCGCCGAGGAAGGCGGTTTCACCGCGGCCGCGCAGCGGCTGCACACCGTCCAGTCGACGGTCTCCACCGTCGTCCGGGCCCTGGAACGCGACCTCGGCACACCCCTGTTCCACCGCACCACCCACCGCGTGGCGCTGACGCCCGCCGGCGAGGCCTTCGTGCCCGCCGCGCGGGCGGCCCTCGAAGCGGTCGAACGGGCGCGGGCGGCGATCTCGCCGGTCCACGGCCGGGTGCGGCTGGGTCTGGCCCCGGGGTTGCTGCTCGACCTGCACCGGGTGCTCGCCGCGGTGCGGGACGCGCATCCGGGCCTGGTCGTCGAGGTCCGCCAGCTGACCGCGGACAGCCTCGGGGGCGCGCTCACGGAGTCCACAGTGGACCTCGCGCTGGGGGTGGCCGACGCCGGGCTCGGCTCGGTCGATTCCCGGGACGCGGCCGGAAAGGCACCGGATCCCTATACCGGGAAGGGGTTCGCGACGCCGCCCGATTCCGGCGGTGGCCTGGTCACCTCTCCCCTCGCGGGCGAGGAACTCGTCCTCGCCACCGCACCCGGCGGCTCGCGCTCCGCGCCCGGTGACCTCTCCGCGCTCTCCCTCGTCGACTTCCCTAACGGGTGGGCGATCCGGGACGTCGTCGACCGCGCGTTCGCGGACCGCAGCGTCAGCCTGGAGGCCGACGACCTCACCGCCGCGGTCTCGCTGGTGCGGGCCGGGCTGGCCGCGTGCGTCCTGCCGGCCTCCGCCGCGGCGCGGTTTCCCGAAGTCACCGTGCGGCGGTTCGCCGTTCCCCCGCTCTGGCAGCTCACCGCGATCCACCGCGAAGATCCGCCGGCGGCCGTCACCGCGGTACTAGCTCACCTAGGCTGAAGCCGTGCTCCTGCGCCAGCTGGAATATCTCGTCGCGCTGGCCCGCGAGAAACACTTCGCCCGGGCCGCCAACGCGTGCCACGTGTCCCAGCCGTCGCTCTCGGCCGGGATCCGGAAGCTCGAACGCGAGCTCGGCACGCAGGTCGTCCAGCGCGGCGCGCGGTACGCCGGGCTGACGCCCGAAGGCGAGCGCGTCCTGCTGTGGGCGCAGCGGATCCTCGCCGAGCGTGACGCGCTCAACGAAGACCTCTCGACGATGCGCGACAGCCTCTCGGGAGTGCTGCGCGTCGGCGCCATCCCCACCGCGCTCACCGCGATGTCGATGCTCACGGCGCCCTTCTGCGAACGGCACCCACATGCCCGCGTGACGCTGGAGTCGTTGTCCTCCGACGAAATCGCGCGACGGCTGTCCGCTTTCGAACTCGACGCGGGACTGACCTATGTGGACGACGAGACCCCGCACGGGCTGCGGTGCGTTCCGCTGTACGAGGAGCGGTACCTGCTGCTGACCCCGTCCGACGGCGAGCTCGCCGAGCGCCGCGTGGTGCGTTGGGCCGAAGTCGCCACGCTGCCGCTGTGCCTGCTCATGCCGCACATGCGCAACCGCCGGGTGCTCGACGCGCTGTTCGCCGAGGCCGGCGCCACCGTCGTGCCGGCGATCGAAACGGACACCGTTTCCGCGCTCTACTCCCACGTCGCCACGCACCACTGGTCCAGCGTGATCTCCCACGCCTGGCTGCACCTGTTCGGTGTGCCGCCGGGCATGCGCGTGGTGCCGCTCGAAACGCCGTCGCGGTCGCACCGGATCGGCCTGGTGGTGACGGCGGGTTCGCCCGAACCGATCCTGGCCCGCGCGCTGCTGGAAGTCGTCCGCGGCGTCGACGTCCGCGGCACCCTCGACGCCCTGCTGCACCAGCACCTCGCCGAGCAGCGCCGATAGCCGGCGCCTATCCCGGGATAGAAACCTTCACGTTGACCGCCTCACGCGCGCGGAGGACGGTGAAAGTACTTGTCCCGCA
Organism: Amycolatopsis sp. NPDC049252; assembly: GCF_043197175.1. Lineage (NCBI taxonomy): Bacteria > Bacillati > Actinomycetota > Actinomycetes > Pseudonocardiales > Pseudonocardiaceae > Amycolatopsis > Amycolatopsis sp. NPDC049252. The sequence goes on from NZ_JBICSQ010000094.1 coordinate 14,718, forward strand.
ACAAAAACTGGAGTGTGACGCTGTGGCAAAGGTGCTGTGCGTGCTCTACGACGACCCCGTGGACGGCTACCCGAAGACCTACCCGCGCGACGGCCTGCCGCACCTGGACGGCTACCCCGGCGGCCAGACGCTGCCCACACCGCGGGGTGTGGACTTCACGCCGGGACAGCTCCTCGGCAGCGTCTCCGGTGAGCTCGGGCTGCGGAAGTTCCTGGAGGCACAGGGACACACGCTCGTCGTCACCTCCGACAAGGACGGTGACGGCTCGGAATTCGACCGCGAACTCGCCGAGGCCGAGATCGTGATCTCCCAGCCGTTCTGGCCCGCCTACCTCACCGCCGAGCGGATCGCGCGGGCACCGAAGCTCAAGCTGGCCGTCACCGCCGGCATCGGCTCGGACCACGTCGACCTCGACGCGGCCATCGCCCACGGCGTCACGGTCGCCGAAGTCACCTACTGCAACAGCATCAGCGTGGCCGAGCACGTCGTGATGATGATCCTCTCGCAGGTGCGCAACTACCTGCCGTCGCACCAGGTCGTGCTGGACGGCGGCTGGAACATCGCCGACTGCGTCGCGCGCTCGTACGACGTCGAGGGCATGCACATCGGCACGGTCGCGGCCGGGCGGATCGGCACCGCCGTGCTGCGGCGGCTGGCGCCGTTCGACGTCCACCTGCACTACACCGACCGGCACCGGCTGCCGGCCGAGGTGGAGCGGGACCTGAACCTGACCTTCCACCCGGACGCGGCGGACATGGTGCCGCACTGCGACGTCGTGACGATCAACGCACCGCTGCACCCGGAGACCGAGGGCCTGTTCGGGGACGCGCTGATCGCGTCGATGAAGCGCGGCGCGTACCTGATCAACACGGCGCGGGCGAAGATCGCCGACCGCGACGCCGTGGTCCGCGCGCTCGAGAGCGGGCAGCTGGCCGGGTACGCGGGCGACGTCTGGTACCCGCAGCCGGCGCCGGCCGACCACCCGTGGCGGACGATGCCGTACCAGGGCATGACCCCGCACATCTCGGGGTCGTCGCTCTCGGCGCAGGCGCGGTACGCGGCCGGGACGCGCGAGATCCTGGAGGACTACTTCGGCGGGTCGCCGATCCGCGACGAGTACCTGATCGTCGACGGCGGCAAGCTCGCCGGCACCGGCGCGCACTCCTACTCGACGCGCTGAGCGGGTTCCGGTGGGCGGGACGGTGTCCCGCCCACCGGGCGCTACGCCGTGGGCAGCAACGACTTCGGGCGGCCGGGCTGGCTGAGCCACCCGGTGGCCACGGCCCCGGCGAGGCTCAGGATCCCGGCCGCGGCGAACGCCCCCACCAAGGCGAACGCGGCGAGCCCGACCCCGACGACGGCTCCGACGGCCTTGGCGCTGTAGAGCACCCCGAAGTTCTGCAGCGCCGACTCCTCCCCGAAGTACTCGCGCACCAGGTCGATCAGCAGCGTGTAGCAGCAGCCGTTGCCCAGCCCGGCCAGCGCGACGCCGAGCAACAGGCCGACGGCGTGCCGGTGCTCCCCCGAGTAGTACAGGACGAACTGGGCGATCCCGCCGGCGAGCAGGGCCGGCCGCAGGATCCGGCGGCGGCCGAGCCGGTCGGCGAACCGTCCGATGAGGACCCGGCCGCTCCCGGTGGCCGCGGCGAGCAGGGCCAGCGCGGCGGCGGCGAGCCCGGGCCCGCTGCGTCCGGCCACGTACGTCGCCAGGTACGCGAGGTCGAAGAGCAGCACCGCGGCGGCGAGCACGACGACGAGGTAGAGCGCGAGGGTGGTGCCGCACCGGAACAGTTCGGCGGGCCGGTAGTGCCGGATCGCCCGGCGCCGGTTGTGCGTCTTGTCCAGCGCCCAGGCGCGCGGCTCCGGTGTCGAGGGCCACCAGTGCCGCGGCGGGTAGCGCAGCAGCGCGCCGCATCCGGCGATCACGACGAGCACCACGACGGCGGTCCCGTCGAGCAGCGCCGCCCGCGCGTCCGGGAGCAGGGCGGCCAGCACGACGAACGGCACGCTGCCCCCGGCGAAGGCGCCGCTGACGATCCCCGCGCTGGGCCCGGAGTGATCCGGGAACCAGGCCAGCACGGCGCCGACGCAGGTGGCGTAGACGAGGCCGGTGCCGAGCCCGCCGAGCACCGAATAGCCGAGGTAGACGGTGAGCAGAGTGCTCGCGTGGCCGAGGGTGACCAGCCCGGCGGCGCACAGCACGGCGCCGAGCGCCATCGCGGCGGGCGCGGGCAGGACGCCGCGTTCGCGCAGCCACGCCGCCGGGAACGCGGCGCCGGCCTGGCAGACCGCCCAGAGGGCGAAGGACAGGACGATCCCGCCGAACGTCCAGCCGTGCGCCCGGCTCAGCGCGGGCACGATCGCGCCGAAGCCGTACTGCTGCACGCCGGCCGCGAGCATGGCGGCCGCGGCGAGCCAGGTGATCCGGGCGCGCGGCCGGCCGAGCAGCTCGAGGTCGGTCTCCCCGACCCGGTACCGCCGTCCGTAGACGTCCCGGAGCTCACGGACCTCGGGCATGACGACCGCCTCCCCTTCGCTGTTCGCTGGAGATTGTATGCAGTATGGAGTAGTCCGAGTGTGCACTTAGGTGGCCGGGATGTCCACAGCAGGATCCGCGCGTTTCGGGACGCCAGCGGATCGCGGCGCGGATCGGCGAGCGAGCTGCGGAAACCGCTGAGACCTCGGGTGTCCGCGCCGGGTTCGTCTCGGCGCGCGAGTCCCGGGAGGCCGAGGAAGGCGGCCCGGTGGCCATCGAGGGAGGAGGCGGCCACCGGGCCAGTGCTCCGGCGCGGTACCGGCCGCGTGGAGCACTGACAGTCTGGCCAGCGGAGACCCCCTCCGACAAGCCTTTGGGCAAGCCGGGACGTGTCCGCTTTCCGGCGATCAACCCCAGGCCGGACCGACGGGGGTCCGATGTGGTCACCCAGAGGAACGGCACACCACAGCTACGGGAGCGCCAAGGGAAAGGGGCGAACGGCCCCGACACTCGTGAGCGAACAGCGTTCGCGGGACTTGCCGACCGGACAAGGGATTGCACCGAGTGGCGCACCCATCCGGGCGGCGAATTGCAAGTTGCACTTACGCGGCTTGCCGGTCAGGCAAAGCGATCCGCCGAGTGGCGCAGCCGTAACGGCGGCCGTGCAACACACTCGGCTCAAGACGCGTCAGCAGAACTTCACCGAGCGGACGATGCTGCGCAACAGCCGGACTTCGCGCCGGAAACCGGCGGTGGCGCAGGCGCGCCCCGGGTGACCGGTTCCCCTCCCCGGGGACCGGAACCCGTTGCGCGGCAGGCTGTTGTTCGTCAGGCCTTCTTGCGGGTGGCGCGCTTGCGGGCCGGCTTGGCCTCCGCCGGCTCGGCGGCCGCGGCCTGGTCGGCCTCGAAACCGGCGATGATCTCGCTGGACAGGCGGCCGCGCTCGGCGACCTCGTAGCCGTTGGCCTGCGCCCATTCGCGGATCTGCCGGTTGCGCTCGCGGTCGGTGCCCGAGCTCGACGAGCCCGTCAGCGACTGCCCGGTCGCGAGCCGGACCTTGCGGCCGCCGATGCGCCGCGCGGCACCGACGTAGCGGGCGAGCTCGTCCCGCAGCGCCGAAGCGTTCTCCTCGGAGAGGTCGATCTCGAAGCTCACCCCGTCGAGGGCGAAGGGGACGGTCTGGTTCGCCTCGCTCCCGTCGAGGTCGTCCACCATCTCGACGTGCACCCGTTGCGCCATGGTTCGTCGTTCCTCATCTTCTCCAGAACACGGTCGGACAGACCCTAACCTGTCGAATCACGTCCGGCACGCGCGACACCCGTGAAGCGTCCACAATGGCCGCCCGGGCGACGGGGCCGCCCCCTACAGCCTGACCGCAACCAAGTCGGAATGCCGTTGATCTTGTAGAATTTTTGTATTCGTGATATGCTCGAAATCAAATCGGTACCGTTGCGGGGTGACCTCACCCGATTTTCCCGGTAATGCGCCCGGCGTCAGCCGCACGGCGTTCACAGCAGCCGCCGCGCGAGCGGCACATTTGCTGGTCGACGCCGCTCCCCCGATCTTCTCGGACCCGCTCGCCGCGCCGTTGCTCGGCGCCCGAGCCGAAGAACTGCTGGCATACCACCGGCTCCACGGTACGCACCCGGTTCTCGCCGCGGCCCGTGCCGAGGCCGTCTGCCGCAGCCGGTTCACCGAAGAGCGCCTCTTGCGACCCAATTCCGGTATAGACCAGTATCTGATTCTCGGCGCCGGACTCGATTCGTTCGCCTATCGCACGCCGCCCGGCCGGTTCCGGGTGTTCGAAGTCGACCGGCCGGCGACCCAGACCGCCAAACGGGAACTCCTGGAAGCCGCCGGGATCACCGCACCGGGGTCGGTGACCTTCGTCGCCGTCGACTTCGAAACCGGCCGGCTCCGGGAACGGCTCGTCCAGAGTGGACTCGACCCGCACCGTCCCGTGTTCGTCAGCTGGCTCGGAGTCACGATGTACCTGACACGGGAGGCGATTCTCGCCACCTTGACGGACCTCGGCGGGTTGGTCCCCGGCTCGGAAATCGTGGCGGACCACCTGCTGCCCCCGGAACTGCGCGACGCGGCCGGAAACGGTTACGCCGAGGCCGTCGCGCCGATGGCCGCCGAGGAGGGTGAGCCGTGGCACACGTTCCTCTCCCCCGCCGCCATGGCGGCGCTCCTCCGGGACACCGGATTCGAAGTGGTCGAACAGGCCGGCCAGGAAGACGCCGCCGGCCCGGCCGGGTGGCACCGCGACGACGCCCTGAAGCCGATCCGCCTTTCCCACCTGACCCACGCGCGCATTCCGCACCCGGCGGGAAAACCGGACCAAGGAAGCTGACCACTTTCCGGCCGAGGCGACGATCTTCCGGCCAGTCTTCCGGTCAATCCGGCAGCAGGGGCATCTCCAGGTCGTCCGGTCGGCCCAGCAGGACCGCGCGGGTGACCGCCGCCTTCCCGAAGCGGTCCCGCACGGAGTCCAGGGCCGTGTCGAGCTGGGTCGCGCGCTGACGCTCGAACGGCAGCGCCAGCTGGACGTGGTCGTCGTCGGTCAGGTTGGACAGCGACGCGCCCAGCAGCGTGATCCCGCGGTCGAAGACGAGCGGTAGCGCGGCTTCGAGGAGTTCCCGCGCCGCGGCGAGGATCGTGCCGGTGCCTTCGGTCGGCTCGTTCAAAGTGCACGAGCGCGTCACGCGGGTGAAGTCGGCGAAGCGCAGGCGAAGGGTGACCGTGCGGCAGATGCGGTGCGCCGCGCGCAGCCGCCGGGCGATCCGGTCGATCAGCGCCACCAGCACGACGTCCAGCTCGGCCGGGGTCCGCCGGCCGCGGCCGAGCGCGCGCTGGGCGCCGATCGACCGGCGCCGGACGCCGGTCTCGACGAGCCGCGGGTCCCGGCTGTGCGCCAGTTCGTAGAGGTGCCGCCCGGCGCCGCGGCCCAGCATCCCGGCGAGGTCCACCGGCTCGGACGCGGCCAGCTGGCCGACTGTCGTGATACCGCGCGCCCGCAGTTTCTCCTCGGTCACCTTGCCGACGCCCCACAGCGCCCGGACCGGGAGCGGGTGCAGGAACTCCAGTTCGGCGTCGTGCGGCACGACGAGCAGGCCGTCCGGCTTCGCCACCGCGCTCGCGACCTTCGCGAGGAACTTCGTCCGCGCGACGCCGACGGTGATCGGCAGCCCCGCCCGCTCGGCGACCGCCCGGCGCAGCCGCTCGGCGATGACGCTCGGCCGCCCGGCGATCTTCGCCAGCCCGCCGACGTCGAGGAACGCCTCGTCGATGGAAATGCCCTCCACCAGCGGGGTGGTGTCCCGGAAGACCTCGAACACCGCCTTGCTCGCGGCCGAGTAGGCCGACATCCGCGGCCGCACGACGACCGCGTGCGGGCACAGCCGCCGGGCCTGCACGCCGCCCATCGCGGTGCGCACGCCGTAGGCCTTGGCCTCGTAACTCGCGGCCAGCACGACCCCGCCGCCCACGATCACGGGCCGCCCCTTCAGGCCCGGGTCGTCGCGCTGTTCGACCGACGCGTAGAAGGAGTCGAGGTCGGCGTGGAGGATGGGGCCCTCGTCGGTCATAGAACATATGTTCGCATATCCGCGGGCCGAAATCCGCTTCGCCGTCCGGCGCCACCGGTGTGCCGCTGGCCGAAACTGAGCGTTTTACCGGTTGTCGGCCGTTCGTGACCGCGCCCACACTCGAAGCCATCGATCCACCCGACCACTGGGGGCGACATGTCCGAGAAGTGCCGATGCGGCGATCACCACGCATGGGCCGGCCCGAGCCCGGATGACCGGCCCGCCGCGCCACGCCAGCCGCTGCTGGCCGTGACGCTGGCCCGTGAAGACCGCGTGGAGGACGCCGGCGGGATCGACCCGACCGACCGGGTCACGTGCCGGACCCACCGTCGCTGGCTGCACGAATGCGTCTCCTCGCCGGTGCACGCCAACCCGGCGATCGGCTACCGCTGGTGCCGCCGGTGCGACCACCAGGCCCTCGTGGCCGTGGACGAGCTGACCGGCGACATCACCATCCGCTGCGGGCTCTGCGGCCACAGCCCGCGCAGCCGCGCGAACGACGAGCTGGTTGAACTGTGCCGGCGCAGCCTGGCCCTGGCGCGCGCGAACCGGTTCCCGCAGAGCGCCGCGGCCTGAGCAGAGCACGGAACCGACGTCGCTGCCATGATGCGGACGTGCCCGAACCCGGAACCTCCGCCCTGGTGATCCTGCTGCCCGCCGCCGAGCCCGTGCTCGCCGCGGCCCGGCGCACCGCTCCCGCCCTGGTCCGCCCCGGCCTGCCCGCGCACGTCACGGCGTTGTACCCGTTCCTGCCGGCCCACGAGCTGACCGACGAGGTCGTCGACGCCGTGCGCGACCTCACCGCCGCCGTCCGGCCGGTCGACCTCCGGCTCACCGAACTGGTCGTCGCGCCGGGTTTCTCGGCGATCGCCACCCCCTCGCTGCAGCCGATCGCGGACGCCGTCTGCGCCCGCTGGCCGGAGGTTCAGCCCTATGGCGGCCGGTTCGGCCCCACCCCTGCCGCGCACCTCACGGTCGCGATGGGTGGCGCCGAAGCCGACCACGAGCGGGTCGCCGAGCAGGTCCGGCCGCTCCTCCCGCTGGCGGCCCGCGCGGCGGAACTGCACCTGGTCGCGCTCGACGACGAAGGCTGGGAAACCCGGCTCGCCGCCCCGTTCGGCGCCTGACTCACCGGGCCGAGCCGACGTCCTCCCCGGCGTCGAGCTTCCGGTAGGCCCGGGCGATCGCCCGCAACCGCGCGACGTCCGCGGCGAACGGTTCCGTGCCGGCGACCGGCGGTTCGCTCTCCCCCGGTTCGTCCGGCAGGGCGCGCACCAGCCTCGCCGCCGCCGGGGCCGCCAGCTCCGGCGTCACCCCGGCGAGGATCAGGCCGTCGTTGGTCTCGCTCATCGCCGTCAGCAGCCGCTCGCGGCGGGAAGGACCGCCCGGGTCGATCCGGACGATCTCCGGGAACCGGCGGGTGAGGTGCGCGCGCAACGGCCGCACCTGGCGCAGCGTCCGCGCGTCCCGGCGGCCGGCCACCAGGCCCGGGATCGACGGGATCGTCAGCCCCACCACGATCAGCAGCACCGACACCGCCGGGAAACCGACGTCCAGCGCGCACGGCAGCGTCGAGAACGGCCCGGCGCACAACGCCTTCGCCGGGTGGTCCGACTGCAGCGCCCTGATCGTCGCGACGATCTTCCCGCCGAGGTAGGCGACGGCGAACGCGGAAGCCAGCAACAGCAGCGAGAGCCCGGCGCGCAGCGCGCCGCCGCTCGCCCGGATCGTCACCGCCGACACGATCCCGATGTCGACCACCGCGAACCCGAGGTAGACGGTGTAGGCGAAGACGTACACGACGAGCGTCGGGTGGGTGCCGTAAAGCTCGTCGAACACGCCGACGCCGCGCGGCAGGTCCGACGTGCTGAAGAACGTCACCACCAGCAGGATCAGCGCCGCGGCCAGGGCGACGAGCCGGGTGCGCCGGCCGCGGTCGCGGGTGCCGCTGATCTCGGCGACCGTCAGCCCGATCCCGTAGGCCGCGACCATGGTCGCGAGGTTCGAGAGCAGGCGTCCGAGGCTCGGGTACAGCTCGCTCTCCGCCACCTGCGCGCGGTTGGACAGGAAGCAGAACGCCGCGCCGAGCGCGATGAGCGAAACGGCCAGCCCCGCGCCCGCACCGGTCCGCCGCGCCCGCACCGCGCGCCAGATCCCGACGGCCAGCGCGAAGAGCCCGACCCCGAGGAACAGAATGTCGATCACGGGACCGGACTATCCCAGCAACGCCGCCAGGCGCCGCGCCTGGTCCGCCGCACGGCCGGACGCGCCGGGCTGGACGGCGGGCGGTTCGCTCGTCGCGGCGCTCATCAGCAGCACGGCGATCAGCTCGGCCTCGTACTCGTCACGCCCGCTCGTCACGCGGGTGAGCAGGTGCGACAGCGCGCGCGGCGCCAGGTCCGGGGCGAGCTCGGCGGCCTCGGACTCCGACATCAGGCAGTTCCCGGTGTGCGCGCACAGCATGTGGGCGAGCTCGTGGGCGATGATGTGGTCCTGGTGCAGCGCGGAGGTGTGCTCGGTGTAGGCGATCAGGTCGTAGTCCGGGCGGGCCTGCCAGGCCCCGGACGGCTGGCCGGGCCGGTAGGCCACCGGCACCAGGTCGATCTCGCGCCCGCGCCAGGCCTCGAGGGCGTCGACCCAGCGGTTCATCGACCACGGCCGGGGCAGCGGGACGGCGTCGAGGACGGTCCGCACCCGCGCGCGGGCCCCGGCCCGCAGCTGCGTGAGGCCGTGCGCGTCGATGGGTCCTCCCCGCTGGGCGGGCGCCAGCCGGGTGCACCGGGGCGCGATCACGGACGAGGTCATCCTAGCCGACCGCTCACCGCGGGCACGTCACTCCGGCTTCCGGCGCCGGCCCTCGCCGCGGCGGGTCTCGTCGTAGCTGCCGAGCTGGTCCATCAGCGCGGTCACGGTCTCGCGGTCCCGCGCCGAGAGCTGCATCGCCCGCTGCGCCATCTTCCGGGCCTCGGCGTCCCGCCACGCGACGACGTCCTCGACCTGCCGGTCGACCTGGCCGGCGACCTCGTCGTCGAAGAAGTACGTCACCGGCACGCCGAAGAACTGGGCCAGGGCCTGGATGTGGGAGCGTTTCGGGTCCTTGCGCGCGCCGACGGCGAGCTGCTGCACGTGCGTCGCCGACATCGTGACGCCGGTCTGCTCCGCGACGCCGTGGGCGATCTCCCGGTACGAGTACGGCTTGCGGTCCGGCGGGTGCACGGTCGCGATCAAGTGCGCCAGCCGTTCGGCGAAACTGCGCTCCTCGCTCACCACACACCACCCTCAACCATGAAACGTGACACCACCCAGCCTAGCTGTCCCGAAAACTTGACAGCACCTGTACCGGAAAGACTACGATACCGACGTTAGGTGTTTCGGAAACGAAACGCCAGCCCGGGCCGGTGCGACGGCCGCGGGGTGACTCACGTGGCCGCTGGGGGTGGCCACGCGCCCAACCCCGCGGCCTCGCGCCGGTTCCGATCGCGTTCGCGGGCTTCTCCGACAGAAGACCACCGCCAGTGAGCGCGCGAACCGGAGGTCCGGCGCGCACCAGCTCGCGGCTGCCGACCGGTCTTCTATCCCGTCAGCAGCCGCCGGAGGACCGCCGGGGTTCGGCCCGCGTGCTCGCGCACCACTCGCGTCAGGTGCGCCTGGTCCGCGAAGCCCAGGTCCGCCGCCAGCACCGCCAACCGGCGCTCCCCCGCCTCCAGGCGGTCCAGCGCCCGGCCGACCCGGACCCGGTTGCGGTAGCGGGTCAGCGACACCCCCACCTCCCGCGTGAACACGCGGCTCAGCCGGTACGGCGACACTGCCAGCAACTCCGCCAGCGGGAACAGCCCGGCCGCCGCCGGGACGTCCGCCGCGATCGCTTCCCGGGCTCGGGCGACCAGCGCGCGGTCGTCGGGTCGGCCCGTGCCGGTGCCGGACAGCCTGATCGCGCGGCCCACCAGCGTCAGCAGTTCCTCCGCGAGCGCGTAGTCCGGGTCCGTGGCCGCCGCGACGGCTCGGCGGTGCGCGAGGTCCAGCGCGCCGTCGACGTACACCGTGGACAGTGGCCGCCGGTCGCCCGCCAGGCGCTGCCACAGGTCCGGGCCGAAGGTCACCGACGTGCAGACGTCGCCGCCCGCCGGGTGCGCGAACTGTTCCTCGTCGCCGAGTTCGGCCAGGTAGGCCGACGTCGGATCGACGTCCGCGACGCCGCCACGGACACGGCGCCGGAACCGGCCGCGGCGGACGAACACCATGCGGTAGCCCGTCGACACCTCGGGCGCCGACCACCCGGTGTGGTCGTCGGCGCACGTCACCACGCTCACCGTGTAGCCCGGCCGGGCCGCGACTTCGACTGCCTCACGCACCCACCGCACGCTACGCCGGCGGTACGACAATTCCGCCCGCGCAAGGATCTTCAAGACCGCCGGGCGGCCGGCGGGCAGGCTGCCCCGCGACACGCAACACGGATCCAGGAGGCAGCACCATGCTCGCGGAACTCACCACGGTCGTCCTCGACTGCGCCGACCCGGCCGCGCTCGCCGCGTTCTACGGCGAAGCCCTCGGCTGGGAGGTGACCTACGCCGACGACGACACCGTCCAGCTCGGCGGCCCGGTCGGGCTCGGCTTCCAGCGCGTCGAGGGCTACCGCGGACCCGGCTGGCCGGACGCGGCCAAGCACGCGCACCTCGACCTGCGGGTCGACGACCTCGAGCGCGCCGTCAAGGAGTTCACGGCGCTCGGCGCGTCCAAGCCGGACTTCCAGCCCGGCGGCGGCGAGTGGGTCGTGCTCGCCGACCCCGAGGGCCACCTCTTCTGCCTGGTCACGAGCTGAGCCGGTGGCCCCTCCCGCGACCGGGAGGGGCCACCGCCGGAGTCAGGACCGGTAGACGCCGAACTCGTACAGCGAATACCCGTACGCAGTACCGCGCTGGGTCGCGTTCATCCGCACGTACCGGGCCGTGGCCGAGATCGCGAGGTCGTCGGCACCGCCGTCACCGGTGGTCGTCGCGTAGACCGAGCGCCAGTTCGCGCCGTCGTCGCTGACCTGGATCTCGTACGCCTTGCCGAACGCCGACTCCCAGACCAGCTGCACGTGGTTGAACGCCTGCCTGCTGCCCAGATCGACCTGCACCCACTGCGGGTCGGCCCACGCGCTCGCCCAGCGCGTCGCCAGGTTGCCGTCGGTCGCGGCCTGCGGCGGGTAGGGCGCGCCGGGGCCGTCGGCCTGGTAGGTCGACGCCGTGGTCGCGGCGCCGCGGGCCAGGTTGGTCCCCGGCACCGGCGGGGCGACCACGCGCAGGGAGCGCGTCTCGATCCCGACGTTGCCGTGGCCGTCGCGGGCGTAGAGGTAGATCTTCCAGACGCCCAGGTCCTTCGGCGCGGTCACGGTGAACGTGCCGGTCCCGGTGAACTGCGCCGGGATCAGGCCCGCGGCGTTGTTGATGTACTTGCTGTTGTAGCCCATGGTGTAGGCGATCGGGTCACCGTCCGGATCGGACACGTTCGCCGTCACGGTGAACGTGCCGCCGGCCGGGACGTCGGTGGTGCGGCTGAGGTTCATCGACGAGATCACCGGGGGCGTGTTACCGCCGGTCTGTCCACTGTAGAGCTTGCGGACGGCGTACCAGGCGAGCCGCTTCTCGTTGCCCGTGGTGATGTTGAACCAGACGCCGCCGAAGTCGCCTTCGGTGCCGTAGTGGAACAGCGTCGCGCCGAGCGCCACCCCGGGGTGGGCGAGAATGCAGTTCCAGGCGTTCGTGTAGCCGTCACGCTTCTGCTGGTCGGTCGGCTCCGCCGGAACGCCGTTGACGTCGTTCGGGACCTCCCACTCGCCGGCCGGGCCGGTCTCGGTGACGATGTACGGCTTCGTGTAGCCGCCGTTGATCCAGTCCTGCTTGACCTGGCAGACCTGGGCGTAGGAGTTGACGGAGTACAGGTCGAGGTTCGGTGTGTAGGCCTTGTAGTACGGCCACGCGCCGGTCCAGGCGTCGGTCGAGGTCACCGGGTGGTTGGCGTCGATGGCGTGGATCGCCTGGGCGGCCTGGTCGACGAACCGGGCGTAGGCGATGCGGTTCTGCTCCAGCAGCGTGCCGGAGTAGCAGTTCTGCATGCCGAGGATCGACTCGTTGCCGACGTTCCACATCAGCACGCCGGCGTTGCCCTTGTAGGCGTTGACCCACTTCTGGATCTCGCCGAGCATCGTGTTCTTGTAGTTCGTGTCGGTGGTGTAGTCGACGCACCCGCCGCTGCCGGGCCCGCCGCCGGGCTGGAGCCAGAAGCCGGCGACGACCTTGATGCCGTTGGCCGCGGCGGCGTCGAACAGCGGCTGGCTGCTGCCGTCGGTGCCCCAGGTGCGGACGGTGTTGACACCGATCGAGTGCAGCTCCGGCATCCGCGCCGCCGCTTCGCTCACCGGCGGGCCCCAGGTGAGGCCCTTGACGATCCACGGCTGGCCGTCGACGCTCAGCTGCCAGTTGCCCTGGCTGCCGGTCACCTTCGTGACGCCGGGGCCGCCTGGCGTCGACGTGCCCGGGGTGCCACTGACCTGGAACTCCCAGAGCGAGTAGCCGTAGCCGCCGACGCGGTGGGTGCCGTAGAGGCGGACGTACCGGCCGTGGCCGGTGACGGCGAGGTTCTGCACGCCGCCGGTCGCGGTCGTCGTGCTGTACACCGTCTGCCACGACGCGGCGTTGTCCGAAACCTGGATTTCGTAGGCCGTCGCGTAGGCGGATTCCCAGTTCAGCGTCACCTGGCTGATGTCGGCGGACGCGCCGAGGTCGACCTGCAGCCACTGCGGGTCGCTCCACGAGCTGGCCCAGCGGGTGCCCGGGTCGCCGTCGACGGCCGCGGAGGCCGGTGTCCCCGCGCCCTCGCTGCTCGAGGCGGTCACCGGTCTGCCCTGCGAGAGCAGGGTGGCTGCGTGTGCCGGGGTCGGGCCGGCTAGGAGGCCCAGCACCAGCAGGACCACGAGTGCCGGGACGGCACGAAGGGGCAACGGTCGGTCCACGATGACTCCCGCGCGAAAGGGGACGGAGGTTGGAGAGCGCTCTCCGGCACGGCCGATCGTTCGTCACGGCGGCCCGCGTTGTCAAGGTTCCCGTCTGGAAACGGACAATGCCTGCCCGCCGCCGGATGCGGGTACTCCTTGACAGGGTGGCGGCTCGGTGCGCATGCTCTTGGAGAGCGCTCTCCCATTCCTCAGGCACCCTCACCGTGGAGGACCCTTGGTATCCAAAGCCGCGCTCCTCGCCTGCACCGCCGCCACCGTGCTGGCAGGCGCCTTCCTGACCGCGGCGACCTCGTCGCCGGCCGTCGCCGACAACCTGGTCACGCACCACGAATTCCAGGTCAACTGCTCCCCCAGCCACCACCAGCCGGACGACCCGATCGTCTTCCCCGGGCTGCCCGGCGCGTCGCACGACCACACGTTCATCGGCAACAAGACCACCAATGCGAACACGACACTGGCGTCGCTGCAGGCCTCGGGCGTCGGCAACACGACCTGCCTGGCGCCGGACGACCTGTCCGCCTACTGGTTCCCGACGGTCTACAACGGGAACCAGGTGATCCTGCCGAACTTCGCGCAGGTCGTGTACTACAAGTCCGGCATCCTCGACTACACCAAGGTCGTGCCGTTCCCACCCGGCCTGCGCTACGTCGCCGGGACGGTCACGGCGACGCAGGACCAGTTCCAGAACGCGCCCGGCGCCATCGAGGGCTGGGAGTGCGGGGACAGCTTCCACAACTGGGACATCCCGGTGCAGTGCACGCCGGGCAGCCAGCTGAACATCCGGTACCAGGCCCCGAGCTGCTGGGACGGCGTCCACCTGGACTCCGCCGATCACAAGAGCCACATGGCGTACCCGGACAAGACGACGCTGACGTGCCCCGCCGACCACCCGGTCGCGGTGCCGATGCTGGAGTTCAAGATCGCGTTCCCGGTCAGCGGTGACATGTCCGGCGTCCACCTGGCCAGCGGGCGCGGGTATTCGTGGCACTACGACTTCTTCAACGCGTGGGACCCGCCCACCCTCGCCGCGCTGGTCACGCACTGCATCAACGGCGGGCTCCAGTGCGACCCGCGCGGGTTCGACGTCTACAAACCGGACCGCGGGGGCGTCCTCGGTCCGAACTACCGGCTGCCCGGCCGGCCGTGAGGCGGACGGCGCCGGTCGTCGCCGCGGTGGTGGTGGCGATGTCCATGGGCGGGTGTGCCACCACCACGCCGGCGGCCCCGGCGCCGCCGCCCGGCCCCGGGTCGAGCGCGTTCAACCCCACCGACGTCGCGTGGTTGCAGCTGACCGTGCCGATGACGGAGAACGCGGTCACCGCGGCCCACCTGGCGGCGGACCACGCGGCGAGCCCCGCCGTGCGGTCCGCCGCGTCGGCGCTCGAGCCGTCCCAGGACGGGTTCCTCACCCGGCTGCGGGCTCTTCGCGATCGGGCGGGGTTGCCGGCCGCGAACGTCCACAGTGGACATCAGATGCCGGGCATGATCACCGACGCCGATCTCGTCGCCCTCCGGACCAGCGACGGCACCGACTTCGACCGGCGGCTCGTCGCGTTGCTGCGGGCCCACGCGAAGCAGATCGTGGTGCTGGCGAACGGCGAGCAGACCTCGGGCGCGGACCCGGCGACCCGGTCACTGGCCCGTGACCTCGGCGCGGCGGCCACGCGGGAAGGGGAAGTGCTGGACCGGACGAGCTGACCGGAGACACCGCCCGGCCCCCACTGCCGGGCCCCGGCGGGGCCTGGGAGCGGCCCGGCCGGGTGCGCGTCCTCCGGTGCAGGTACTCGGCGACGAGTGGCGGCAACCCGCCACTCGTCGCCGAGTTGCCGTGGTGGCAGGGGTTCCCGCCGCCTCCGGCCGGCCGACACGCGTACCCGAATGGACGACACGCGTACCTAGATGG
>NZ_JBICSQ010000095.1:0-24240 GCF_043197175.1 Amycolatopsis sp. NPDC049252
GCTGCCCTCGCTGCTGCCCGAAGCCGACATCGTGGTCCTCGTCCTGCCGGACACCCCGGCGACGCGCGGCCTGCTCGGAGCCCCCGAGCTGGCCGCGCTCCCCGACGGCGCCCTGGTGGTCAACGTCGGCCGCGGCACGGCGATCGACACCGGCGCCCTGCTCGCCCAGACGCGCGCCGGGCGGCTCCGTGCCGCCCTCGACGTGGTGGACCCGGAACCGCTGCCGTCGGACCATCCACTGTGGACGGTCCCGGGCGTGGTCCTGACGCCCCACATCGCCGGCGGCTCGGCGTCGTTCTACCCGCGCGCCAAGAAGCTGGCCGGGGAGCAGCTGCGGCGGTACGTGCGGGGCGAGGAGCTGCTCAACCTCGTGCCACCGGCTTGACGTACACGTGCCATTCGTCGGCGACCCGGTAACCGCACCGCTCGTAGACCCCGAGCGCGCGGTGCGCGTTGTCGACGTCGACGTTCAGCGCCGACCGGTCGAACCCGGCCGCCTCCGCCGCCAGCAGGGTGTGGCCGAGCAGGCCGGACGCGACACCGCGGCCGCGCAGCACCTCGCGCGTGCCCACCCAGGTGGCGTTGTGCTCGCGCACGCCGGTCACCTCGGCTTCGGAGGCGTAGAAGTGGCTCAGCACGAAGGCCAGGACCTTG
This sequence comes from Amycolatopsis sp. NPDC049252, assembly GCF_043197175.1. Taxonomy (NCBI): domain Bacteria; kingdom Bacillati; phylum Actinomycetota; class Actinomycetes; order Pseudonocardiales; family Pseudonocardiaceae; genus Amycolatopsis; species Amycolatopsis sp. NPDC049252. The sequence goes on from NZ_JBICSQ010000095.1 coordinate 655, forward strand.
TCGTCGTCGAGGACGAGGAACGACAGGTCCGGCCGGAAGTCCTTGGAGCCGGTGACGAGGTGGCGCCAGGCGCCGGGCTCGTAGGCGGTGCTGCCCCAGTGGTCGCCGAAGGTGTCGTTGCGGGCGTCGAGCGCCGCGAGGTCGTACTTGAAGTCGAACGGAACCGGCACGACACCCTCCGGCAGCGGCGGCTGCGGCGGCAGGCCGGCGAGGCCGACGCGCATGGTCACCATCGTCCGCCGGTGCTCGTAGCCGGCCGCGGCGAGCACGCCGGCGATCCAGCGTTCGTTCTGGTGGGTGCCGTGGTGCAGTTCGAGCGGCGCGTCCGGGAAGGCGCGTGCGTGGACCGCGTGACTCGTCCGGGTGAACCAGTCGACGAGGTGCGCGCCGACGGTGTCGTCGCGGTGGTCCGGGTGCACGACCGACTGGAGCCGGATCATGTGCACCGGGTTCGCGGCGTCGCGGCGGCGGACGAGGCCGTAGGCAACCAGCCGGTCGCCGTCCCAGGCGCCGGTGGTGGCCCCGGCCAGGTCGATGTTGGGACCTTCGAGCTCCTCGCGCAGGTCCTCGGTGCTGAAGTGCTCACCCGTCCGGTCGACTTCCTCGGCGGCCGCGTAGAGCCGGGCGAGGGCCGCGTCGTCGTCGAGCGTGAGGGGACGCCAGGTCAGGGCCATGCGCCGAGGCTAGGCCGCGCGCCACCGGCCACGCATCCCGATTTACGCTCAGTGCGTGCTGGTGCTCCTCCCCCCTTCCGAGACCAAGGCCGACGGCGGCCGCGGCGCCCCGCTGGACCACGCCGCCCTGTCGTTCCCCGAGCTGAACCCGACGCGCACGAAGATCGCCGACGCGCTCGTCGAGCTGGCGGGCGACGTCCAGGCCAGCATCGCGGTCCTGGGCATCACCGAGCGCCAGGCCGGGGAGGTCACGCGCAACGCGCAGCTGTGGACGTCCCCGACGATGCCGGCCCTGCGCCGCTACACGGGCGTCCTGTACGACGCGCTCGACGTCAAGAGCTTCACGAAGGCGGGCCTGGAGAAGGCCCACCGCCGGCTGGCGGTGACGTCCTCGCTGTTCGGCGTGGTCTCGGCGACCGACCCGATTCCGGCCTACCGCCTCTCCGGCGGCAACTCCCTGCCCGCGCTCGGCACCATCCGCGGCATGTGGAAGCCGGCCCTCGAGCCGGTGCTGCAGAACATCGAAGGCCTGGTGGTCGACCTCCGCTCGGGCACGTACTCGGCCTTCGCCAAACTCCGCCCGGACGCGGTGACGGTCCGCGTGGTCACCGAGAACGCCAAGGGCGAGCGCGTGACGGTGAGCCACTTCAACAAGGCGTACAAGGGCCGCCTGGCCCACGTGCTGGCCGTCACCCGCGCCGAACCGTCCACTGTGGACCAGCTCGCCAAGGTGATCCGGAAGGCGGGCCTGACGGTGGAACGCACCGGTGACCACGCCCTGGACCTGGTCACCGAAGGCTGACGACCAGCCTCACCACTGCACCGCGGCGGCAGATCGCAACCAGACCCGGCCTCGACCAGGCGACGTGGTACGAAGCCGGACCAGGCGCTGGAGGTTACCTGCTCGCGCCGCGGGGAGCCGCGGCCAGGCGCCGGGCGCTACCGGTCCGCGCCGGGCGCTACCGGTCCGCGCCGGGCTCCACGAGTTCGCGGCATGCCGACCCGGCCCGTGCGGACCGCCGGCCCCATCGCCGCCCGCGCCCCGGCGCTGCCGGTGATGCCCGCAACCAGTCCGGCGAAAGCCGCTCGCCGGACGCTGCCGAACGGCGGCCGGCTTTCGAGCCCGCCGGGATCGGCCTGGCCCGGCGGGGGCGGCCGTTCTGGTGCGAGAAGCCGGCCCGGCGCCGCCGGCCGAGACTAGAACCGGCCCGGCGCCGCCGACCGAGACTAGAAGCGGCCCGGCGCCGCCGGCCGAGGCTAGAAGCGGTCCGGGGAGAACGGGGTCAGGTCGAAGCCCGGGTCCTCGCCCAGCGCGACCGCCGCCACCAGCTTTCCGGCGAAGGGGGCGTTCGTCAGGCCTCCGGCGCCGAAGCCCGTCGAGATCGTCAGGCCGGGGCGGACGCGGCCCAGGATCGGAAGGCCGTCGGGGGTGCCCGGGCGGAAGCCGACGCGCGTCTCGGCGAGGGTGGCGTCTGCCAGGCCCGGCGCGATCGTCAGGGCGTTGTCCAGCACCTCGCGCTGGCCGGCGGCCGTCACCCGGTAGTCGAAGCCGGCCTCGGCCTCGCGGGTCGCGCCCGCGACCACCCGGCCGCCGCCGAAGGCGAGCAGGTAGTGGCTGGTGCGCGGCAGGACCACCGGCCAGGCCGCGGTGTCCGTGCCCGGCAGGTCGAAGTGGCTGATCTGGCCGCGGTGGGGCGTCACCGGCACGTCGACGCCGAGCGGGGCCAGCAGCTCGCGGCTCCACGCGCCGGCCGCGACCACCACGCTGTCCGCTTCGAGCGGGCCGCCTTCACCGGCCACCGTGCCATCGGCGCGGAAGGCGACCTCGCCTTCGACGAACTTCGCGCCCCTGCGCCCGGCCGCCGACAGCAGGGCCCGGCGCAGCTGGTGCCCGTCGACGCGGCCTGCGCCGGACAGGTGGACCGCGCCCAGCTCGGGGGCCAGCGCCGGGAACAGCTCCCGGGCCTGCGCCGGGTCGAGCCGCCGGACCTCGCCGACCTCCGGCGCGTCCGCCGCCCGCGCGGCCAGCCGCTCCTGCGCCGCCGCCAGCTCGGGCTCCTCGGCCGAGACGATCATCCCGCCGACGACCTCGAACGACGACTCCTCACCCAGCTCGGCCAGCTCCGCCGTGAACTCCCGGTAGTGGCGGCCCGCGGCCGCCGCCAGCGGATAGAGGGCGTCTTCCCAGCGCGACGTCCACGGGCTGACGATCCCGGCGCCGGCCTCGGTGGCCGTCCCGGGACGCGCCGCGTCCGCCACGATCACTTCCGCACCCCGGCCCGCCAGGTGGTAAGCCGTCGCGGCGCCGCCGATTCCGCTTCCGATCACGAGCACTCGCATGCTCCCCACCCTGCCCGAACGTGCCGCGCCCGGGCGACCCGGCTTCGCCGCGCGGGCGCCCGGTCGGCCGTAGGCTGCACGCCATGCCGAGCCGTGCCGAGCGGTATGTCGCTCACCTCGACACCCTGACCGGGAGCACCGAGCCGCGGCTGCAGCCGATCCCGTCCACCCACAGCGGCCTGGACGACGTCATCTCGCTCGTCTACGCCGACGAACCCGAGCCGCGCTACCTGACGGGCGCGACCTACGGTCTCTCGCTCGCCGACCACGCCGACTGGCACGGGATGAAGCCGGAGCTGTGGATCAGCGTCCGCTCGGACGACCCGATCTGGGCGCTGGCCATCGCCTACCTCGCCGAACAGCTACGCGGGACCTGCCCGTTCGTCTACGGCGACACCATCGACTTCGGCGAGCCGATCGCCCCGGAGTCCGACATGACCGCCTTCGCCGTGTCCGCGCCCGCCGGCCTCGACGCACACCAGTACACGCTGATCGACATCGGGGGCGCGCCGATCAGCATCGCCGGCTGCTACCCCGTGCACGACACCGAGCGGACCTTCATCCGCGAGCACGGCATCGACGCGTTCTGGCAGCTGGACTGGGACCTCTACGACGTCCGCCGCCCGCCCGTCATCTAGCGCGGGCGATCAGCAACCCAGCACGGCCATCGCCGCGTTGTGACCCGGAATGCCGCTGACACCACCTCCCCGCACCGCTCCCGCGCCGCACAGCAGCACGCGCTCGTGCGGCGTCTCGACGCCCCAGCGCCCGGCTAGCGCCGGATCGTCCGCGAACGGCCACGCCAGGTCCCGGTGGAAGATGTGCCCGGCCGGCAGTCCGAGCTCGGCTTCCAGGTCCAGCGGGGTCTTCGCCTCGACGCAGGGGTTTCCGCCGGGGCCGGTCAGCAGGCAGTCCTCGATCGGCTCGGCCAGCACGCTGTTCAGCGAAGCCAGCGTCGCGCGCAACGCCTCTTCGCGGGCTTCGTCGTTGCGCCCCTCGAAGAGCCGCGAAGGCATGTGAAGGCCGAACAACGTCAGCGTCTGCGCGCCGGCCGCCCGCTCGGCCGGACCGAGGATCGACGGGTCGGTCAGCGAGTGGCAGTAGATCTCGCACGGCGGCAGCGCGGGGATCTCCCCCGCCGCCGCTTCGCGATAAGCCGTTTCCAGCTGGCTGAAGGTCTCGTTGACGTGGAACGTGCCGCCGAACGCCTCGGCCGGGTCGACGCCGGGGTCACGCAGCTTCGGCAACCGCGACAGCACCATGTTCACCTTGAGCTGCGCGCCTTCCGGCCGCTCCGCCGGTTCCTCGCCCAGCAGCCGCGCCAGCGTGGGCGGCGCGACGTTCGCCAGGACGTGGCCGCCGCGCACTATGTGCTCGGTGTCGCCGCGCCGGTAGCGCACCTCGCCGCCGGGGTCGATCGCCAGCACCTCGGCACCGGTGACGAGCTTCGCGCCCGCCGCGGAAGCCACGGCGGCCAGTGAGCCGGTGACCGCGCCCATGCCGCCGACGGGCACGTCCCAGTCGCCCGTGCCGTTGCCGATCACGTGGTACAGCAGGCAGCGGTTCTGCCGGAGGTCCTCAGCCCCCGCCGCGGCGAACGTGCCGATCAGGGCATCGGTCAGCACGACGCCGCGGACCGTGTCGTCGCCGAACCACGACGTGAGCGTCTCGCCGATCGGCCGCTCGAACAGCATCGACCACGCGCCGGCGTCACCCACCCGGTCCCGGAAGTCCACTTCGGACAGAAGCGGCTCGGTGAGCGTGCCGAAGACACGTTCGGCGACCCGCCCGGTCAGCTCGTAGAACCGGCGCCACGCCGCGAAGTCCGATGTGGACCCGGTGAGCGCGCGGAACGACGCCGCCGTCCGGCTTTCGTCGCCCGTGTCGACAAGGAGACCCGAGTCGCCCGACGGCGTGTAGGACGACATCCGGCGCCGCCGCAGCGCCACGTCGAGGCCCAGGTCCGCGATGATCTTCCTGGGCAGCAGGCTCACCAGGTACGAGTAGCGCGACAACCGGACGTCGACGCCCTCGAACGCGCGGAACGACACCGCGGCACCACCGGTCTCGCCGCGCCGCTCCAGCACGAGGACCGACCGGCCCGCCCGCGCCAGGTAGGCCGCCGCGACCAGCCCGTTGTGCCCGCCTCCGACGACCACGACGTCGTAGGACTCCATCCGCTCCTCCTCGTCCGGCCGCGTTCGGCCTGCCTGATCATCGTGACCACGGCGGCACCCGGAATTCAAGGAAAGGGCACGAACGGACCGTTCGCGCTATTCGGTTGCGCGGCGCCGGGACGTCGCGGCAAGCTGTGGTGACGTCCGGCAGGGAGCCGGTGTGCGAGAGAGCGGGGAGGTGCCTGTGGTGATGACTGTGCGGGCCCGTCCGCGCCCAAGCCCACCCGCCCCCCGAGGCTGAGCACGCGCCCGGTGGGGCACCCCTGAACCCAGGAGAACCCACCAGTGCGCCTGCACGATTTCGAAGACTTCGACGAACGCCGCCGCGGACAGCTCGGCGGCGAAGACCACCCACCACGCCGCCGGGCGCGGCTCGACGAGAACCACCCGCGGTTCTCCCGTCGTGCGCGGTTCGACGACGAACCCGAACCGACCCGCAGCGGCCGGCTCACCGAAGGCGAACGCGTCCGGCTCGCGAAACTGCGCGACGACGCCTACACCGAAAACCAGCTGCCCGACGGGGCCGACCGCTGGTCCACCTGGGACGACGCCGAACACGGCCCGCTCCCCCGGCCGGACTGGGTCGTCACCGAGCTCGCCGCGGTCGACACCGATCTCGGCGTCCTCAAGACCGGCAAGGAGGCCGACGTCCACCTGCTGCGGCGCGGCCTGCCCGGCACCCCCGGCACGCTGCTCGCCGCGAAGCGCTACCGCAGTGACGAGCACAAGCTGTTCCACCGCGACGCGGGCTACCTCGAGGGACGGCGGATGCGCCGCTCCCGCGAGACCCGGGCGATGGCGCAGCGCACCGCGTTCGGCCGCAACCTGATCGCCGAGCAGTGGGCGGTCGCGGAGTTCGCCGCGCTGAGTCGCTTGTGGACGCTCGGCGCGCCCGTGCCGTACCCCGTGCAGCGCAACGGGACCGAGCTGCTGCTCGAGTTCCTGGGCGAGGAAGACGGGACGGCGGCGCCGCGGCTGGCGCAGGTGCGCCCGGAGCCGGACGAACTGGCGGACCTCTGGGTCCAGGCCACCTCCGCGCTGGAGCTGCTCGCCTCCGAGGGCCTCGCGCACGGCGACCTCTCGGCGTACAACGTCCTCGTGCACGAGGAGCGGCTGGTGGTGATCGACCTGCCTCAGGTGGTCGACGTCGCGGCCAACCCGGGCGGGGTCGAATTCCTGGCCCGGGACGTGCGCAACCTGGCCGGCTGGTTCCACGGCCGGGGCCTCGGCGAGCACGTCACCAGGACCGATGAGCTGCTGGCGGAACTCGTGGCGGCGGCCGGGATCGGGTGATCACCCGGCGGCGTCGCGGGTGTGGCGTGAAACACGTCTGCGACGCCGCCCACAACCGGTTACCTCGATGCGGAGGACCAGCTCCCCTTCAGGTACAGTATGTACAGACCGCAACCGGCGGCGTGGATGAGTTGGTGTCCGTCGCCTCCAGAGCCACCGAAGGCTCGCGGTGATCCGCAATCCCACCGTAATCCCAAAAAGCGGCGCGCAGTGTCCGAAAAGAGACAAGACACAGTGTGCCGGGGTCCGTCCCTGTGAACGCCCACCGCACACCATCTTGCCCTGCCTGCGCGCGGGGAGCCCGGGCCTCCTTGTGACGAACCACGTCCGAGAGGCATTTGTGACAGTCACGTTCAACTCTGGTCCCTCCTCGACGTCCGCGCACGCGGGCCGTCCCGACCGTCGGCCGCGTCAGCGCCCCGCCGGTGGCGACACGCTGCGCGACGACACCGTCGAGACCGTGGCGACCAGGACCTTCGCCGAGCTGGGCCTGCCGGAGCCGCTGCTCCGCGCGCTGGCCGAGGCCGGCATCACGAGCCCCTTCCCGATCCAGTCCGCGACCATCCCGGACGCACTGGCCGGCCGCGACGTCCTGGGCCGCGCCCAGACCGGTTCCGGCAAGACCCTCGCCTTCGGCCTGGCCATGCTGGCCCGGCTCGCCGACGGCAAGGCCCGCCCGAAGCGCCCCCGCGCGCTGATCCTGGTGCCGACCCGCGAGCTGGCCATGCAGGTGGCCGACTCGCTGACCCCGCTGGCCAAGTCCCTCGGCCTGTGGTGCCGCACGGCCGTCGGCGGCATGGCCTTCGCCCGCCAGGCCGACGCGCTCTCCCGTGGCGTCGACCTGCTGATCGCCACCCCGGGCCGGCTGTCGGACCACGTCCGGCAGGGCACCGCGCACCTGGGCGACTGCAACTTCATCGCGCTCGACGAGGCCGACCAGATGGCGGACATGGGCTTCATGCCGCAGGTCCGCGAGATCATGGACCTCACCCCGCCGGGCGGGCAGCGGCTGCTGTTCTCGGCGACGCTCGACGGTGACGTCAACCGCCTCGTGCGGCAGTACCTGAGCGACCCGGTCACCCACTCGGTCGCGCCGTCGACCGCGAGCGTGACGACGATGGACCACCACGTGCTCCAGGTGTCGCACCAGGACAAGCAGGACGTCATCACGCAGATCGGCGCCCGCGAGGGCCGCACGATCATGTTCGTGCGGACCAAGCACCACGTCGACCGCCTCACCGAGCGGCTGCGCGAGCAGGGCGTGAACGCGCAGGCGCTGCACGGCGGCAAGACGCAGGGGCAGCGCAACCGCGTCCTCGCCGACTTCAAGGAAGGCCACGCCCCGGTGCTGGTCGCCACGGACGTCGCCGCGCGCGGCATCCACGTCGACGACATCTCGCTGGTGCTGCACGTCGACCCGGCGGCCGACCACAAGGACTACCTGCACCGCGCGGGCCGCACGGCGCGCGCCGGGGCGTCCGGTGTCGTCGTCACGCTGGTCACCAACGACCAGCGCCGCATGGTCAAGCGGATGACCGACCGGGCCGGCGTCCGCGCCGAGTCCACGATGGTCCGCCCGGGTGACGAAGCCCTGAACCGCATCACCGGTGCCCGCGAGCCCAGTGGCGAGCCGGTCATCGAGCGTCGGCGCGAGAACCCGCGTCGTGGCGGCGGTGGCTACCGCGGCGACCGCGGCAGCTTCGGCGGCTCGAGCCGTGGTGGTTACCGCGGTGGCAGCAGCCAGGGCGGCGACCGCGGCACGAGCGGTGGCAGCTACGGCGGCGACCGCGGTGAGCGCGGCGGCGACCGTGGCGGTTACGGCCAGGGTTCGCGCGAAGGACGTCCCGGCGGCTTCGGCGGCCGCGGCCGTCAGCCCCGCTCGGGCAGCGGTGGCGGCGGTTACGGCCGCCCGAGCCGTGGCCCGCGTCGCGGCTACGACAGCTGATTTCCCCCGGAAGCCCCGGGCCGGCACCCGCCGGTCCGGGGCTTCCGGCGTTTCCCGGCCCGCTGCACGGCCGGGCGAGGTCCGGATGGGAGACTGCGGGACGTGACTACGCCGCCGACACTTCCGCCCGAAGAGGTTTTCGACTGGCTCGACGTCGAGGCGGAGAAGCGTGCGGGCGCGGGTCTGGTGCGGCAGCTGCGACCACGGCCCGCCAAGACCGACGAGCTGGATCTGGCCGGGAACGACTACCTCGGGCTGGCCCACGACAAGCGCGTCGCCGGGGCCGCCGCGGCCGCCGCGCTGCGGTGGGGCGCCGGCTCGACCGGCTCACGGCTGGTGACCGGCTCGACCGAGCTGCACACCGAGCTCGAGATGGAGCTCGCCCGGTTCTGCGGGGTGCAGGCCGCGCTCGTGTTCTCGTCCGGCTTCACGGCCAACCTCGGCGCGGTGACGGCGTTGTCCGGCAGCGAAGCCGCGATCGTCACCGACAAGTACATCCACGCGTCGCTCATCGAGGGCTGCCGGCTTTCACGGGCCGACATCGCCGCGGTCGCGCACGCGACGCCGTCGGCGATCAAGCACGCCCTGGCGACCCGGCGCAAGCCGCGGGCGCTGGTCGTGACCGACTCGGTGTTCTCGGTGGACGGAGACCTCGCCCCGCTCGGCGAGCTGGCCGGAATCTGCCGCGAGCACGGCGCCGGCCTCCTGGTCGACGACGCGCACGGCTTCGGCGTCCTGGGTGAGGGCGGGCGCGGCGCGGTGCACGCGGCCGGGCTCGCGGGCGCCCCCGACGTCGTCACGACGTTGACCCTCTCGAAGGCCCTCGGCGCGCAAGGTGGGGCCGTGCTCGGGCCGCGCCGGGTCATCAAGCACCTCATCGACACCGCGCGCAGCTTCATCTTCGACACGGCGCTCGCGCCCGCCAGCGCCGCCGCCGCGCTCGCCGCCTTGCACGCGCTGAAGGAAGAGCCGGGGCTGGCGGAGAAGGTCCAGGAGAACGCCGGGAACCTGGCGATGCAGCTCAAGGCCGCGGGGTTGAAGGCGAGCCTGCCGGACGCGGCCGTGATCTCGGTGCAGGCGCCGTCCGCCGAGACGGCCGTCGCGTGGGCCGCGGCCTGCGCCGAGCAGGGAATCCGCGTTGGCTGCTTCCGGCCGCCGTCGGTGCCGGACGGCATTTCGCGGCTGCGGCTGACGGTCCGCGCCGACCTCACGGAGTCCGATGTGGACCGTGCCGTGAAGGTGATCACGGCGACCGCGCCGCGCGGTGCGGCCGACTGAGCCGTACCGGAACGGTCGGTTCGCGTACCTGGACGGACGACACGCGTACCTGAGTGGACGACACGCGCACCTGGGTGGACGACACGGCGTCGGGTCAGGCGGGGCGGCGCATGCGGATGTGGGGGATTCCGTCGTCGTCGGTGTATTCGGGGCCTTCGGCGACGAAGCCGTAGCGCGCGTAGAAACCCTGGACGTACGTTTGGGCGTCCAGGACGTATTCGCCGGGGATGGTCAGCGCCGCGTCCATCAGGCGGGCGGCCAGGCCCTGCCCCCGGGCCTGGGCGGCCGTGACGACGCGGCCGATGCGGCGGATACCGCCGGGGTCCAGCAGGACTCGCAGGTAGGACGTGACCCCGTTGTCGTCGGCGAACCAGAGGTGCCGGGTGTCCGGCAGGAGGTCGCGGCCGTCGAGTTCGGGGTAGGCGGCCTTCTGCTCCACCACGAAGACGTCCACCCGCAGGCGCAGGATGTCGTGCAGCTGGGCGGCGGTCAGCTCGGGGCCGGTCGCGTCGTGCAGGGTCGGCATACCCCTGCTTACCACGCTCAGCCGAGGAGTCGCGGGTTGGCTTGCTGCTGGATGTCGTCGACGTACGCGGAAACGCGCGTGTAGACACCCGGCTTGCCTGCCTTGCCGCAACCGTCGCCGAAGGACACGAGCCCGATCAGCGTGTCGCCGACGACCAGGGGGCCGCCGGAGTCGCCCTGGCACGCGTCGACGCCGCCGTCGGCGTACCCCGCGCACACCATGGTCTTCGGGTCGTAGACGTCGTAGTCGGAGGTGCAGTCCTTGTCGCCGATCACCGGGACCTGGGCGCTGCGCAGGTAGTCGGACCGGTCGCCGCCGTCGGCGACGCGGCCCCAGCCGAGCACCGTCGCCTGCGTGCCCTCGCGGTACGACGCCGAGTCGCCGCTGTCGGGCAGCTTCGCGGGCCGGTAGTCGAGCTGGCCGCGCACGGTCAGCACCGCGACGTCGTTGCCCTGCGTCGGGTCGTTGTACCCCTTGCTGATCCAGATCTTCGACACGCTCAGCACCTGGCCGTCGCTGGTGCGCTTGTCCTCACGACCGGCCACCACGCGGACGTCCTGCTTCGCGACCGCCTTGGCGCAGTGCGCCGCCGTCGCGACCGCCGTGGAGCTGACGATCACCGCGCCGCAGTACTGGTTGCCGCCCGGGTCGGTGAGGTACACCGCGTACGGGTGGTCGTCGAGCGAGGCCTTGTTGCCGCCGACGATCCGGGGCTGGTTGGCGGACGCCGGGTCCGCCGAAGCCGTGTTCACCACGACCGGGACGGCGACCGCCGCGACCGCGAGGAGCGCGCCGCTCACGAGCAGCAGGGATCGGCGGGACTTCACGGACATGGGTCGTTCCCCTCTTCGAAGCAAAACCAAGGTACTGCGCACGGCACTCACGCGACTCCACAGCGTGAACAGGTGGCCCTGAATACCCTAAACGGAGTGAGCCCGAAGCGGTGTCACTGAAACGGGTGGACTCCGCGATCACCGAACGTTTATGTCAGGATTGCGGAATGCGACGGACAGCGACGGCGACGCTCGGGGCGGTCATGGCTCTGACGCTGGGCGCGTGCACGTCGGAACCGCCCTCGACGCCCCAGCCCGTGGCCGCGACGCCGGTCACGACGACCGTGTCCAAACCCCCCTCCCCGGTGAAAACGACGCCGCCGGCGACGTCGAGCGCGCCCGCCGTCACCTGGCAGGTGGGTGCCCGGCCGCTCCCCCGCCGCCCGGACGGCTTCGGCGAGGTCGAACCGACGCCACCCGAACTGGTGAACCGGGCACTTCCGACAAAAGACGTCCTTCCCCCACCGCCCGGGAACGCCTACGCCTCGACGATCAGCGCGGTGCCCGCCGCCGTCCTCGCGCGCAGCACCTGGCAGGCCGCCTGCCCGGTGCAGGCGGCCGACCTGCGCTACCTCACGATGGCGTTCTGGGGCTTCGACGGCCGCGCGCACACCGGCGAGATGCTGGTGAACGCCAAGGGCGCCGCCGCGATCACGAAGGTGTTCGGGCAGCTCTTCGCCCGCCACTTCCCCCTCGAGGAGATGCGGGTCACCAGCCCGGCCGAGCTGACCCTGCCGCCGACCGGCGACGGCAACTCCACCAGCGCGTTCGTCTGCCGCCCGGCGCGCGGCCAGACCAACTGGTCGGCGCACGCCTACGGGCTGGCGGTGGACGTCAACCCGTTCTGCAACCCCTACACCCAGGGCGACCTGGTGCTGCCCGAGCTGGCCTCGGCCTACGTCGACCGCTCGCGGGCGCGGCCCGGCATGGTCCTGGCCGGTGACGCCACCGTCCGCGCGTTCGCGGCGGCCGGCTGGAGCTGGGGCGGCGCGTGGACCAGCCCGAAGGACCGGATGCACTTCACGGCGACCGGGCATTGACGGGTACTGAGCACGTAATACGACGTTAAGCACACGCGGGAACACTCGATTCACGACGTCGGTTGGCTAGGGTGAACGGTCCGGAACGAGCCCCGCGGAGGATGAAGTGCCCCACTACGACCTGGTGATCGTCGGCACGGGATCGGGGAACTCGATCCTCGGGCCCGGTTTCGCCGGCAAGAAGACGGCCATCGTGGAGAAGGGCACCTTCGGCGGGACCTGCCTGAACGTCGGCTGCATCCCGACGAAGATGTTCGTCTACGCCGCCGACGTCGCGTACACGCCCGCCGAGAGCGCGCGCTACGGCGTCGACGAGGAGCTGAAGGGGGTCCGCTGGCGCGACATCCGCGACCGGATCTTCGGGCGCATCGACCCGATCGCCGCGGGTGGCGCGGAGTACCGGCGCAGCCACGAGGACAACAAGAACGTCGACGTCTACGAGGGCACCGGCCGGTTCACCGGGCTCAAGGAGCTGCGCGTCAGCTTCGCCGACGGCCGCCCCGACGAGGTGCTGACCGCCGACAAGTTCGTGCTCGCCGCGGGCGGGCGCCCGGTGATCCCGGACATCCCCGGCATCGAGGACACGGGCTACCACACCTCCGACACGGTGATGCGGCTCGACGAGCTGCCCGAGCGGATCGTCATCCTCGGCGGCGGCTACATCGCGGCCGAGTTCGCGCACGTCTTCGCGTCGTTCGGCGTGCAGGTGACACTGGTCAACCGGTCCGCGCGGCTGCTGCGCTCGGAGGACGAGGACGTCAGCGCCCGCTTCACCGAGCTGGCTTCGGAACGCTTCGACGTCCGGCTGGAGCGCAAGACCGTCCGGGCGCGCAAGACGGCCGGTGGCGTCGCCCTGGATCTCGAAGGGCCGCAGGGCGCCGAGACCGTCGAAGCCGACCTGCTGCTCGTCGCGACCGGGCGCAAGCCGAACTCCGACACCCTCGACGTCGCCGCCACCGGCGTGACCACAATGGACAGTGGGCACGTCGTGGTCGACGACTACCAGGAGACCGTCGTCGAGGGCATCTACGCGCTCGGCGACCTCTCCTCGCCGCACGAGCTGAAGCACGTCGCGAACCACGAATCCCGCGTGGTGCAGCACAACCTGCTGCACCCGGACGAGCGGATCAAGGCCGACCACCGGTTCGTGCCGCACGCCGTGTTCACCCACCCGCAGGTCGCCTCCGTCGGGCTCACCGAGCAGAAGGCGCGCGAAAAGGGCGTCTCGTACGTGACGTCGAAGCAGGACTACGCCGGGATCGCCTACGGCTGGGCAATGGAGGACACGACGGGCTTCGCGAAGCTGCTCGCCGACCCCGCGACCGGGCAGCTGCTGGGCGCGCACATCATCGGGCCGCAGGCGTCCTCGGTGATCCAGCCGCTGATCCAGGCGATGAGCTTCGGCCTGGACGCGCACGCGATGGCCCGCGGGCAGTACTGGATCCACCCGGCCATGCCGGAGCTGGTCGAGAACGCGCTGCTCAACCTGCCCCTGGACTGACCCAAAGCCGTGAATGTCACATTGAGGGACTCTAAGTCCCTCAATGCGACATTCACGGCTTTCAGAGGGTGATCGACCAGGTGTCGAGGGTGCCGGTGTCGCCGGCGCCGTAGTCGGTCACGCGCAGCTGCCAGCGACCGGCGGCCGGGGAGGCGGCGGCGGGCACGGTGAACGTCCGGGGGCCGCTCCACGGCGTGCAGGTGCTGCCGCCGCTGTACTTCAGCGCGTACGCCTTGCCCTTCGGGTCGAGCAGCGTGATGCCGAGGTCTTCGGCGCACGTGTGGCGGATGGTCAGCGAGACGCCGATAGCGGCGGGCGCGCTGCCGGTGAGGGTCGAGCCGATCGGGCTGAACACCTGCTGGTAGTCGCGGATCGCGTAGTCGGTGTCGTTGGTCAGCGTGCGGTTGCCGCCGCTGCCCGGCTGGGTCCGGGCCGACACCGCGGCACTCGCCGCCGAAGCGTTCCCGGCGGCGTCCTTCGCCTTGACCGTGAAGGAGTACGCCGTGTCCGGGGTGAGCCCGGAGACCGTGGCGCTGGTTCCCGCGACGCTCGTGGCGAGCGTGGAGCCGTTGTAGACGTCGTAGCCGGTGACGCCGGTGTTGTCGGTCGAGGCGTCCCAGGCGAGCGAGACGCTGTTCGACGTCGTGCCCGTGGAACGCGGGTTGGCGGGCGCGCTCGGCGCCGTCGTGTCGCCGGTGCCGCCGCTGGTCACCAGCGTGAGCTGCCACTTGTTCAGCGCTTCGATCACCGGCTGGAACAGGGACATGTCGCCGTCGCCGGGGTTCTGGACGCACTGCGACGGGCCGCCGTCGTGCAGGCCGGTGGCCTGGGTGCCGAGCAGCCAGCCGCCGCCGGAGTCGCCGCCGAGCGAGCACGCCGTAGTCCAGGTCAGGTCGCCGATGATGAGGCCGTTGCCGTAGTCGGCGGACTTGTGCGTGTACTTCACCTCGCCGCACTGCCAGTGCGAAGTGTTGCCGGAGTGGCAGACGCTGTCGCCGACCATGGCCTCGGCCGCGCCGGAGAGCGTGACCGCCGGCTGGCCCCAGGTGTTGACCGACGCGGAAAGGTTCCAGCCCGCCTCGGTCACCGCGACGACACCCATGTCGCCTTCCTGGCCGTTGACGCTGTGGGTGCCGCCGACGTTGGACGTGCCGACCTTGTTCTGCTGGCCGGACGCGCCGTAGGCGGCCTGGTCGCGGTCGTTCGTGCAGTGGCCCGCGGTGAGGAAGTGCTTGGCGCCGGCGGAATCCGTGACGGGGAAGCCGACCGAGCAGTTCGACTCGCTGCCCGGCCACCACGGGTTGCCGGTCTGGATCGTGCCCGACTGCTGCTTCGGCGAGGTGGTCGTCTCGGTGATCCGGACGCCGAGTTCCCTGACGCGGTAAAGGAAACTCTCGGTGGCGGCGGTCTTCTTCGTCCGGTCGACGGAGACGCCGACCTCGTTGCCGCGGACGTCGACGCCCCAGCCGTACACGCCGGGCACACCCTGGCCGACCAGCGCGCGGACGGCCGCGTCGGTGCGGTCCAGCTCGGCCTGGCTGCGGGCCACGACCTGCGCCGCGGCCCCGGTGGCGCGGACCTGGTCGGCGGCAGCCTGAGTGGTGACGGCGACGGTCAGCTTCCCGGTGGCCGCGTCGAACCACTGCCCGGCCGACTGCTGCCGGACGGCGGCGGGCAGGGCCGAGGCCAGGCGGTGGGCGCCGTCCTGGGCGGCGAGGCGGGCCTGGGCCTGATCCGCGGACAGGCCGAACGCGGCGGCCACGCCGTCGACCTCGGCCTGGGGATGGACCGGGGGTGCCGGAGGCGCTGCCTGAGCGGGCTGGAAGCCCAGTCCGAGCGCGGCCAGCGCGGCCACGCTCGCGGCGGAAACGATCCTGCGCATGCTTTCTCCTCGGTTCGGGGAGTGGAATGCGCAAACGGTAGATCGCCGGAAACACCGAATTGAAGATCCGCAGGGCCTTAACAGTTAACTGGCGTCCCATTCCCAGTCGAAACCGTAACGGCCGGGGCCGAAGGTGAGCGCTACTCCGTGAACCGCACCGGATTCCGGGACGACGTCGGTGTATTCGGCCGGCTGCCCGTCCCGTTCGACGAAACGGCGGCACACCGGCGGAACCGCGGCCGGGTCGAAGCGGATTTCGACCACGTATTCGCGGACCGGGAGCCGGAACTTCCGTTCGTAGTTCGTGGCCAGCGGGTACGGCGCGCGGTTCACGAGCGTGTGCTCGGTGATCACCGTTTCGCCGCGGACGAGCGGGCGGCCGAAGAGCAGTTCGACGACGAGCAGGCCGTCTTCCGGCTTGTGCACGCTGCGCCCGGCCCGGCAGCCCCGCAGCGACCGCACCTCCGGCAGCGGCCGGTCGTGCTCGTCGAGGTGCAGGATGACCACCCAGCGGTCCGGGCCGTCCGCCTCGGCGCGCAGCACCTGCCGCGAATGGAACGCCAGCTCCTCACGATCCGGCCCCACCGTGACGACGTCGTGCTGGCTGATCCGGGTCAGCCGCTCGTCCCACCGGGTGTCCACATCGGACACCGCGGCGTCGATGCGCCCGCCGTCCGGCCAGAACCGGCCGATCTCGGCGGCCGTGGAGCGCCGCGGCCGCGGCGAGCCGAGCAGCGCGACGAGCGACCCCGGCGGCACGTCGAGCACGACCTCGAGCTGCCGTACCCCGCGGACCGAGTCCCGCCGCTGCGGGCGGCTGCGGCCGGACTGCCAGTAGCTCAACGTCGCCGTCGTGACCGAGACGCCGCGGGCGTGCAGGTGTTCACGCAGGCGGTCGAGGCTCAGCCCGCGGGCGCGGATCGCCGCGCGCAGGGCCGCGTCGAACGGGCCGGTGCGCAGCAACGTCCCGAGGGCCGGCGACGGAACCGCCATCGGCCGATCTTAAGCCGCCTAACCGCCGCGAACCGGCATTAACTGTTAAGAATCAGACGAACCGGTGCCGACCCGCCAGCGCACCGAAGACCATCTGGACCACGAGCAGGCCCAGCAGCATCGCCAGCGGGACCGTCCAGCCGCCCGCGGCGTCGTGCAGCAGGCCGAACAGGAACGGGCCGAGCGCGGCGAACAGGTACCCGAAGCCCTGCGCCATCCCGGACAGCCGGGCGGTGTCGGCGCCGGTCCGCGCCCGCAGCGCGATGACCGTCAGGGCGAGCGAGAAGACGCTCATCCCCAGGCCGATCAGCAGGCTCCACAGCAGCGGCGACCACGCCGGGGCGAGCATCAGCCCGGTCGTGCCGGCGAGGCCGAACAGGCCCAGGAGCACGATCCACCCGCCCTGGCCGCGCTGCCGGGCCGCCATCGGCGCCACGACCAAGCTGATCGGCACCGCGATGAGCGAGACCAGGCCGAACAGCAGGCCGGCGTCGTCACGCGACACCCCGGCGTCCATCAGGACCTGCGGGAACCAGCCCATCGCCGCGTAGGCGTAGAAGGCCTGGAGACCGAAGAAGACCGTGACGATCCAGGCCAGCCGGTTGCGCAGCAGCGAGCGGCCGCCCTCGGCGCCCTCGGCGGCCTCGGTGTGCCGCGGTGCCCGGCCGGTGCCGCGGGCTGCGAGAATCCACGCGGCGAGCGCGACGACGGCCACCACCGCCCAGCTGCCCAGCGCCGGGCGCCAGCCGCCGAAGGCGTCGCCCAGCTGCGGGGTCACGGCCGACCCGAGCGCGCCGCCGCCCTGCAGCGCGGCGGTGTAGACGCCGGTCATCAGGCCGATGCGCGCCGGGAAGGAGCCCTTGATGACGACCGGGATGAGCACGTTGATCAGGGCGATCCCGGCGGTGGCCACGAGCGTCCCGCCGAGCACCACGTACGGGCCGTCGAGCACGCGCAGCACCAGCCCGGCGGCGAGCGCGGTCAACGCGACCGCGATGGCGGCGCCGATGCCGGCGCGGCGGGCGAGCAGCGGCGCGGCGAGCCCGGCGCCGGCGAAGCAGAGGGTCGGCAACGTCGTCAGCACACCCGCCCAGACCACGGACGCACCCAGGCCGGCGCGCATTTCGGCGAGCATCGGGCCGACCCCGGTGATGGCCGGACGCAGGTTGAGCGCCGTCAGCACCACGGCGACCGCGAGCAGCGCGCCGCCGGCGACCACGCCGGGCGTGCGCGTCTCGATCGCGCCGTCCAGTTCGGGTTCGAGTGCTGATTCACGGGATTCGACGGGCATACCAGCTACTATCGCATACGTAGGATGATTGGATGAAGGGATAACTCCTGTGCCTCTGGCCACCACCCGGCGGGCAGGCCTCGTCGACCAAGTCATCGACCAGCTGCGGACCGCGGTCACGCAGGGCGAATGGCCGATCGGCGAGCGCATTCCCACCGAGGTCGAGCTGGGCGAACAGCTCGGCGTCGGCCGCAACACCATCCGCGAAGCCGTGCGCGCGCTCGCGCACACCGGGATCCTCGAGGTCCGCCAGGGTGACGGCACCTACGTGCGCGCGACCAGCGAGGTGTCCGGCGCGATCCGCCGGCTGTGCGGCGACGAGCTGCGCGAGGTCCTGCAGGTCCGGCGCACCCTCGAGGTCGAGGGCGCCCGGCTCGCCGCGGCCGAGCGGACCGACGAGGACGTCGCCGAGCTGCGCGCGCTGCTGGCCCGCCGCGAGGTCGAACTGCAGGAAGGCCGCTGGCCGGACTTCGCGCGCACCGACGCGGAGTTCCACTGCGCGGTCGTCCGCAGCAGCCACAACGGGCTGCTCACCGAGCTGTACCGCGGGCTGACCGAGGTCATCACGGCGAGCGTCGCGGCGACGTCCAGCATCACGCCCGGGGCCGGGCACATGCCCGAGATCGGCCACGAAGGCCTCGCGGACGCCATCGCCGACCGCGACGCGGACCGGGCCGCGGCCGAGGCCTGCGGGTTCCTGGACGAGCTGCTGTCCCGGATCGAAACGGCCTGAGCTGGACTTTTACCCAGTTTGGCACCACAGGCGACCCCTAAGGGTGCCAATTCAGGGTTGTCGTGGTGCCACGATGGCGCCATAGTTGTGCCATGGACCTGACGCCCTTCGTGGACGAACTCCGGCGGGAGCTCGCGGTCGCCGCCGAAGCGGCGGGCGAAGAAGCCGTCGCCCTCGCCGAGCGGCTCACCGCGCCGCTCGAGTCGGCGATCCGGCTGACCCTGCTCGACGCGCTTTCGGCCGCAGCCGACGAAATCACCCGCGACCTCGCACCCGGCTCCGTCGAGGTCCGCCTCCGCCGGCGGGACGCCGAGTTCGCCGTCTCGGTACCCACGGCACCCGAGCCGGAACCCCAGGAGACACTCGCGCCGCCGCTGGAAGCCGACGACGGCGCGGTCGCCCGGATCAACCTCCGCCTGCCCGAACAGCTCAAGCAGCGGGTCGAGGAGGCGGCGGCCAAGGAGCGGATCTCGACCAACGCCTGGCTCGTCCGGGCGGCGAGCGCCGGGCTCGGGCCTGACAAGAGCGCCCCACGGCGCCGCACCTCGCTCTACGGCGACAACTACACCGGCTGGGTCCGGTAACCACCGCTCTTCCCTTCACGTCTCCGACCTGCGGAGACGCCACCGACGCACCCCAGGAGGGCGCAGCCATGCCCGTTTTCGCCACCCCCGGCCCGATCACCGCGACCATCGACGCCAGCGCCGCCGACGTCCGGATCGCCGCCAGCGACCGCGACGACACCGTCGTCGAGATCCTCCCGGTGGACCCGCACGACCGCGACGACGTCGCCGCGGTCAAGAAGACCCAGGTCGAGTTCTCCGACGGCGCCCTGCTCGTCAAGGGCCCGAAGTACTACACGAAGCTCTTCGGCAAGGGCGGCTCGATCGTCGTGTCGGTGGAACTGCCCACCGGTTCCCGGATCCGCGGCACCACCGCGATGGGCGACTTCCGGGCCACCGGGTCGCTCGGCGACTGCCGGTTCAAGACGTCGATGGGCAACCTGCACCTCGAGCGGACGACCCGGCTGGAGGCCGTCACCGCGCTCGGCGACGTCACCGTCGAGCACGCGTCCGACCACGCCGAGCTCAGCACCGGCACCGGCGACCTGCGCATCCGCGAGATCGACGGCTCGGCCGTGCTGAAGAACTCCAGCGGCGAGACCCGGGTCGGCACCGTGACCGGCGACCTGCGGGTCAACTCGGCCAACGGCGACATCCTCGTCGACGTCGCGCACACGGCCGTGAACGCCAAGACCGCCGCCGGTGACGTCCGGATCGGCGAGGTCATCCGCGACACCGTCGTGCTCGAGACCGCGGTCGGCGAGATCGAGGTCGGCATCCGCGAGGGCAGCGCCGCCTGGCTGACCCTCAACTCGCTCACCGGCCGGGTGCACAACTCGCTCACCGCGGCCGACGGTCCCGGGCAGACCGACGAGACCGTCGAGGTCCGCGCCCGCTCCTACACCGGCGACATCGTCGTCCGCCGGTCCTGAATTCGCTGACACAGAAGGGGAATCCGATGTCAGACGCCATCGTGGCCGAAGGACTCGTCAAGAAGTACGGCAGCGTGACCGCGCTCGACGGCATGTCGCTGGCGGTGCCGGAGGGCACCGTGCTCGGCGTGCTCGGGCCGAACGGCGCCGGCAAGACCACCACCGTCCAGATCCTCACCACCCTGCAGAAGCCGGACGCGGGCCACGCGACGGTCGCCGGGTTCGACGTCGTGCGGGACGCGCACGAGCTGCGTTCCCACATCGGCGCGTCGGGGCAGTACGCCGCCGTCGACGAGCACCTGACCGGGGCGGAGAACCTCGAGATGGTCGGGCGGCTCTACCACCTGGGCACCAAGCGGGCCAAGGCCCGCGGCCGGGAGCTGCTGGCCCGGTTCAGCCTCGAGGACGCCGCCGACCGGCCGGTGCGGACGTACTCCGGCGGCATGCGGCGCCGGCTCGACCTGGCCGGGGCGCTCGTCGCGAACCCGCCGGTGCTGTTCCTCGACGAGCCCACCACCGGGCTCGACCCGCGCGCCCGCACCGAGCTGTGGGACGTCATCACCGAGCTGGTCGCGGGCGGCACGACGCTGCTGCTGACCACGCAGTACCTGGAGGAGGCCGACCGGCTGGCCGACAGCATCGCCGTCGTCGACCACGGGCGCGTGATCGCCCGCGGCACCGCCGACGAGCTCAAGGACCTGGTCGGTGGCGAGCGGATCGAGCTGACCGTGGGCACGCACGCCGACGTCACGACGGCGCGACGGACGCTGGCCCGGCTGGCCAGCGGCGAGCCGCAGGCCGAGGCGTTCCAGCTCACCGTGCCCGTGACCCACGGCGCGAAAGCGCTTACCGAAGCCCTCGCCCTGCTGGCCGCGGAAGGGGTCGAAGTCCGCGAAGTCGGCGTCCGCCGCCCCACCCTCGACGACGTTTTCCTCACCCTCACCGGCCACGAGGTGGCCGAGACCGCGAAGGAGGCCGTGTGATGAACGCGGTGCAGATGGCCGTGACCGACGGCGTGACGATCGCCAAGCGCAACTCGATCAAGATCTTCCGGTCGCTGGACCTGCTCGGGTCCATCGTGTTCATCCCGGTGATGTTCGTGCTGCTCTTCGGGTACGTGTTCGGCAGCGTGATCGACATCCCCGGCATGTCGTACCGCGAGTTCATGCTGCCGGGGATCTTCACCCTCGCCGTGGCGATGGGCAGCATCGTCACCGGCTACGGGCTGACCGACGACCTGCAGAAGGGCATCATCGACCGGTTCCGCTCGCTGCCCATGTCACCGGCGGCGGTGCTGATCGGGCGGACGACCGCCGATCTGATCCTCAACGTGGCGAGCCTGCTGATCATGGGCGTGGTCGGCCTGCTGGTCGGCTGGCGCATCCACACCGGCGTCTTCGAGGCGCTGGGCGGCGTGCTCCTGCTGCTCGCGTTCGCCTACGCGCTGTCCTGGGTGATGGGGACGATCGGGCTGGCCGTGCGCAAGCCCGAGGTGTTCAACAACGTCTCGAGCATCGCGATCTTCCCGCTGACGTTCCTGGCCAACACGTTCGTCGACAGCGGCCGCCTGCCGGGCCCGCTGCGCGCGATCGCCGACTGGAACCCGATCTCGGCGATCACCCAGGCGGCGCGGGAGCTGTTCGGCAACACGAGCGCGGCGATGCCGGCGCACGACGTCTGGCCGATGCAGCACGCGGTGCCGGCATCGGTGCTGTGGATCGTGGTGCTGCTGGCGGTGTTCGTGCCGCTTTCGGTGCGCTGCTACCAGAAGGCGACCAGCAGCTGAGCCCAGACGAACGGCCCTTCCTCAACCGGGGAAGGGCCGTTTTCGCGTCAGGGGAGGGTCAGGATCTCGGCGCCGTCCGCCGTCACCACCAGGGTGTGCTCGAACTGGGCCGTCCACTTCTTGTCCTTCGTGGTGACGGTCCAGTCGTCCGGCCAGATGTCGTAGTCGATGGTGCCGAGGGTGATCATCGGCTCGATCGTGAAGGTCATGCCCTCCTCGATCACCGTCTCCACCGAGGGCTCCTCGTAGTGCAGCACGGTCGGCGCGGTGTGGAACGACGGGCCGACGCCGTGGCCGGTGAAGTCGCGGACCACGCCGTAGCCGAAGCGCTTGGCGTACGCCTCGATGACGCGGCCGATCACGTTGAGCCGGCGGCCCGGGCGGACCGCCTTGATCGCGCGCAGCGTCGCCTCGCGGGTGCGCTCCACCAGCAGGCGGACCTCCTCGGAGACGTCACCCGCCAGGAACGTCGCGTTCGTGTCGCCGTGGACGCCGCCGATGAAGGCGGTGACGTCGATGTTGCAGATGTCGCCGTCCTCGAGCACCGTCGAGTCCGGGATGCCGTGGCAGATCACCTCGTTGAGCGAGGTGCAGCACGACTTCGGGAAACCGCGGTAGCCCAGCGTCGAGGGGTAGGCGTGGTGGTCGAGCAGGAACTCGTGGACCACTTTGTCGATGTCGTCGGTGGTCGCGCCCGGCTTGACGGCCTTGCCGCCCTCCTCCAGCGCCTGCGCCGCGATGCGGCTCGCGACGCGCATCGCCTCGATCACCTCGGGCGTGCGCACGCCGTTGCCGGTGTCCCGCTTCGGCGCCGGCTTGTCCACATACTCGGGACGGGCGATGGAACTGGGGACGTCACGGCGCGGCGTCTGGACGCCGGGCACCAGCGGGGCACGAACGGACATGCCTCCACCTTACGACGCACCGCTCAGCCGATCCCCGCCAGGAACCGGTGCGCGGCCTGAACCGCCGGTTTGGAGGATCCCGCGCCGGTCAGCAGCACCGCGAACGCCAGGTCGCCGCGGTAGCCGACGAACCAGCCGTGGGCGCGGGAGCCGTCGCCGAACTGGGCGGTGCCGGTCTTGCCCGCGACGTCCGGGAGGTCGCGCAGCCCGGTCGCGGTGCCCGACGTGACGACCTCGCGCATCATCCCGCGCAGCGCGTCGAGCACGTCCTGGGACGGCGCGTCGCCGACGTTCTGCGCCGTCGCGGGCCGCCCCTTCACCAGCGACGGCGTCGGCACCTTCCCCGCCTGCACGGTCGCGGCGACCAGGGCCATGCCGAACGGGCTCGTCACCACCGTGCCCTGGCCGAAGCCGTTCTCCGCGCGCTGGACGACCGAGTCGGTGGCCGGGACCGCGCCGGTGACCGTGGTCAGGCCCGGGACGACGAAGTCCGCGCCGATGCCAAACGACCGGGCCGTGTCGGTCAGGGCCGATCCCGAAAGCCCGGACGCGAGCCGGGCGAACGTGGTGTTGCAGGACTTCGCGAACGCTGTCTTCAACGGGACCCGGCCCAGGTCGAACCGGCCTTCGTTCGGCACGACGCGGTTCTCGATCGTCGTGGTGCCGGGGCAGTCGACCGGACTGCCGGCCTCGACGTCGCCGTCCGCCAGCGCGGCCGCCGCGGTGATGATCTTGAACGTCGACCCCGGCGGGTAGCGCCCGGCCAGCGCCAGCGAGCCTTCGGCGTCGGCCGCCTCGTTCTGCGCCACGGCCAGGATGTCCCCGCTCGAGGGCTGGATCGCCACCAGCGCGGCCGGGTATTCGGCCGGCGCAAGGGCCTTCTCGGCAGCGTCC
>NZ_JBICSQ010000095.1:24250-28884 GCF_043197175.1 Amycolatopsis sp. NPDC049252
CCTGGACCCTTGCGCTGAGCGTGCTGGTGATCGCGGGGCCCGGCCGCGGCGGCTCGGCCCGCAGCTCGGCCACCTCGCCCCCGGTGACGTCCTGGGTGACGATCCGCCAGCCCGCCGCGCCGGCCAGCTCCTGCTCGACCAGCGCGCGGATGGCGGGCAGCACCTGCGCCCCGGACCCGCGCGTCACCGGCAGCAGCCGCTCCTGGGCGGCGAACCGGACGCCGGGCAGGTCGTAGATCACCGGCTTGACCCGCTGGTAGTCGCCGGCCCGCAGGGTGATCACCGGGAAGGTGCTGCCGGGCTTGGTCTTGCCCATCCCGTCCAGCAGCGAACGGCCGGTCACCGACGGCTCGTACCGGTGCAGCGCGGCGGCGAGCGACTTGGCCACCGCGCCCGCGTCGCCGGTCTTCTGCGGGTCGACGACCACCCCGATCACGGTCTGCGGGCGCATCAGCGGCACGCCGTCGCGGTCGAGGACCGGCGCGGTCTCCGGCAGCTGCGGCAGCACGCCGAGGGTCTGGCCGGCCGCGAGCTGCGGGTGCACGACCGTCGGCTGCCAGTGCACCTGCCAGCCGCTCTCGGCCGCGCGCAGCTGGGCGTCGGCGCGGTAGGTCCAGGTGCGGCCGTGCGGGAGGTGCCAGGTGAGCTGGTAGCCGGCCGTGACGGTGTCCCCGTCGGCCGGCTCCTTCACCTCTTCGTCCTCGACGTCCAGTGACTCCGGGTCGAGGGCGCCGCGGACCTGCGTCAGCACGGTCTTCGCCGCGTCCGGCGAGTCGGTGTCCGCCGCCGCGGCGGCGACGTCGCCCGAGGCGACGGCGTCCAGGAACGCCGACAGGGCGTCCTCGGGACCGTCGCCCGAACAGCCGGCCGCGGTCGAGGCGGCGAGCAGCAGCACCGCGAGCACGGCAGCGCTTCGACGTGCACTCATGGCGGGATGATGCCCTGGTCAGAGCCTCGCGGTGGGGCCGAAACGCCGCCACGGAAGAGTGCTAGAACAGCACCGTCGCGTACTGGCCGACCTGCTGGAAGCCGATCTTGCGGTAGGCCGCGAGCGCGGGTTTGTTGTAGCCGTTGACGTACAGGCTCGCGGTGCGGCCGAGGCCGCGCACGAGCCGGTTCACCACGGCGGCCGTGCCCGCGGTGCCGAGGCCGTCACCACGGCGCTCGGGATGCACCCAGACACCCTGGATCTGCCCGACGGTCGCCGACATCGCGCCGATCTCGGCCTTGAACACGACCTCGCCGTGCTCGAACCGGGCGAACGCGCGCCCGGCGGCGATCAGCTCGGTGACCCGGGCGCGGTAGCTGGCGCCGCCGTCGCCGCTGCGCGGGTCGACGCCGACCTCTTCGATGAACATCTTGACGGCGGCGGGCAGGTAGCGCTCGAGCTCGTCCGGGCGGACCGCGCGGACGGCCGGGTCGGCCTTGACGACCGGCAGCGTGTCCAGGGCCATCAGCGGCTGGTCGTCGCGCACTTCGCGGGCCGGGCCCCACTCGTCGGAGAGCTCCTCCCACAGGCCGAGGACCTGCTCGGCCGGGCCGACCAGCGACGAGCACGTCCGCTGGCGGCGCAGGGCGCGGTCGGCGAAGGAGCGCAACGCGGGCGCGTTGCCGCGCAGGGGGATCAGGTTGGGACCGGAGAAGCACAGCCCCTGGAGCCGCCCGGCGCGAACCGGGCGGTTGTCGGCGGCCCAGAGCTCACCACCGAGCCGCCAGGGATCGAGGCCCGCGGCCTCCACCCTGGCACTGACCATGCAGCTGCCCACCGGGTCGGCGGCGAGCGCGGCACGGACCGCCGGATAGTCCCGATCATCGAGCAGCCGTGCACCTGCAAGCCGCAACACGGGCTCCAGGGTGCCAGATGAACAGCCGAAACGGAACGCGAGCCTCTAGACACGCTCAGATGAACAGCCGGTGTCCGGCGTTCCGGGCAGAATCGGGTCCATGCAGCGCTACACGTACAAGGTCGTCGAGGTCCGCGAGAAGCTCCTGGGCGGCAAGATGTCCGGGGACAAGCTCGAGAAGCTGCTCAACGACCGCGCCGCCGACGGATGGCAGCTGAAGGCCATCACGTCGGCGGAGGTCAAGGGCCGGGTCGGCCCGGGCGGCGTCGACGGCCTGCTCGTCACCTTCGAACGCCCCGTCCAGTAGGTCAGGGCGCGCCGCGGTAGGTGCCGAACGTCCAGGCGTTGCCTTCGGGGTCGCGCAGGCTGAACGTGTGCGAGCCGTAGCCGGTGTCGGTCAGCTCGGCGGTGATCTCGGCCCCGGCGGCCTTCGCCTTCGCGTGGACGTCGTCCACGTGGTCCGACACGACGTACACCGCGCCGGTGCCGGGTTTCATGGCGTCGTGGACGCCGTCGGGCGGGCGGACGCTGCCGAGCATCACGGCGCCGCCTTCGGGCCAGCGCAGCTCGGCGTGGGCGATCAGGTCGCCCTCGGGCACGACCAGTGCCTCGGTGAAGCCCAGGACGTCGACGAGGAAGCGGACCGCGGCCGGGGCGTCGTCGTAACGGAGGGCGGGCCAGACGTTCGGTGCGGGAGTCATGCCGGTGAGTCTTGCCCGGCGGCCACCCGCTCGTCTTGGAGGAACGGGAGCTCCTCGGCGATCCACGTGCCCGGCGTGCACCCGGCCAGCGCCCGCCACTCGTTGCTCAGGTGCGCCTGGTCGTAGAACCCGCACTCGACGGCGAGGGCGGCCAGGTCGGAGTGCCCCCGGCGCAGCAGCCGCCCGGCCCGCTCGAACCGCAGCACCCGCGCGGCCTGCTTCGGCGCCAGCCCCAGCTCCGTCCGGAAGCGCTCGCCGAGGTGGCGCCGGCTCCAGCCGACCGCACCGGCGAGGTCCGCGACGCGCACCTGCCCGTCGGCCCCGCGCATCCGGCGCCACGCCTCCCCCAGTTCCGGCGGCGGCTGCCGCGGGTCCACCGCCCGCGCGGCCAGGACGTCGTCGAGCAGCGCGAACCGCTCGGGCCAGGCGGGCAGCTCCCGCAGCCGCTCCGGGAGGTCGCCGAGGCCGAACTCGGCCAGGTCCACGACGTTCCCGCTCAGCTCGGCCGCCGTGACGCCGAGCAGGGTGCGCACGCCCAGCGGGTCGAGCTCGAGCTGGAGGCCCTCCTGCGTCCGGTCCTGCTCGATCAGCACCGCGCTGGTGTGCAGCCCGCCGACCAGGGCCTGCAGCCGGTGCCCGGCCATCCGGACGGGCCCGGCGAGGCTGATGACGAGCGTCACGTACCGGGAGGGCAAGCCGCGGTGCACGGCGAGGGTGACGTCGTCCTGCGCGTACCCGATGTAGCGCGTGACCAGGGGCCGCACCACCGGGTGCGGCTCGCCGACGGCCCAGCCCGCGCTCACGAATACCAGCGTAAACGTCACCACCGACGGTTCCGGTTTCTGCTAACACGGAGGGGCGTCCCCCACCGCGGAAGGAACCCCCGATGACGATCCAGGAGCAGGCGCAGCAGCTGGAGCTGCTCGCCGACCAGGTGCCCACCGGCATCGCGCTCGCGACGAAGAGCGACCTCGAGGACCTGCAGGCCCAGGTCATGGGCCTGCTCGGGGAGACGTCGACCGCGACCGCGATCCAGGGCTCCATCCAGCTCGCCTCGCAGCAGATCGACGAGGTCGCGGCCGCGCTGGAGAACGTCCGGCTGCAGATCCGCGACGCCGCCCAGCACCACCTACAGGGGTGAGGGCTCGTACCAGGAGTGAGCGGCGGGCCGGCCGGTGTGGCTCGGGCCGGCCAGGTCGTCGGCGCCGAGGTAGCGGAACGGCAGCACGCCGTTGAAAGGGCCATCGCGCCGGATCCACCGCGCCGCGGGGGCGCCGTCCGGCAGCCGGATGCCCGCCACGTCGAAGTTCGCGGCGAACACCCCTTCCGGGGCCGGCCAAGACGAGGCCCTCAGCAGCGCGCCGAGCTAGCGCCGGCCGTTCCAGGACGTCGTTCCGCGAGCAGGTCCGGCTCAGCCGGCGGTGACGACCGGGGCACCCTCGCCGAGTCCTTCGCCCGCCTCTTCGGCGATGCGCATGGCCTCCTCGATCAGGGTCTCGACGATC
Organism: Amycolatopsis sp. NPDC049252; assembly: GCF_043197175.1. Classification (NCBI taxonomy): domain Bacteria; kingdom Bacillati; phylum Actinomycetota; class Actinomycetes; order Pseudonocardiales; family Pseudonocardiaceae; genus Amycolatopsis; species Amycolatopsis sp. NPDC049252. The sequence continues at coordinate 28,301 of NZ_JBICSQ010000095.1, forward strand.
GCGTGCTCCGGCACGGTCTTGATGACCTCGCCCTTCACGAAGATCTGCCCCTTGCCGTTACCCGACGCCACACCCAGGTCGGCCTCACGGGCCTCACCCGGACCGTTCACCACGCAGCCCATCACCGCCACCCGCAGCGGGATCTCCATCCCCTCCAGACCGGCGGTGACCTGCTCGGCGAGGGTGTAGACGTCGACCTGCGCGCGCCCGCACGACGGGCACGACACGATCTCCAGCTTCCGCTGCTTCAGATTCAGCGACTGCAGGATCTGGATGCCGACCTTGACCTCTTCGACCGGCGGCGCCGACAACGACACCCGGATCGTGTCACCGATCCCCTGCCGCAACAGCGCACCGAACGCCACAGCCGACTTGATCGTGCCCTGGAACGCCGGGCCCGCCTCGGTGACACCCAGATGCAGCGGGTAGTCGCACTGCTCGGCGAGCAGCTCGTAGGCGCGGACCATGACCACCGGGTCGTTGTGCTTGACCGAGATCTTGATGTCGTGGAAATCGTGCTCGGCGAACAGCGACGCCTCCCACAACGCCGACTCCGCCAGCGCCTCCGGCGTCGCCTTGCCGTA
>NZ_JBICSQ010000096.1:0-28255 GCF_043197175.1 Amycolatopsis sp. NPDC049252
CGTGCCACGGGATGACGGGCCGTGACAGCGGCCGAAGCGGCGGAGCCGTTCCCGGACCCGAGGTACCGGCTGCGCTGTAGTTCCGCATGTTCCAGACAGCGATCCCTGACCGTCCTGACGCACATGGGATCCTGGTGGCATGGCCCAGCCCGGCGACGACGATCCGGCGATCCGCACGCAGATCCTGCTCGCCGAGTACGGCGCCCTCCGGACCGAGGTCGAGCGGCGCGCGACCGTGCAGTGGAACGTCTTCGCCCTGCAACTGGCGTCCGCGGGCGCGATCGCCAGCGTCGCGATCTCCACCGGGAACTTCGCGCTGGTGCTGCTGATCCCGTTCGCCTCGTACTTGTTCGGCAGCCGGTACCTGCTGCACGACTTCCACATCAAGCTGATCCGGCGGTACCTGCGCGAATCACTGGCCGAGCGGCTGGCCGGGCACGTCCGGTGGGAGTCGTGGCGCAGCTCGGCGCTGGCCGCGCCCGCCACGCGCGGCTGGTTCAGTGTGACCGGCTGGAACTTCGCGCACCCGACCCGGCTCGCGTTCGAGGGCGTCGGCTTCCTCGGCCTCGCCACTGCGGCGCTGGCCGCGGGTTACCGCTGGTCGCGGACGTCGGCGCCGTGGCCGGTGGTCGTCGGCTTCGTGCTGGGCTGGCTGCTGGGCCTGACCGTCGTCGTGATGCTGGACCGGGCTTTCCGGCGCGCGTCGGATCTGTGACAGCCTCGCCGTGGCCCTGGCCATCGTGAACGCCGTGCTGGTGTTCGTCGTCTGCCAGAACGCCGCCGACCCGGCGGTGGGCCGCCCGAGCCTGATCGTTACGGCGGCGATCGCGCTGCTGGCCGTCAACTGGCGGAATCGGCGGAGGGGGACGATGTTAACTTGGGGACAACCCTGGAGGAGGGACAGCGATGAGCGAACCCGGCCGGGTGGTGCCCGCGCGGCGCCGGGGGCTGGCCGACGAGGTCGCCGACCGGATCCGGGACGCCATCTTCGACGGGGCCTACCCACCCGGCAGCCAGTTGCGCGAGGTGGAGCTGTCCGCCGCGCTCGGGGTCAGCCGCGGTCCGGTGCGGGAAGCTCTCCTGCGGCTCGAGCGGGAAGGCCTGGCGCGCAGTGAATGGCACCGCGGCGCCACCGTGACGAGCCTGTCCGACCAGGACGTCGCCGAGCTGGACACGCTGCGCGCGGCCCTCGAACAGCTCGCCGTCGCGCTGGTGATCGACCGCGCCCCGGCCGAGGGGCTGGTGGACGTCGACGCCGCCGTCGCCCGCATGGCGCGTGCGGCGGACGAGCACGAGATGGTGCGCTGCGACATCGACTTCCACGACGCCGTGTACGCGGCCGCGGGTCACCGGCGCCTGCTCGAAGCGTGGCAGGCCATCCGCTCCCAGGTGCACCTGTTCCTGCTGACGCGCGTCGGCGTCGAGGCCGACGGCTACCTCGCCGCCATCCCGGGGGAGCACCGGCAGCTGGCCGCCGCGCTGCGCGCCGGCGATCGCGAGGCGGCGCTGGAGCTGTTCGCCACCCACCGCCGGCACGCGTTCGACATCCTCACCGGCAAGTGACGCCTCAGCTTTCCGACGGCGACGGCTCGGCCGTGAGCGCGGCGTCGGCGAACCCCGCGGTCAGCGCCCGCAGAGCGGCGTCCAGGTAGACGGTCAGGTCGGCGTCGGCCCGGGCCGACCAGCGTTCGTAGGCCGCGCGGCACGCCGCCAGCACCGCCCGGCCCACGGCCAGCGGGTACAGCGAGTCCGCGGGCTGGCCGGTGCGCGCGCCGACGTAGGCGCTGACCGCGCGTTCCCAGGCGTCGTAGTGGATCGTCGCGCTCGCGGCCAGCTCGGGCACCGAACTGAGCAGGCTCATCCGCATGCGCAGCTCGGGGACGTCCTCGGCGTGGTAGTGGTTCGCGGCCAGCACCGCCTCGCGGACGGCGTCCATCACGGGCAGGTCCGCGGGCGCGTCGGCGAGCAGCTTGCGGATCGTCCCGACCTCGTTGTCGAACTCGTTCCACAGGACGTCGGACTTGGCGTCGTAGTACCGGAAGAACGTGCGGCGGCTGACCCCGGCGGCCGCCGCGATCTCGTCGACGGTCGTCTCGTGGAAGCCCCGTTCGGTGAACAGGCGCAGGGCGATGACCTCCAGCTCACGGGCGCTGGTGCCCGGCGGACGGCCGCGACGGGCGACGGGGGTCTGTTCGGTCATCCGAGTGCGGTTCCTTCGTGAGGCTTGTTTCTGACACCGGGTGACATTACTCTGCCTGATATTCGTCACAGGGTGCCGAAAAGGAGCTGCTGATGCGACTCGCGGAATTGTCCTCGCCGGACGTCGCCGAGCGCGCGGCGGCCGGGGCGATCCTCGCGGTCCCGGTCGGCGCGACCGAACAGCACGGCCCGCACCTGCCCCTGACCACCGACACGGACATCGCTTCGGCCCTGTGCGCCGGACTCGCCGCGGCCCGCCCGGACGTGCTGGTGGCGCCCCCGGTGGCCTACGGCTCCAGCGGCGAGCACGCGGGCTTCGCCGGGACGCTGTCGATCGGCCAGGAGGCGACCGAGCTGCTGCTGGTGGAGCTGGGCCGCTCGGCCGCGGAGACGTTCAGCCGCCTGGTGTTCGTCTCGGCCCACGGCGGCAACACGGGCCCGGTCGCCCGAGCGGTCGCCCGGCTGCGGGCCGAATCGCGTGACGTCGAGGTGTTCCAGCCGCGCTGGCCGGGAGATCCGCACGCCGGACGGCCGGAAACGGCGCTGCAGCTGGCGTTGCGGCCGGGCGCGGTGCGGATGGACCGCGCGGAGCCGGGGGACCGGCGGCCGCTGGGGGAGCTGCTGCCGCTGTTGCGCGAGGGCGGCGTCCGCGCGGTGACGGCGACCGGGGTGCTGGGCGACCCGACGTCGGCGACAGCGGCGGAAGGCCGGGAGCTGCTGGCGTTCCTGACCAAGGCGTTGGTGTCCCATGTGGACGCCTGGCACCCGGCGGTGCTCGCATGACCGCGACTGCTCGTGTCCCCGGTGGACTGGCCGCGCTGCCTGCTGCTGCACGGGCCGGCCGCAGCCCGGGGTGCCCGGCTGCTGCCACGCGGCCGCGGGTGGCTGGGTGCCTGGCGTCCGTTGGTGGCGCGATTGCCGGGCAGGAATGGCGGGTCGCGGCCGCCGACCTGCATTCCGCGGGCGCATCCGACCGCAAACTGTCCCTTGTGGACATCACGGCGGTGGTCGGATGAGCAGCCGCACCGCTCTCGTCACCGGGGCCGCGCGCGGGATCGGCGCCGCGACCGTTCTTCGCTTGGCCGAGCAGGGTTACGCCGTCCTCGCCGTCGACGTCACCGTCGACGATCCGGCCCTCCCGTACCCGATGGGCACCGCCGCCGAACTCGCCGCCGTGGTCGAGAAGGCGGGCGACAACACCGCGGCTTTCGTCGCCGACGTCCGCGATCCCGCCGCCCTGGCCGCCGCGGTCGCCGAGGCCGAGCGCCGCTGGGGCGGGCTCGACGTCGCGGTCGCCGCCGCGGGGGTGATCGCCGGGGGAGTGCCGCTCTGGGAGGTCCCGGACGCGCAGGAAAAGGCCGTCCTCGAAGTCAACCTGAACGGCGTCCTCCACCTCGCCCGGGCCGCCGTGCCCGCGCTGCTGCGCCGGACCGAACCACGCGACGGCCGGTTTCTCGCCGTCGCCTCGGCCGCCGCGACCCGCGGTCTGCCGATGCTCGCCGCCTACTGCGCCGCCAAGGCCGGGGTCGCCGGGCTGGTCCGCGCGCTCGGTGCCGAGCTGGGCCGCACCGGTGTCACGGCCAACGCCGTCAGCCCCGGCTCGACCGACACCCCGATCCTCGCCGAGAGCGCCCGGCTCTACGACCTGCCCGAGGCGGCCGCGTTCGCCGCTCAGCAGCCCGTCGGACGGCTTCTCGACCCGGCGGAAGTCGCCGCCGTGCTGGCGTTCCTCGCCGGGCCGGACGCCCGGGCGATGACCGGCGCGGTCGTGCCGGTGGACGGAGGACTCTCCCTGTGACGCCGTTGCCACCCGGGTTCCGCATCGCGCTGGACCAGGACACCCGCGAGCTGTCCGACGGCCTCTGGTTCGGCGGCTCCCCGGCCCGCGTGCTGCGGCTGACCGGGGCCGGTCGCGAGGCTTGGCAGGACCTCGGCGACGGCCCGGTCACCTCCGCCGCCACGGGCGCGCTCGCCCGCCGGCTCACCGACGCCGGTCTCGCGCACCCCGTGCCCCCGGAGCCCGGAACGCCCCCGGACGTCACCGTCGTCGTCCCGGTCCGCGACCGCGCGGAGCTGCTCGACCGGTGCCTGGCCGGGCTCGACAAGAAGCACCCCGTACTGGTCGTCGACGACGGGTCCGAGGACGCCGCCGCCGTCGCGGCCGTAGCCGCCGCGCACGGCGCGAAGCTCGTCCGCCGGGACGTCAACGGCGGCCCCGGCGCCGCGCGCAACACCGCGCTGGACCACGTCGGCACCGAACTGATCGCCTTCCTGGACAGCGACTGCGTCCCCACAGCGGGCTGGGTCGACCGGCTCGCGACCCACTTCGCCGACCCGCTGCTCGCCGCCGTCGCGCCCCGCGTGCGCCCGCTGGCGCCGGACAGCTGGGCCGGCCGCTACACCCGCGCCGCGGGCAGCCTCGACCTCGGCGACCGGCCCGCGCGCGTCGCGCCCGGCACGCGGACGTCGTACGTGCCGACCGCCGCGCTCGTCGCCCGCCGCAGCGCCTTGACCTCGGTCGCGGCCGACGGCGCGGTCTTCGATCCGCGGCTGCGCGTCGGCGAGGACGTCGACCTCGTCTGGCGGCTGCACGAGGCCGGGTTCCGGGTCCGCTACGCCCCGGACGTCGCCGTCGACCACCACGAGCCGGAGACCTGGCGGGCCCTGCTGGGGCGTCGGGCCCGCTACGGCACGTCCGCCGCGCCGCTCGCGCTGCGGCACCCGAAAGCGTTGGCGCCCTTGGCTTTGCACCTTTGGCCCGCGCTGACCGTCGGCGCGCTGCTGGGCCGCCGTCCGGCGCTCGCCGCCCTGGCGTTCGGCGGCTCGGTCGGCAGCATGCGCAAGCTCCTGCACGCCCACGACGTCCCGGACGCCGGGGTCGCGCGCGCGATGGCCACCGCCGTCCGGCAGACCTGGCTCGGCTGCGGTCGTTACGGCACCCAGTTCGCGGCCCCGCTCCTGGCCGCGCTGCTGGTCCCCGGCGGACGGCGGCGCTGGGGCCGCCGCGCCGCCGTCGCCTCACTGCTGCTGGGCCCGCCGCTGACCGCGTGGGCGGGACGGCGGCCGGAGCTGGATCCCGTCCGCTACACCGCGGCCGCGATCGCCGACGACATCGCCTACGGCGCCGGTGTCTGGGCCGGGTGCCTGGCGCACCGCACCACGGTGCCGGTCCGCCCGGCGCTCGTCCGGCGCCCGCTCAAGATCGACCCGAAGGGAACACGATGACCTGGTTCGAGTCCGTGGCCGAAGCGCAGCGACGCGCGAAGAAGCGGCTCCCCGGCTCCGTCTACTCGGCCCTGATCGCCGGCTCCGAAAAGGGCCTGACGCTGGCCGACAACCTCGGCGCGTTCGACGAGCTCGGGTTCGCGCCGCGCACGGCCGGGCACTTCGGCGAGCGCGACCTGAGCACGCACGTGCTCGGCCGCGACGTCGCGCTGCCGGTGCTGATCTCCCCGACCGGGGTGCAGGCGGTGCACCCGGACGGCGAGGTCGCCGTGGCCCGGGCCGCCGCCGCGCGCGGGACGTCGATGGGGCTCAGCTCGTTCGGCAGCAAGCCGATCGAAGAGGTGGTCGCCGCCAACCCGAACACGTACTTCCAGGTCTACTGGACGGGCAGCCGTGAGGACATCCAGCGCCGCCTCGAGCGCGCCCGCACCGCCGGGGCCGTCGGCATCATCCTGACGCTGGACTGGTCGTTCTCGCACAGCCGCGACTGGGGCAGCCCGCACATCCCCGAGCGGCTCACCTTCCGCGAGCTGGTGCGCTTCGCGCCGGAGGGCCTGACGCATCCGCGCTGGCTGATGGACTACGTGCGCATGCGCGCGCTGCCGGACCTCGGCGTGCCGAACATGGCCTCGCCCGGCGAACCGTCCCCGACGTTCTTCGGCGCCTACGGCCAGTGGATGCAGACACCGCCGCCGTCGTGGGAGGACGTGGCCTGGCTGCGGGCGCAGTGGGACGGCCCGTTCCTGCTCAAGGGCGTCATCCGGGTCGACGAGGCCCGCCGCGCGGTGGACGCGGGCGTCAGCGCGATCTCGGTGTCCAACCACGGCGGCAACAACCTCGACGGCACCCCGGCGACGATCCGCGCCCTCCCGGCGATCGCCGAGGCGGTCGGCGACCGGGTGGAGATCCTGCTGGACGGCGGCATCCGCCGCGGCAGCGACGTCGTCAAGGCGCTGGCCCTGGGTGCACGAGCCGTGCTGATCGGCCGCGCGTACCTGTGGGGCCTGGCCGCGGACGGGCAAGCGGGCGTGGAGAACGTGCTGGACGTGCTGCGCAACGGCATCGACTCGACGCTGCTGGCCTTGGGGAAGCGAAGCGTGGGCGAGCTGAGCCGTTCGGACGTGCTCGTCCCGTCGGGTTTCGAAGCCGACCTGGGCGTCGCCGTCGGCTGAGCGACGTCCCGACGTCCGGGTCTTTTGGTCGAATAGGGTGAACAGCGAACCGTTCGATCGATGCGCTCTTGCGTCGAACGCCTGCTTGAGCGTTACCCTGCACAGGGCAGCGCACCACGCGGTGTCCTGGGAGTTCCCAACGCGGGAAAGTCGCTGGCTCCGGCAAGCCACACGACTTCCCCGCATCTCCTTATGCCCGCTGAAGGACGAGGTACAGCAGGGCTGTACCCAGTACAAGGGCCAGGATGGCGGCCCCGGTCACCTTGATCGTGACCGGGCCTGCCACCTTCACCGTGAGGTGAAAGCGTTTTGCCACCAGGGATCACCTCCCTCCTATGGTGTGCTCGCCCTAGATTCCTGCCAGCCGAGCACACCATCGGCGAAGGTGCTGGGAGCACTTTAGACACGGCGAACCCAAAAAGGGAACGACGACGATCGGCGAAGATCATGTTCGCGGAGTGAAAAACTCGGCCCTGCGACAGGATGACCGTCCACGCCGCGGCTTTGACTCCGTACAGTGAGACTCTTCCTGGTGTCGCTCGGCTAGGTGGAGCTATCGTGCTGTTCTGAATGGCTCTGAGATGCCGGAAATCCGGACCTTGAGCGCCCGAACGAGTGATTCATGATGACTTTGTGTCATCGACTTGGTCGTGGTGGGCCTCATCTCCGTGACCTGCGGGTATTGCGTACTCGAGGGCTCGACGATGGTGACTGTGCGCGGAGCTCTTTGGCTTGGAGGCGTGCGCTATTGCGATCACTTCGCCGAGCTCGCGCGACAGGTTCGCTCTGGAAGAAGTTCGCTGATCGACGATCGCCTGGCCGGGATCGATTGCTGCGGCCAAGGACTCCGGGTTTCCTTGTGGGCTGGAACGAATGCGTTGAGGAGGATGACGGCAGGGTCCCGACGTCCGGGTCTGGACCACCGGTACCCGATGCTGATAAGCCTCTGCGCGTGACGATGGACGCGATCGACCTGCACAGCATCAACCCGTGGGAAGTGTCGTTCCTGCGCGAGGAGGTGGGCGGCTACTTCGCCCACGGCATCGAGTTCGCGCCCGGCGCCACGGTCCTCGACGTCGGGGCCAACGTCGGCGTCTTCTCGGCGGCCGTCTACGAGCGGCTGGACGGTGACGTCCGGATCTTCGCGTTCGAGCCGATGCCGCCGCTCTTCGAGACGCTGGAGCGCAACGCCCGCGAGTTCTTCGGCGGCCGGCTGACCGCGCTGCCGTTCGGGTTGTCCTCGGGTGAGGACGAGCTGGACTTCAGCTACTTCCCGGCGGCGACGATCTTCTCGTCTTCCTTGCGGGACGCGGGAAACGTCGAGGCCGAACGCAAGCGCGTCACGGCGAGCATAGTCGAGATGATCCGCCGGGGCGGCCTCGGCTCCGCCGCGCGCCGCGTGCCCGCGCCGGTCCTGCGGGGGGTCGTCGGCCGCAAGCTGCGGGTCATGCGGGAGCTGGAGACCCACCGCGTCCGCGTCCGGCCGCTGTCGGCGGTGCTCGACGAGCAGGGCATCGACCGCGTCGACCTGCTCAAGGTCGACGTCGAAGGCGCGGAACTCGACGTCCTGCACGGCATCGAAGACCGCCACTGGCCGCTGGTCCGGCAGGCGGTCGTCGAAGTGGAAGGCTGGCGGCGCCACCGGGACACGATCCGGGAAGTCTTCGAGGCGAAGGGATTCACGGTCAGAGCGGAGCAGGACCCGATCCAGGAAGCGGCGGACATCGGGATGGTCTTCGCGGTCCGCTAGACCTCGGCGTTCAGCGTCAGGTCCAGCAGCTGCCGTTCCAGCCGGCGGGCCGCGCCGACGTTGATGCCGACGCCCCACAGCGGCGCCGTGCTCGCGCCGTCCGCCGCCGCGACGACCAGGGTCACCACGTCGGCGGGGAGGCCGTCCGCGTGGAGCTCACGGTCCCAGCGCTCCGCGTCCGCGCGGGCCAGCTCGGCGATCTCGGGGATCGAGATCAGCTGGGCGATCAGCGCGATGTTCTCGCGGATCGCGACCTCGTCCTGCGACGTGTCCAGCGACGCCCGGACGTACGCGCGGGTCAGCCGCCCCGGGCCGGTGTCCGCCGGGTCGAGCGCGGCGGACACCTCGGCCCGGAAGGCGTCGAGGATGTCCTGGGCGAGCGCACGCACCAGGGCGTCCTTCGCCGGGAAGTGGTAGAGCAGCCCGCCTTTCGAGACGCCGGCCTGCCGGGCGATGTCGTCCAGCGACGCGGACACCCCGCGGGCGCGGATCGTGGTCCCGGCGGCGTCGAGCAGGGCCCGGCGCGTGTCTTCCGGGCTGCGCCCGGCTTTGCGAGGCATGCTCAGTCCTTTCCGGACGGGATCGTACGCCAGGCGATCACCGCGGCGACGGCGGTGACGACCGCCGCCGCGACCGACGTGACCTGCATGGCGCCGGTGAACGCCTGCCGGGCCGCCTCGGCCTGCGGCGACGCCGGGTCGAGCACGGTCACCGCCGAGGCCAGCGACTCCCGGACCCCGGGCGCCGCGTCGGACGGCAGCAAGCCGCGGTAGACGAGCGTGACGACCGAGCCCAGCAGGGCGATGCCCAGCGCGGCACCCAGTTCGTACGCGGTCTCGGAGATCGCCGACGCCGAGCCCGCCTTGTCCCGCGGGACGGCGGACAGGACCGAGTCCACGGTCAGCGTCAGCGCCAGCCCGACACCGAGCCCGACCGGCACCAGCGTCAGGCCCAGCCAGACGTACTGCGGTGCCTGCTCGGTGACCGCGACCAGCAGCAGCCCGACCGCCGAGACGGCGAGGCTCACGGCGACCGCGCGTCCCCGGCCGAGCCGCGTGACGACCACGCCGACCGCGGCCACGACCGCGATCGACGCCAGCGTCGCCGGCATCTCGGCCAGCCCGGCCTGCAGCGGGCTGAAGCCGCGGACCAGCTGCAGGTACTGCGAGAAGAAGAACAGCAGGCCCATCAACGCGAAGACGGCGACGAAGTTGGCCACCATGGCCCCGCTGAACGCGCCGTTGCGGAACAGGGTGACGTCGATCAGCGGGTCGGCCGCCCGGCGCTGCCGGCGCACGAACAGCACGCCCGAGACCAGCCCGACGGCGGCCGTCAGCACGACCTGCGTGTCGACGCCGGAACCGATGGCGTGCTTGACCGCGTAGACCAGCGGCACGATCGCCGCCATCGACAGGGCGGCCGAGAGCAGGTCGAACCGGCCCGGGTCCGGGTCACGCGACTCCGGCAGCAGCCACGCGCCGGCGACGAGGAAGACGACGACGATCGGCACGTTGATCAGGAACACCGAACCCCACCAGTAGTGCTCCAGCAGCGCGCCGCCGACGAGCGGGCCCAGCGCGATGCCGCCGCCGGAGCCCGCCGACCAGATCGCGATCGCGCGGGTGCGTTCGCGGGGGTCGGTGAACAGCGTGCGGATGATCGACAGCGTCGAGGGCATGATCGTCGCCGCGGCGATCCCGAGCAGCAGCCGCGCCGCGACGAGCACCCCCGCGGTGGGGGAGAAGGCGGCCAGCGTGGACGCCACCCCGAACGCCGCGGTGCCGAGGAGCAGCACCTTCTTGCGGCCGAACCGGTCGGCGAGGTTGCCCGCCGTGACCAGCAGGCCGGCCAGGGCGAGCGAGTAGACGTCGCCGATCCAGAGGATCTCGGTGGCGGTGGGGGACAGCTCGCGGGTCAGGGAGGGCACGGCGAGGTAGAGCACGGTGCCGTCGACGGCGAGCAGCAGCACGGCGCCGACCAGCACGCTCAGCGCGGCCCAGCGGCGGCGGTGGCTCAACGGTGCGGAGGTGGGCGCGTACGTGGTCATGCCAATTACTGCACCGGCTGGACGGTACAGTAAGCTAGGTCAGACCGGTCACACCGCGTCAGGGCCGGGACAGGAGGAAGTACGCGTAGTGCCAGTCGAGCGCGTTCCGGGGCACCAGCTGGACGGTCTCCGGCTTGAGGCCGCACCGCTCGGCGAGCTCCCAGAAGGCCGCGATCGGATAGGTCGTCATCTCCGCGAGCCCCGACCGGTAGGCGCGGCGCCGCGGCCGGGTCCACCAGCCGCCCGGGTCGTACTTGACCTGGATCAGCGCCAGGCCGCCGGGCGCGAGCAGCCGTGACGCGATGCGGAGCAGGCGCTCGCCGTACTCGGGGGTGGGGATCAGCTCGAAGACGTAGAAGCAGAGGAAGACGTCACACGGCTCGGTGATCTGCTCAAGAGCCGCTTCCGGCGCGTCCACGTCGATCGAGACCGGGGTGAACGGCGTGCCGCACGCCCCCGCGACCTGGCGCTCGCACTCGCCCAGCGTGTCGGCGGAGATGTCGACGCCGACGTACTGCCGGGCGCGCGGGGCGAAGGCGACCGCGTTCGCGCCGCCACCGCAGCCCCAGTCGACGATCCGGTCCCACGGCCGGGTGAAGCCGGTCATCCGCGCGCCCCGTTCGAACAGCTCGAGGTGCTCGCGGCCGATGGCGGGCCAGAGGTCGTTCTCCCGGAAGGCCGAGGCGTCCCGCCAGTGGGAGTTCGCGCGCCACCGGTCCCCGGCGTCACGGCGCCAGTAGTCCTGCGCGTCGGCCGAGATCCGGCGTTCGGACTGTTTCGCGCCCACGGCGGCCAGGGACCGGTGGACCAGTTCTTCGGTGTGCCGGGCGATTCGTTTCGCCTGGTCGAGCGGGGTCAAGGCCATGCCCGAGTCTGTGTCCGCGCGGCGCCCGCCACGATCGGCCGGACGACCCGATCATTCCGGGCCGGACGGCCCTACCACCCCGCGTGGCGCGGGTAGGCTGGGAAGAGCCGGAAGGAGGCGGACGTGACGCAGGAGGAACTGATCGTCGAGTTCGCCCTGACGCGCCTCGATCACCCGGACCTCGACCTCGAGGAGCTGGCCGCGCTCGTGGTGCGACGGGGTGGCCCGGAGCGCGAGCTGGAGTTCGCGTCCCGGAACCTGGCCGACCGCGGCGAGCTGCGCGGGGCCGCGTTCCCGGCGGCCGTCGAGCACGTCCTGCGGGTGGTGCTGACCCTGCGCGGCCGCTCGGACTGAGGGCCGGGCCTCGGTCCGAAGTGGACGCTAGGCCTCGCCCGCCGCGCGGCGCAGGCCGCGCCGGTCGAACACCAGGTCGCGGGCCGTGCCCAGGGCCGTCGCGATGGCGCCGGCGAGCACCGCGTCCTCGCCCAGCTGACCGGCCACGATCTCCGGGACCACCGGCACCGTCGCGGCCAGTGCCCGCCGCATCGGCTCGGCCAGCAGGTCCGCGTTGCCGCCGATCCCGCCGCCCAGCACGATCAGCCGCGGGTCCAGCACCGCCGTCACCGCCGAGACGACGTACGCCAGCTTCTCGGCCTCGTCCTCGACCACCCGCAGGGCCCGCTCGTCGCCCTGGCGGGCCAGCCGGAAGACGTCCTTCGCCGAGCGTGCCTTGGTGAGCCCGCGTTCGTGGGCCGCGGCGACCACCGCCTGACCCGCCGCCGCGGTCTCCATCGGGCCGGGCCGGTGTGCGTCGGTGCCGCCGGAGCGCGGCAGCGGGCCGAACGGCAGGTCGGCGATCTCGCCCGCCGCGCCGTGCGCGCCGCGGAACAGCCGGCCGTTCACCAGCAGTCCCATCCCGATACCGGTGCCGACGGTCAGGCACACCAGCACGTCGACGCCGAGGGCGGCGCCGAGCGCGTGCTCGCCGACCGCGCACAGGTTCGCGTCGTTCTCGACCACGACGTCCGAGCCGGCCCCGGCCAGCGCGGCGACGAGCTCGTGCAGCAGCCCGCGGCGTTCCCAGCCCGGCAGGTTGGGCGCGCGGTGCACCGTCCCGGCGGCCGGGTCCGGGACACCAGGGGTGCCGACGACGGTCGAGACGACCTCGTGCGGGTTCAGCCCGGCCGAGGAGACGGCGCGTTCGACGGATTCGCTCACCGTGCGCACCAAGGCGCTCGCCGAGCGGCACCGGTTGGGCTCGTCGAGCCGCGCGACGATGCTGCCGTCGAGATCGGCGACGGCGATGCGGATCGCGCGCCGCCCGATGTCGACGCCGACGACGTGCCCCGCGTCCGGCGCGGCCTGGTACACGACGGCCGCGCGCCCGGGGCCGGCCAGGCTGCGCCCGGTCGCCCGCACCAGGCCGTGCTGTTCGAGGTCGAGCAAAGCCTGCCCGACCGTGGGTTTCGACAACCCGGTACCGGTCGCGATCTGCGGCCGCGTCGCTTCGCCGTGCGCGCGAAGCCTTTCCAGCACGAGCCGCTGGTTCAGCGCCCGCATGCTGGCCGGAGTCCCCACCTGCGGCCCGTTTTGGCCCACGACGTCCCCATCTCCTGTCCGCGTTGCCGCAAGTTTACCTACGGAACCCTTTCGACCCCGGGGGTTTTATGTTAAGAAACTTTACTAACTATCGGACGGAGGCACGTCGTGAGTTCACCCACTCGTTCAGGGGAGTCCGGGCCCGCCGTTTCCCCGCAGCCCGCCCTTGAGCGCAAGATCGGCCCGCTGCAGGCCACCGCGATCAACATGACCCAGATGTGCGGCATCGGCCCGTTCGTCACGATCCCCGCCATGGTCGCGACCATGGGCGGCCCGCAGGCGATGTTCGGCTGGATCATCGGGGCGATCGTCGCGCTGGCCGACGGGCTCATCTGGGCCGAACTCGGCGCCGCCATGCCGGGCGCCGGCGGCACCTACCTCTACCTGCGGGAGGCGTTCCAGTACCGCACCGGGCGGCTGATGCCGTTCCTGTTCGTGTGGAGCGCGGTGCTGTTCATCCCGCTGATCATGTCGACCGGCATCATCGGCCTGGTCCAGTACCTCGGCTACCTGATCCCCGGCGTCACCGACGACGGCGGCGTCACCGTGCTGGGCAAGATCATCGGCATCGGCGTCACGCTGCTCATCGTGCTCGCGCTGTTCCGCAAGATCGGGCAGATCGGCAAGCTCACCACGGGGTTGTTCGTGGTCATGCTGGTCGCGGTGCTCGCCACGATCGTCGCGGCCGCTACGCACTTCAGCGCCTCGCAGGCGTTCGCCTTCACGCCCGGCGCGTTCAGCTCCACCGGCGAGGGCACGTTCTGGGGCGGCCTCGGCGCCGGCCTGATCATCGCCATCTACGACTACCTGGGCTACAACACCACCGCCTACCTCGGCGGCGAGGTCCGCTCGCCGGGCCGCACGCTCCCGCGGTCGATCCTCTTCTCGATCGTCGGCATCATGAGCCTGTACTTCCTGCTGCAGGTCGGCGTGCTCGGCTCGGTGCCCCTGGAGGAGCTGAAGACGGCCACCTCGGTCGCCTCGACCGTCCTCGAGCAGGCCTGGGGCAGCGTGACGGCGAAGATCATCACCGTCCTGATCGTGATCGCGGCCATCGGCTCGGTGTTCGCCGGTCTGCTCGGCGGCTCGCGCGTGCCGTTCGAAGCCGCGCGCGACAAGGTGTTCCTGTCGGTCTTCGCCAAGCTGCACCCGAAGCTCAACCTGCCGACCGCGGGCGTGCTCACCATGGGCGCCATCACCGTCATCGGCTCGCTGTTCACCCTGACCGACGTGATCAACGCGGCGGTCGCCACCCTGGTGATCATCCAGTCGCTGGCCCAGGTCGCCGCGATCGTCGTGCTGCGACAGCGCCAGCCGAACCTCAAGCGGCCGTACCGGCAGTGGCTCTACCCGTTCCCGACGTTCCTCGCGTTCGTCGGCTGGGTCTACATCTACGTCTCCGCGACCTGGCTCTCGATCGGGCTGTCGCTGGGCTGGCTCGTCCTCGGCGGTATCGCCTACCTGGTGTACGCCAAGGCCGAGCACACCTGGCCGTTCGGGCCGAAGGAGATCAAGGAAGCGTTCGCCGACACCGAAGGGGTTCAGGCATGACGAAGTCGCCCAAGGCCAGGATCGCCGCCGTCGCGGCGCTGATCCTGGTGCCCGGGGTGCTGAGCGTGGCCGCACCGGCCTCGGCTCAGGAACCCGCCGGCCAGGACGCCGCCCAGGCGCACGGCCTCAGCACGATCGGCGCGCAGGGCTGGCAGGTGCTGACCACCGCGAGCGTCAAGGACGGCGGGGACAAGGTCTCGACACCGGGTTACGCCACCCGCGGCTGGCTGCCGGTGAAGCCGGACGACGCCGGCGCGCCCGGCACCGAGATCAACGCGCTGGTGCAGAACGGGAAGTGCCCGGACGTCTTCGTCTCGGACAACATGCGCAAGTGCTTCGGGTACGTCACCTCCGTGGGCCCGGTCGTCACGAAGCCGTTCTCCGACCCGTGGTGGTACCGCACCGACTTCACGCCGGACTTCCACGCCGGCCAGAGCGCGAAGCTCACCATCCCGGGCATCGTCGGCGAGGGCGACGTCTGGGTGAACGGCAAGCTGGTGGCGTCGAAGGACATCGTGAGCGGCGCGTACGCCGGGCACACGTTCGACGTCTCGAAGCTGGTGAAGCCGGGCAAGAACACCCTGGCGATCAAGGTCTACCCGAACGACCCGTCGAAGATGTACACCCTCGACCAGGTCGACTGGGGCCAGATCCCGCCGGACAACAACACCGGCATCCAGTTCCCGCCGACCCTGCAGGTCTCCGACGCGCTCACCGGCGACAACGCGCACGTCGTGCAGGACAACGCCGCCGACCTGTCCAGCTCCTCGCTGACGGTGAAGGTCGACGTCACCAACAACGCGGGCACCGCCCAGACCGGGGACGTCGCCGCGACGATCACCCCGCCCTCGGGCGCGCCGGTCGTCGTCACGCAGCGCGCGACGATCCCCGCGAACACCAAGAAGACCGTGACTTTCGCGCCGGTCAAGATCAGCAAGCCTCGCGTCTGGTGGCCCTATTCGATGGGCGACCAGCCGCTGTACACGCTGAGCACCGCGGTCTCGCAGAACGGCACGCTGTCGACGTCGTCGAAGAGCACCTTCGGCATCCGCACGGTGACCTCGCGCCTGGTCGGGAAGTCCGCGCCGCTGCCCGACGGCGCGCGGCAGTTCTCGATCAACGGCAAGGACTTCGTCTTCCGCGGCGGCGGTTTCGCGCCGGACCTGTTCCTGCGCTACGACAAGGCCGACACCGCGCACCAGATCGCGCTGATCAAGAACCTGGGCCTGTCCGGCGTCCGGCTCGAGGGCCACGACATGCCGCAGGACTTCTACGACCAGGCCGACCGCGCCGGGCTGCTCGTGATCGGCGGGTTCATCTGCTGTGACGCCTGGCAGCCCGAGGACGCCTCGACGCTGACCGAGCGCGACTACCGGATCATGCACGACTCGGCGTACACGATCGCGCAAATGGAGCGGAGCCACCCGAGCGTCTTCAACTACGGCTGGAGCGACAACGAGCCGGTGCCGCGCCAGGAGAGCGAGACGCTCAAGGCGTTCAAGGACGCCGACTTCCAGGTGCCGGTGATCGCCTCGGCGGAGTACAAGAGCACGCCGACCCTGGGCAACTCGGGGGAGAAGGAAGGCCCGTACGACTGGGTCCCGCCGTCCTACTGGTACGACACCTCGCACTTCGACGCCGACGACTCCTCGCGGACCAACGCGGGCGGCTCGTGGGGCTTCGCGAGCGAGCAGAGCGCCGGGCACACCGTCCCGACGCTCGACTCGATCAAGCGGTTCCTCTCGCCCACCGAGCAGGCGAAGCTCTGGCAGGACCCGGCCTACAACCAGTACCACGCCAACTTCGAGCCCGACCACGGCGGTTACGCGTTCGGCACGCTCTACACGCTCGACCGGTCCATCAGCCGGCGCTACGGCAAGTGGGACTCGCTCAAGTCCTATGTGGACCTCGCGAACATCGCGAACTACGAGAACACCCGCTCGCAGTTCGAGGCGTTCCTGCACCACTCGACGGACAAGGACAACCCCGCGACGGGTGTCGTCTACTGGCAGCTGAACAAGGGCTGGCCGACCCTGCTGTGGTCGCTCTATAACGACGACGGCGACCAGGCCGGCGCGTTCTTCGGCGCCAAGAAGGCGAACAAACCGCTGCACGCGATCTACGGCTACGACAACGGTTCCGTGACCGTCGACAACCTCGGCGCCGGTACCCGGAACGGCCTTTCGGTGCAGGCCCGCGTGCTCGACACCGCGGGAAAGGTGCTGGACGACCAGACGGCGTCCGGGATCTCGCTGGGCTCGCAGGGCGTGAAGACCGGCGTCCTCAAGCCGAAGGTGCCCGCCGAGACGAAGGCGCCGGCGAAGGCGCAGGTCTACTTCGTCGAACTGCAGGTGAAGCAGGGCGGCAAGGTCGTCGACCGCAACGTCTACTGGCTCTCCACGCAGAAGGACGTCGTCGACTGGGGCAAGACCCTGGGCAACCCGCAGGCGACGCTGTCGCAGTACGGCAACCTGCAGGCGCTGCAGGACCTGCCGAAGTCGCAGGTCGGCGCCGTCGCTTCGACGAAGCCGGGCCGCGGCCCGAACGGGGACGACACCGTCACGACCGTGACCGTCACCAACACGTCGAAGACCCCGGCGGTCGGCTTCTTCCTGCGGGCCGACATCCGGCGCGGCACCCCGGACGGGCACGAGGCGGGCGGTGACAACCAGCTCGCGGCCGCGACCTGGGACGACAACGACATCACGCTGTGGCCCGGCCAGTCGCAGACGCTGACCGTCACCTACAAGGCGTCCGACCTGCGGGGCGCCGCGCCGGTGATCAGCGTCGACGGCTTCAACACCGGCCGGATCGTGGTGGGGGCGGCCGGCGGGCACGGCCACCACGGGGACGCGGCGGTGGCGCCGCAGATCGAGGGGACCAGGGAGTGACTGAGGAACGGATTCTCGGGATCGACTTCGGCGGCACGAAAGTGGCGCTGGGGCTCGCCGACCACGACGGGAACCTGCTGGCCACCTGCCGGCTGGACACCGACGCGCAGGCGGGAGCCGACCAGGTGGTCGTGCGGGCGCTCGCCGGAGCCAGGGGGCTCTTGGCCGACGCGAGCGCCGTGCCCACCGCGATCGGCGTCGTCAGCCCGGGGATCGTGCTGCCGGACCGGATCCTGCTCGCGCCGAACGTGCCGGGCTGGGAGCAGCTGCACCTGGCCGAGCTGGTGGCGGCGGAGTTCCCGGACGTGCCGATCTCGGTCGGGACCGACGCGAAGGCGGCAGCGCTCGCGGAATGGCGGTGGGGCGCGCTGGCCGGGACCGATCCGGCCGTGTTCCTCTCGCTGGGCACCGGTATCGCCGCGGCGGTACTGGTCGGCGGCCGGTTGCTGACCGGCGCCAACGGAGCTGCGGGTGAGATCGGGTACAACCTGCTCTCACCGCAGGACACCGAGGGTTTCGCCAGCGGAGCGGCGCCGCTGGAGGAAGCCGTCGGTGGGCGTGGGCTGGGCGGCCGGGCGAGCAGTCTGCTCGGCCGCCCGGTCACCGCGGGCGAGCTGTTCGCCCTGGCCAAGGAGAACGCCGAGGCCAAGGAGCTGGTGACCGCGGCGCTCGACGAGCTGTCGATGCACGTGGCCAACCTGGCGCTGATGCTGGACCCCCAGCGCATCGCGGTCGGCGGTGGCCTGGTCCGCTCGGCGGACGTGCTGCTGCCGGCCCTGGCGGCCAGGCTGGCCCACGCCGTCCCGTTCCCCCCGGAACTGGTGGCGGCCCGCTTCGACCAGGACGCGGCGCTCCTGGGTGCGATCGCCCTGGCCCTGGGGGGTTAGAAGACGACCGGGTGGCGTGCCGGTGCCCCGACCCGGCACGCCACCCGGTATCAACCACGAAGAGCCGGTTATCTTGGGTTATATGGGGGAAGCACCGTTTCAAGAACTCGCGGACGCCGGTGGCCTCGAGGCCGTGCTGCGGGCCGCGTGTCCCGGCTGCGCCATCGAGATGAGCGACGCCGCGGGCGCCTTCGGCGGCCTCACGGCCACGGTGAGGAAGGGTGACCGCGCCGTCTCCGTCATCCCGATCACGGACCGGCGGCTGTTCCGCGTCCGGCACCAGGTCCGGGGGCGCTCCCTGAGCTGGCTGTCGACGACCGAACTGGCGGAGGTCACCGGCGCCTCCGCGGTCTGGCTGAGTGGCGCCACCGCGCGTGAGCTGGCCGCCGCGTGGCCGTTCGCCGACTTCGTCGCCGTCGCCGACGCGTACGAGAGCGGCGACCCGATCGAGCTCCAGTGGCAGCTGTACCGCGTGTACGACCAGGACGGCCTGGGCGGGTTCGTCGAGGCGGCGATGCGGGAGCCGAGGCTGCGGCGGATGTACCCGGCCAAGTCGGTGAACACGCTGTCGTTCCGGCCGACCGCGGCGCCGTCCCGGGTGCGCGGTCCGTGGGTGCGCCCGGCCGGCGGTGGCCGGTTCGAGGTCTGCGAACGTCGGGGTGAGGAGCCGGCCGTCACCTACGACGCCGCGGAGGCGGTCCGGGTGTGCGTGGCCGTGCTGGACCGCCGCTGAGCGTCGTCGTTCTCAGGCCCGGGCCGCGGCGAGTTCTTCGGTGCGGCGGAAGGCCGCGGGGGACAGGGTGATCCACACCAGCACCGCGCTCACCGCCTGGATCGCCGCCGAAACCAGCCACACGCTGCGCAGGCCCCAGTGCGCCGCGACCAGGCCGCCGGTGATCGCGCCCAGCGGGGTCAGGCCCCAGGCCAGGGCGCGGTGGCTCGTCAGCACCCGGCCGAGCAGGGGCGCCGGGGTGAAGCGCTGCCGGCTGGACTGGGAGCAGACGTTCCAGACCAGCACCGTCGAGGTCAGGAAGACCAGCACGACGCCGATGAGCGGCGGCCACGGCGGCAGCACGGCCAGCAGCAGCGCCGGCAGCACGCCGAGGCCCTGCGCCAGCCGCATCGACCACGAGTAGCCGAGCCGGTCGACGATCTTCTGCACCACGAACGACGAGAGCACCCAGCCGATCGCGAGGCAGGCCAGCAGCAGGCCGTAGCCGACCGAGCCGACGTGCAGAACCTGCGTCGCGTAGAGCACGAACATGGAGTTGCCCGCGCTCGCGGCGAACGAGCCCAGCGCGACGTTGATCGTGATCGAGCGCAGCAGCGGCGTCCGGACCAGGTGCGCCAGCCCGGCCGACAGGTCCCGCAGCGGGTGGGTCCGCGCGAGGGCCACCGACTCCGACGGGATCCGCCGCGCCAGCACCAGCGCGACCAGCGCGAAGGCGGCGGCCAGCCACGCGGGCGCCCCGGTCCCGACCGCGACCAGGAACCCGGTCGCCGGCGGCACCACGAACTGCACCACACCCCGGTCGATCACCGTCAGCCGCGCGTTGGCGTGGGCCAGCCGGTCCGGCTCGACCAGCTCGGGCAGCAGTGCGCCGCTCGCGCCGTCCCCGAGCACCTGCGCGGAGGTGACGACGAACGCGACCACGAGCAGCACCGGCAGGTTCAGCAGCCCGGCCGACGCGACCGCGGCCAGCACCAGCGCGGCCCCGACCTGCACGGCGTAGGCCCAGGCGAGCACGGCGGTCCGCCGCACGCGGTCGATGAGCACCCCGGCGAAGAGCGACAGCAGCAGCCACGGCGCCTGCCCGGCGACGTTGACCAGCGACACCTCACGCGGATCGGTGGTGACCGACACCGCGAGCAGGGGCAGCGCCGCCAGCAGCAGCCCCTCAGCAGCCGAACCGGACACCGCTACGGCCTGGAGGCGCACCCATCTGCTGGTCATGATCGTTAGCTTGCCTAACGATCGCGGGGGACTCAAACCATTTACGCTCTAGGCTGAGCACCGTGGATCAGCTCCGCTTGCCCTCACCACTGGTCGAGCTGCGGGAACCCGGCCTCGGCGCGCGGGTCCTCCTCAAGCGCGACGATCTGATCCACCCCGAGCTGCCCGGCAACAAGTGGCGCAAGCTCAAGCACAACCTCCGCGACGCGGCCGGCGCGAAGAGGCTGCTGACGTTCGGCGGTGCCTACTCCAACCACCTGCTCGCCACGGCCGCCGCCGGGCACCACTTCGGCTTCGAGACGGTCGGCGTCGTGCGCGGGGAGGAGCACCGGCCGCTCAACGACGTCCTGCGCGCGGCGGTCGCCCACGGCATGGAGCTGACCTACCTCGACCGCACGGCGTACCGCGCGAAAGCCGACGCACTGCCCGCCCTGCGTCGTGCCTGGGGCGACTTCTTCCTGATCCCGGAAGGCGGCGCGAACCCGGCCGGGGTCCGTGGCTGCGCAGAACTCGTCGCCGAGATCGACGTCCCGTTCGACGTCATCGCCTGCTCCTGCGGCACCGGCACGACACTGGCCGGGATCGCCGCCGCCCTCGCGCCCGGGCAGCGCGCCCTCGGCTTCTCGGCGCTCAAAGGCGACTTCCTCGACGCCGACGTCACGCGGCTGCAGACCGGGACCTACGGCGGCCGTCGCGGGGACTGGTCGGTCGACACGGACTTCGCCTTCGGCGGTTTCGCCCGCCGCACCCCCGAACTGGACGCGTTCGTCGACGGTTTCGAGGCCCGGCACGGCCTGCGGCTCAACCGGGTCTACGAAGCCAAGATGATGTACGGCCTCCTGCGGCGGATCCGCCGTGACGACTTCGCGCCCGGGACGACGATCGTGGCCGTCGTCGCCGGATAGCTCAGCGGCGCACCCGGGTCGACTCGCGGACCACCAGCTCCGGGGTGAACACGACCGCCTGGCGTTCCGCCTTCGTGTCCGCCGTCTCCGCCAGCAGGAGCTCCGCGGCGGTGCGCCCGAGGCGCCGCGCGGGCTGGCGGACCGACGTCAGGGGGACCGCCGCCGCGCCCGCGAACTCGATGTCGTCGTACCCGACGATCGCCATCTCCTCCGGGACGCGCACGCCCGCGCCCACCATGGCCTGCAGCACACCCAGCGCGAGCAGGTCGTTGGCGCAGAACACCGCGGTCGGCCGGGGGCTCATGCCGAGCAGCCGGGAACCCGCGTCCCGGCCCGACTCGACGTCGAGGCCGAGCCCCTCCAGCACGGTCAGCTCGGCCGCCGAACCGGACAGCACCGACCGGACGCCCTGCTCGCGGTCGCGGCACTGGTCGAGGATGGCCGGCCCGTTGACGAAGGCGATCCGGTCGTGGCCGGTCTCCAGCAGGTGCCGGGCGCCGAGCGCGCCGCCGGCGACGTCGTCGACCGCGACCGAACTCGCTTCGCTCGTCGAGGCCTTGCGGTCGACGAAGACGTACGGCGTGCCGCTGCGCCGGAACGCGTGCAGCGCCTCGCTCGACGCCCCGACCGGGCTCAGCAGCACGCCGCGGACCCGCTGTTCGGCGAACATCGCCAGGTACGACGCTTCGAGGTCGGAGCGCTGGCCGCTGTTGCAGGTGATGATGTTCAGGCCTTCGGCGTGGGCGGCCTGCTCGGCACCGCGGGCGACGTCGACGAAGAAGGGGTTCCCGAGGTCCAGCACCAGCAGTCCCATGATCCGGCTGCTGCCGGCCCGCAGCTGCCGGGCGGATTCGTCACGGACGTACCCGAGCTCCTCGATGACCGACAGCACCCGGTTGCGGGTGGCGGTCGCGACCACGTGCGGCCGGTTGACCACATTGGACACCGTGCCGATCGAGACGCCGGCCCGTTTCGCGACGTCCTTGATGCCGACCACCGCACCCCCTCGCTGAGAAAGACCAAGCCTAGCACGGTGATGAAACGTTTCACTGACGGCTGTTTCCCACCATAAGTCGCATGATCGCGGTACTAGGATTCGACTCGCGTTTCCTGCCACTGGGAGGAGTCCGGGTGCGGATCTTCACGATCGTCCTGTCCCTGCTGCTGATGACGGCGGTCTCCGGGGGTGTCGCCTCGGCCGACCCCGTCCTCGAACACGACACCGACGACCCCGTCCTGGCCGCGCCCGCGGTGACCCGGCCGGACACGCCGCACTGCACCGTCACGCTCGCCGACGCCTTCCGCTCCAACGCCGCCGACGGCACCTCTCAGTTCTACCAAGGCACGCTCACGCCGCCGAAAGCCTGCGCCGGGCCGTGGGCGAAGGTCGTCATGGACCAGACGGTGACCGTCAGCGGGCGGCAGTACGACCGGATCGGCGACCTGAAGATCGGTGACGCCGAGGTCTGGTGGGGGACCACCGAAGAACCCAGCGGCGAGGGCAACCGCCCGATCACCTACCACTTCGACAAGGACCTCACGCCGTACAGCGCGCTGCTGCGCACCCCGCAGCCGTTCCGCGGTGGCATCGAGAACTTCACCTCCGCCGTCTACACCGGCGTCTACGCCCAGACCGTGACGCTCACCTACTACCGCGCCGACCGGAAGCACCCCGCTCCCGACGTCGCCGACCACGTCACGGGGATGGGCCACGCCGACGCGACCCCCGCGGCGCCGACCGTCCACTTCACCGCGAAGGACCTGCCGCGCAACATCACCCGCGCGCAGCTCGAGGTCACCCTCGAAGGCCACGCCTGCGACGAGCAGTGGTTCGACGACGTCCCGGACGAGGTCTCGGCGAAGTACCCGGCGGCCGGGATGTGCGGCCACGGGCCCTACCGCGAGGCGAACTTCGCGATCGACGGGACGGCCGCCGGCTCGGCGTTCACCTTCCCGCACATCTACTCCGGCGGGATCGTGCCGCAGCTGTGGCGCCCGATCGTGGCGATCGACACCTTCAGCCTGCATTCCGAGACCTACGACGTGACGCCGTTCGTCGGCAAGCTCGTCGACGGCGGCGCGCACGACCTGTCGTTCACCGTGCCGGACATCGGCGGCGAGTGGACGGTCGTGCCCACCCTGCTGCTCACCACCGACGACCACGCCGCGCGGACGTCCGGCGCCCTGACCCAGGACGACGTCGCGGCGGCGCCGGCGCGGCAGACGACGGTGAAGGACATCGCCGGCGGCGTCAACGCGACGGTCACGGCGAAACGCCACGACGTCACCGCGGGGTACGTCGACACCTCGGCGGGGCGCGTCTACACCCGCGTCGAGCGCACCCGCGACTACCGCAACAGCGACGACGTCACCGGCGGCGGTTTCACCCAGCACGTCGTGCAGGCCGATTCGGGCCAGCAGACCTCGACGTCCACTGTGGACGGCCGGGTGCGGGCGGCGGACCGGCACACCTGGTCCTACCCGCTGACCACCGACGCCACCGCGAACATCACCGACGACCAGAACCTGCGGATCTCCGGCTCGGCCGAGATGACCAAGATCCTCGGTGACCTGACCGGCGACGGCCGGACCTGGCGGCCGGTGCGCGCGTCCCGGGAATGGCTGTCCGCGTCCGGCGTGCTGGCCCGCACCAACGGCGTCAACACCGAAGCCGACGGGAAGTCCCAGACGCTCTACACGGGCCCCGACGATCTGGGCCGGCCGTACTTCCACTACGTCGCGAGCGAACACGGGCGGATCACCCGGAACCGGGAGCTGCCGCCGCGCAGGTGAGGCTCAGGCCGGCTTGCGGCCCCACGCGGTGATCATCGGCGCGAGCATGAGATCCAGGTCACCACGCGCGAGGTTCGCGAGGTGCGTCCCGATTTCCTCGGGCGTCGCCAGGTCCGCGGCCAGGAGCTGGTCGCGGACGTGCCGGACGGTGGCCGCCTCCAGGACCGCGCACGCGCGGGACGCGACGGGGAAGTAGGCCTCGGCGCGCACGTCGGTGAGGTCCGACTCGCGCAGCAGCCGGGGCAGCGTGCGGCCGTAGGCGAGGTCCGCGCCGCGCTCGGCCATCAGCGTCCGCATCCGGGTGCGCAGCCGGTTCGCCAGTGCTTCGGCGGGGCCGCGTTCGTCCGGGCAGGCGAGGGGCTGCAGAGCCGGGTCCGCGTCCTCGATCACCAGCCGGCCGCCCGGCGCGAGCGCGTCGACCATGACCCGCATCGCGGCCGCGCGGTCCTTCAGGTGGACCAGCACCAGCCGGGCGTGGACCAGGTCGAACGTCTCCGCCGGCGGCGGGTCGCGGAGCACGTCGTGCCGGCGTACCTCGAGCACGCCGCCCGCCGCGGGCCCGGCCCACGACACGTCGATGTCCGTGGCCAGCACCCGGCCACTGGTCCCGACGCGCTCGGCCAGGCCGCGCGGCACCGAGACGCCGCCGGCACCGACCTCCCAGCACCGCCACCCTTCGCCGAGCCCCAGGTCGTCGAGGTGCCGGAAGGTCCACGGGTCGAACAGCTCGGCCAGCGCCGCGAACCGTTCGCCGGCCTCGGGACTGCGGTTGTCGAGCAGGTAGCGGTTCATCACCCCAGCATGGCCCGGCCGGCGCCGTGCGGGTACCCGTCCACTTCGGACACGGGCGCCCCGGCCAGGTTTCGGTCAGGTGAACCGCGTCTCGTGCCCGCTCACCCGATCGGGCTAGTGGGGTACTGTCGAAGACATGGGGAGTCTCCGCTCGCGGGTCCTGGGCTGGGTCGGCCGACGCTACCTCGCGTGGCAGTCGAAAAAGGGCTTCGACCTCGAGAAGATGTCGTCCTTCCTGCCCGATTCGGCGCTGCTGCCGCTCAAGCGCGACGGCCTCGACCCGGTCGCGGAGATCGGCGCGATCCGGGCCGAAGCCCCGATCAGCAAGCTCGATCTGCCGTTCGGGATGAACGCCTGGCTGGTCACGGGGTACGACGAGGCGAAGGCCGTGCTCGGCAAGGTGACAGAGTTCTCCAGCGACTTCACCAACCTCGTCGGCAGCGCGGGGGTGACCGAGGACCAGAACCCGGGCGGCCTCGGCTTCGCGGACCCGCCGGTGCACACCCGCCTGCGCAAGCTGCTCACGCCCGAGTTCACCATGCGCCGGCTCAACCGCCTGACCCCGCGGATCGACGAGATCGTCGCCGAGCAGCTCGACGCGATGGCCGCGGCCGACGGCCCCGTCGACCTCTGGCAGGCGTTCGCGCTGCCGATCCCGTCGCTCACCATCTGTGAACTGCTCGGTGTGTCCTACGAGGACCGCGAAGACTTCCAGCGCCTGAGCACCGCCCGGTTCGACCTCTTCGGCGGCGCGAGTGCCTCGCTCGGCGCGATGTCCGAATCGCTGACCTACCTGCTCGAAATCGTGAAGAAGCAGCGCGCGGAGCCCGGTGACGGCCTGCTCGGCATGCTGATCAAGGAGCACGGCGACGAGATCTCCGACCAGGAGCTGGCCGGCCTCGCCGACGGCGTGCTCACCGGCGGCCTGGAGACCACGGCGAGCATGCTCGCCCTCGGCGCGCTGGTGCTGCTGCGCGACGAGAAGGCGTTCGACGCCGTCCGCGGTGACGAAGAGTCCGTGCACCGCTTCGTCGAGGAACTGCTGCGGTACCTGACCGTGGTGCAGATGGCGTTCCCGCGGTTCGCCAAGCAGGACATGGAGATCGCCGGCGTCCACATCGGCGAGGGCGACATCGTGCTGGTGTCGCTGTCGGCCGCGGACCGGGACGCCAAGCTGGGCCCGGGCATGGACACCTTCGACGCCACCCGCGAGCCGACGTCGCACCTCGCGTTCAGCTACGGCATCCACCGCTGCATCGGCGCCGAGCTCGCCCGGATGGAGCTGCGCACGGCGTACCCCGCGCTCGTGCGCCGGTTCCCGAACCTGCGCCTGGCCGTACCGGCCGACGAGCTTTCGTTCCGCAAGGTGTCCATTGTGTACGGTCTGGACGAGCTGCCGGTCCTCGTCGGCTGAATCAAAGCGGCACGCGCCGCTCGGTGAAGCCCATCCTCCATGGAGTGCTCAGCGAACCCCGCGCGGCCGGAACTGGATGCTGATCCGCGGCCCGGCCGCGCGGTTCGTCTTCGGGATCGCGTGCTCCCAGGTGCGCTGGCACGAGCCGCCCATCACGATCAGGTCGCCGTGGCCCAGCGCGTAGCGCCGGGACTCGCCGCCGCCGCGGGGGCGCAGCGCGAGCTGGCGCGCGGCACCGACCGAGACGATCGCGACCATCGTGTCCTCGGTGCTGCCGCGGCCGATCGTGTCGCCGTGCCACGCGACGCTGTCGCGGCCGTCACGGTAGTAACACAGGCCGGCCGTGCGGAACGGCTCGCCCAGCTCGCCCGCGTAGTGCTCGCTCAGCGCGGCGCGCGCCTCGGCCAGCACGGGGTGGGGGAGCGGGGCGGCCTCGCGGTAGAAGCAGAGCAGCCGGGGGACGTCGACCAGCCGGTCGTACATCCGCCGCCGCTCCGCCTGCCACGGGACGCCGGTGACCAGCTCGGTGAACACCTCGTCGGCGCCGTCGAGCCAGCCGGGCTGCACGTCGACCCAGGCGCCCGCGCCCAGGCCGGTGCGCCGGGGGGCGAGCGGGTGGAGGGTGACGGGGCCCGACTCACCGAACAGCGATGCCTGCAGTGTCGGTGTCGTCATGCCCCGACCGTACACCACAGTCGAACACTTGTTCTACTTCACGACGTCGTAGACCAGCTTCTGGATCCCGTTGCCGTACGCCTCGCTGCTGACCAGCTTGAGGTTCTGCTTGTCCTTGTCGGTGTCGCTGAACAGCCGCTTGCCCGCGCCGAGCAGGACCGGGAACAGCAGCAGGTGGTAGCGGTCGATCAGGCCGGCGTCGGCCATGGCCCGGTTCAGGGCGGCACTGCCGTTGACGATGATCGGGCCGCCCTCGGTCTCCTTGAGCGCGGCGACGTCGTCCAGCGAGCGGAGGATGGTGGTCTCGCCCCAGTTCGTGACCAGGTCGGACTCCTGCAGCGTGGTCGACACGACGTACTTCGGCATCGCGTTGTACCCGGCGAACTCGACGGTCATGCCCGGCCACACCGGCGCGAACGCCTCGTAGCTGACCCGGCCCATCATCAGTGCCGTGGCTTCGTCCTGCTCGGCGCCCTTGATCGCGTAGGCGGCCGGGTCGAACTCGATGTCCTTGAAGGTCCAGCCCGAGTTGCGGTAGCCCGGCTCGCCGCCGGGTCCTTCGACGACGCCGTCGAGCGAGACGAACGAGGTGGAGATCAGGGTGCGCATGGGGTGCTCCTTGGTTGATCAAGCTTGCTTTCACCAGTGTGTCGAACGGGCTCCGCAGGATTCGACAGCACGCGCGGGAAAACTTCTGACGCGTTTGTCCGGGGGGAAGTGGGTCTTGTCCGCGGGGCCCCCGGCTCGTACAGTCTTCTCAAGCCGGACAAAGGTCTGAACCTATGTCCCGTCACCGCCGCCTCTGGTCACACAGGAGGTTGGACGGTGCGCAGACTTCGCGGTGCGGGAGTGCTCGTGACGGTCGCAGCGGGGCTGGCGGTGCTCGCCCCGACGGCGGAAGCCCAGGTCGGAGGCGGTACGTGGACCTCGGACTCGCCGGGCTACAAAACCCAGAACGTCGGCTGCGGCTCGACGTCCGGGCTCACCTTCAAGCTCACCTGCTCCAGCAGCAGCGGTGAGCAGCGGGCGGAACGCCGCTACGACACGTACACGGGCGGCACCCACCAGTTCGAGGGCTCCTTCAAGATCACCAGCATGACCGGCACCCGGATCAGTCTCAAGCAGACCTTCCGGGACGGCTCGGACGCCGGGCCGTACTTCCTGCTGGCCGTCGAGAAGGGCGGCCGGATGTACGCCGTGGAAGGCGGGGCGACGCTGGGCAGCGGCGCGACCGTCGGTACCTCGGTGCGGGTCAACACGATCAACCAGGTCGGCAGCTCGCACAAGGTGTACATTAACGGCTCGCTCCAGCAGACGATCTCCAGCCCGAGCGGCAGCTACTACGACAAGTTCGGCAGCTACCGGACCTCCAGCGGCGCGGGCCCGATCACCGTGACGTGGAGCGGCGTCAGGTTCTGGCACAAGTAGGCGGTATCGGGCTGACCTGCTGTTTTGCAGTTGTTGATCGCGTCAAGCCGTCTCGGGATCTTCAAGCCGTGCCGCCGTGGTGTGGCGCGGTTTGAAGATCCCGCCGGC